>CAKZKQ010000758.1 GCA_937123825.1 uncultured Pseudomonadota bacterium
GTCCGGCGCCCCTTTGTTGAGTAGGCTCTCACAGCCCACACACCTCAAAAGCCGCCCCAATCCGGGCGGCTTTTGCGCTCTGTGGCCAGAAAATCTCCCCCCATTTGAGCCCCAGGCCGGTTGTGTGACATCTCTTGGAGTGACTCAATCACCCATGGAGCAACATCATGACACAGCCCACCGCCCCTCAGCCGCCCCATTTCAAGACCCTCGTCGTGGGGGCTGGCGCTGCGGGCATCGCGGCGGCCATGTGGCTGCACGAGCTGGGCGCCCCCTTTGAGTGGGTCGAGGCCGCCGACAAGTCCGGCGGCACGCTCTTGCGCGTCCACAACCCCATTCACAACTACCCTGGCGCGCGCTTTGAGCACGGCGCAGCCTGCGCGGCGGCCATGCGCCAGGACTTTGAACGGCGCGCCCTGGCCCCACGCTACAACACGCGCGCAACGCAGGTCCGCGCCGACCAAACCGGGGTCTCGGTCACCCTCCAAAGCCCAGACGCCGCACACGAAGCGCGTTTTGGGGCCGTCATCGTGGCAACAGGCACCCAACGCCGCCGCCTGGGCCTGCCCGAAGAGACCGCCCACCTGGGCCGCGGCGTGGCGGTCTCTGGCCGGGCAGAGCGGGAGCGCTTCAGGGGGCGCAAGGTGACCATCGTGGGGGCGGGAGACGCGGCCTTTGAAAACGCGCTGCTCCTGGCCGAGGTCGGCGCCACCGTCACCATGATCAACCGCTCGGCGGCCTTCAGGGCTCGCGATGAGTTTGTCGTCCCCGCTCAAAACCACCCGGCCATCACCATCCTCAACCACAGCCGCCTGCGCTCCATCGAGGCCACCGACGGCGCCCCATTTTTGACCGCCGTGGTGGTGGAGACCAAGGACAAACCCCTCCAAACGCTGCCGACCGAGGGCCTGCTGGTGCGAATCGGCGAGGGGGCCACGGTCCCGCCCATTGAATTGGAAGGAGGGCGTGCGGCGCCCACAACGGGCTATGGTTATCTGATGGCGGACACACAGGCCCAGGCCGGACACCCCAGAGTGCTGGCGGCCGGAGACTGCGCCTGTCCGACGTTTCGGACCATCGCGCTGGCCTCGGGGCAAGGCAGCCAGGCGGCCTACAGCGCGGCGCGCCTGCTTGGCTTTGTCTGAAAGATTGTCTGGAGAGGGTGGAGGATTTCAGGCGCGGGCGCGCAGGTCTTCGGCGATGCGGTCGCACAGGCGGAAGAAGTCATCGCCGCCAAAGAAGAGGACCTTGTCGCCGGGTTTGGCGTTCTCCATCACCCAGCCGTGGATGTCGTCCTGGTTGGGGATGAGGGTGGTCTTGAAGCCGTTGTTGCGCAGATTGGCCACAAAGGACTCGGTGTTGACGCCGGGGATGGGCTTTTCATTGGCGGCGTACATGGTCGTGATGACCACCTCGTCGCTGCCTTCAAAAGCGGTGGCGTACTCGTCCTCAAGGTACTTCATCAGAGTGTAGCGGTAGGGCTTGAAGACGCTGATGAGACGGCCAGAGACCAGATCGCGGGCCGAATCAAGGACCTTGCGCATGCCGGTGGGATGGCTGATGTAGTCCTTGACCAGCCAAACACCAGCGGCGTTGACCAGCGTAAAGCGGTTCTCCAACCCCTTGAAGGTCTTGAGCGCGGCGGCGGCGTCTTCAAAGGACACCCCCAGGCGCTGGGTAACGGCGATGGCCGCGCAGGCGTTGACCACATTGTAGCGCCCCGGCAGGTTCAACTCCGCCTGACCAGCCAGCTCCCCACGGATGTAGACATTAAAGCACGTGGGCATCTGGTCTTTGCTGATCAGCTCGCCGCGCACATGGGCGTCCATGCTCTCCATGCCGTAGGTGACCACCGGCGCCTCAAGGCCCTCAAGGCGCTCGATCATCCGACGGTTGCCCTGGCAGTCGGCGTTGACGTAAGCCGCCTGCAAGCGCTCATTGCCGCGCAGGAAGTCGGCCATGGAGTTGATGATGTCGTCGATGCCGTCGTAGTAGTTCAGGTGGTCCAGTTCCAGGAAGTTGCAGACCACGTGGTCGGGGCGGCTGCGGTGGTGCGAGCCGTCGGACTCGTCGATCTCCACCACAAAGGTCTCATCGCCGTTGCGGGCGTTGACGCCGTAATTGTTGAGCAAACCGCCAATGATGAACCCAGGCTCGCGCCCGGCCTGGTCCAGAATCCAGGTGATCATCGACGAGACCGTGCCTTTGCCGTGGGTGCCGGTGACGCCGACGATCTGACGGTCGTCAATCAAGGCCCGCAGCACCGCCGAGCGGTGTTCGATCCGAATCTCGGACTCGCCGGCGGCCACCAACTCGACGTTGTCTTTGGGGATGGCCGTGGAGACCACCACCAGATCCACGCCCTGGATGTTTTCGGGCTTGTGACCGATGACAACGCGGGCGCCCAGCGCGCGCATGGCCTCGGTCAACTGGCTCTCACGCACGTCCGAGCCCGACACCTCAAAGCCGCGCTGAATCAGGATTCGGGCCACGGCCGAGACGCCAATGCCGCCGATTCCAATCAGATGGACCTTCTTCACACCCTCCAACATCGCCACTTCCTCCTTGATGCTCACAGCGGTGGGCAAACGGCCCCGCTTTCACAACAAGGCCACCAGCGCAGGCAGTTGTGGCACCAGCGCCTGTGGACGTCAAGCCACCGGCAGGAGGGCGCTCAGTCGTCGCTGGAGGAGGAAGACGAGGTGCTGCTGGAGGTGTCGGCGCTGGAGGTGCTACTGGCGCTGCTGCCCGAGTCGCTGCTCGAATCCGCACTGGCGCTGCTGCTGGCGTCGTCAGAGCCGCCCGAATCACCGCCGCCCGAATCCGACGGGGACGCGGTGGCCGAGGGCTTGTCTTTATAATCGGTCACATACCAACCGCCGCCCTTGAGGTGAAAGGTTGTCTGGCTGACGCGCTTGGCCGTCTCGGGGTGCCCACATTCTGGGCAAGGTGGGGGGGGATCGCTGAATTTGACCAATTTTTCGAATTCGTGGCCACAGTTGGGGCAACGGTACTCGTAAATGGGCATGGTGGGTCTCCTTAAGTTCGATGCGCGCTGTGACGCGCAGGCCAACACCTGCATCACCACAGCGGGGCCGAAAGATAGACGACATGGCGCTGGAATCAAGGGACTTTGTCACTTGTACTGACCATACGGAACATGACAGCAGGCAAATGCGTACTTATAATGTGCGCCGCGTGTGCCCCATGGGGCCGCAGGGAAGCCGGTCCAGACGCAACGCCGAAGCCATTCAGGAGCCAAGAGAGCCCGCCACAAGCGGGTTCGCCATGACGTTGAGACAGAAGCATTGATGAACCGCAGCCTCCCCTTGTCCGTCGCGCTGGTCGCGTTGGTGTCGGTCCTGGCAGCCTGCTCCGGGCGATTGGACCAACAGGAAGCCACCGACGCCGCCATCAAGGCCGCCGATCTATTTAAAACGGAGTTCGCCGCCAAAGCCCCCAGGCTCCAGGCCACCGATCTCCACAAAACGCTGGGCAAACGCATCGAGTCCATCGACTCGCGTCAGCAAGAGCCCAGGCTGCTGCCCGACTACCTCTCGGCGCAGTCCCCGCGCTTTGTCGACACCGCCGCTCCCCAGGGCACCACAGAGAACTTCCAGGCCATCGCCGCGCTGTGCAAAGAGCTTCCGCGCCACGACATCCCCCTGGATCTCTACCCCTGCCAGGAGTTGACCGACAAAGCAGACACCGTCGCCAAGAGCCTTCAGGAGCTTCGCGCCGGGGTCACCGATGCGCGCCTGAGCGAAGAGCACATCAGCCGCCTCCAAACGCACCTGATGACCCTCGAAGGCGAGACCATCCGCCATGAGGATGGCAGCGTCCGCGATGAGACGCTGGTGGCGATCGTCTTTGGCAACGAAAAGTTCCAGACCCCGCTGCCCCACATCGAGCAGGATCTGCGCGACCTCAAGATCGCCGCCAATCAGGTCGCCGGTGCCATGGCCGACCTCGAAGTCCTCTCGCACCAGCTCATCATGCAGTTTGCCTGGGACATGCGCGCAAAACACGCCGGTCCCCAGTGGGAGCACATGGAGAAGCACCGCGTCTGGTTGAAGGAACTGGCCGACCGCGAGATGTCACGCACCCGAGACAAGGTCAGCTCCGACCGCCTGCGCATGACTGTGTCTGAAGACTGGCCCCAGTCGGCCAGCGTCGCTCGGCACCGTGCCCTGCAGGAGGTCATGGCCCGCATGGGTCAGGAGCCTGTCAAAGACGTCATCGCGGGCATCCTGCCCGGCGGCGGTCAGTACATGAAGCTGCTGGCCGCCCGTGAGCGCTACATCGAGTTGTCCGACAAAGGCGGCTTCACCAAAGTCGACGGCGCGCGCCTTCGCAAGCTCAAAACGGGCAAGCGCAGCCCCGCCATCGTCACCCTGCGCCAGCGCCTCGAACAAGAGGGCTACAAGACCGGCGACGCCAACTCTGATCTCTACGACGAAGACCTCAAAGCGGCCCTGCGGACCTTCCAGCGCACCCATCAGGTCAAAGACAAAGGTCAACTCGACAAGGCCACCGTGGCGGCGCTCAACATCACCGCCAAAGAGAAGCTCACCCGCGTCCGTCTGGCCATGCGCAAGTGGCGCGAGTCCATGCCCCGCGAAGAGGACCACGTCTACGTCAACATCCCCGACTTCTACGGCGAGTTCTGGGTCAACGGCAAACGCGACCTGCGCTTTCGGGTGGTCGTGGGAGACACCAAGCGCAAGATCCGCCGCGGTGAGGGCCGCGTGATGGTCAACGCCACCCCCACCACCTTCGCCCTCATCGACCGCGTCGTCTACAACCCCTTCTGGAACGTCCCCAAGCGCATCTTCAAGCGTGAGATCCTGCGCAACAAGACCGACGACATGGACGACGACGAGCGCAAAGGCTACCTGGAGAGCAAAGGCTTTCAGGTCATGGGGCACGGGACCAAGGGCGAGTGGGTCAGGCAGCCGCCGGGGCCGGGCAACGCGCTGGGACAGGTGAAGATCATCTTCCCCAATCCCCACGAAATCTACATGCACGACACCCAGTCCAAGAACCTCTTCTACCGCCCCGTGCGGGCCTTCAGTCACGGCTGCGTGCGCCTGCATGAGCCACTGGTGCTGGCCAGGAGGCTGCTGGAGTACGACAACCAGTACGACCATGGTCGCATCAGCCGCGTGCTGCGCAAGTACGACAACACCAAGATCTTCCTCCAGAACAAGATCCCGATCATCATCGACTACATCACCGTCCGCGTGGCCGACGACGGGCGCGTGCACTTCCTGCACGACGTCTACCGCCGCGACGAAGAGCGCCTGCGCCAGTTGGCCTCCCGCTGAAGTTGGTGCTAAACCTCGCCGTGAACACAAACCTGCGGGTTTTGTTGTTGGCCAGGTTTGGGTAAGGTTCGGTTTGCGTGGAGGGTTGTCGCCGGTGGGCCGGCAAGCCAAATCACGCCAGACAGGCCTCTTCCAAGGCTGTCCTGACCGCCAACCTGTGCCGGAGCGCCTCACCTTTGCTGCTTAGACTCGACAACCTGACCGTCGCGCTGGACGACGACGAGAGCGTCCAGACGGCCCTGCACAGCGCTGTGGCCAGCCGCCTTGGGGTCAAAAAGGCCTCGGTGCTGGGCATCACCGCGCTCAAACGCTCGCTCGACAGCCGCGGCGCCCCCAAACTGGTCTACTCGGTGCACGCCGAGCTGGACGGGGCGCTCAAAAAGCTGCCCAAAGGCGTCCGCCAGGCCGAGCCCTTCTTTGATCTGCCCGTCAAACGCGTCCCCGCACACCGCGCCGATGAGCGCGTCATCGTCATTGGCGCTGGCCCTGCGGGGCTCTTTGCGGCGCTCTGGCTGGCCCGGGCCGGGCTCAAGCCCTGGATCATCGAGCAGGGCAAACCTGTCGAAACCCGCGCCCAGGATGTCTCGCGGCTGATGCACTGGGGTCACCTCCAGCGGCACAGCAACCTGTGCTTTGGCGAGGGCGGTGCGGGGACGTGGAGCGATGGGAAGCTGACCACTCGGATTGGTGCGCCTCAGGTGCGCTTTGTCCTCAAGACCCTGGTTGAGATGGGCGCCCCGGAGCGGATTCTGCTGGACGGCAAGCCTCACCTTGGCACCGACCGGCTGATCGCGCTTCTGAAAGAGATGCGCCGCGCCATGACCGAGCAAGGCGCGCAGTTTCACTTCAACACCCGCGTGCGCTCGCTCTTGATGGACACCCACGGGCATGAGGTCACTGGCGTGGAGTTGGCCGATGGGCAACAGGTTCAGGCCCGTGCCGTGGTCCTGGCCGGGGGGCACTCCAGCCGCGCGCTGGCCACGCGGCTGCTGGAGCAAGGGGTCTCCATGGCCCGCAAGCCCTTTGCGGTGGGCTTTCGGGTGGAGCACCCGCAGAAGACCATCAACGCCATGCAGTACGGCCGCCACGCCGAAGACGCCCGACTTCCAGCCGCCGACTATCGGTTGACGGCCAACCTGGAGCAGAGCGGCACCAAGCGCGGCATCTAC
>CAKZKQ010000759.1 GCA_937123825.1 uncultured Pseudomonadota bacterium
TTCTGGGCCTCCCCTTTGGTTTCAGCCCATCATACCACACCTCCAAGCAGCGTTAACTCTCAGGCGCCCCGTTCTATGATATGACCTACAACCACATCATTCAACAGCCTCATTGACAGATGATTTCTCTTACCTTAAAATATCAACTATAAACATTAGCCGGAGGACACAAATTGAGACAACTAAAAGAAAAGCTCCACAAAGTCTACGGATACAACGATAAACGAGTCAAAAACATCGATAAAATGCGTGCATTTATTGTAGATGACAGATCAGATAGAGACATAAATAGCCGAGGTCAACTATACCCCTACTTTTGTTCAATACTTGTAATGCCAAAATCAGAAAACCAAGTAAACGTAATCCTGTCAGGCAATATCCCTCAAAATGATAATTTAAAGATCTGGCTTCAACAAAACAACTTGGAGCTTAAACAAAGAGGCCCCCATGAAAACGAACACGATCTCAATATTGTGATCACCCCATCGAATCCAGAAATACTAAATCAACTAGCCAAGCAATTTGAAAAAATCATTGAACCTGGCAAAAGATACAAAATAAATAATTATAAATATGTATGTCCCAGAAATGCCAACTCTCTGCGTCGTTTAGCAGATACACTACGAACCCATTGGGATTCACCATCTACTCCAATGCCGCCACACTAAAAACACGACACACTCAAACCCAAATCAGCACAATATCTCTATAGTTAAGGGTGAGCTTGCACCGTTAGCTTACAAAACGTTCACACCACCGTATGAAGGCCGTGCTGAAAGCCCCCGCCCTTTTCCATCCCAAAAACAGAAAGGTGCTCGGCGTTTGACCGCCAGCACTTACCCCCTCACCCGACCAACTCAGCAAAGGCAGCCAAAGCTACCCCGACGTCTGCGTCGTCCACGTCGATGTGGGTGACGATCCGCAGGTGTGAGGTTGAGACTGCGTTGGCCAGGACGCCGCGTTCGGCGAGTCCTTGGCAGACTTCGGCGGCGGTGTGGCCTGAGGGCGAGACGTCGATGTAGGCCATGTTGGTTTGGACGGTGTCGAGTTGGACGCTGGCGCCGGACATGGCGCCGACCTGGGCGGCCATGTGTTTGGCGCGGGCGTGGTCGTCGGCCAGACGCTCGATGTGGTGTTCCAGGGCGTGGATTCCGGCGGCGGCCAGCAGGCCCGCCTGGCGCATGCCGCCGCCAAACATCTTGCGGAAGCGGTGGGCGCGGTTGATGAAGGCCCGCGAGCCCACCAGGAGGCTCCCCACCGGGCAGCCCAGACCTTTGCTTAGACAGCAGGAGATGGAGTCGAAGGGCTCTGCCACGTCGGCCAGGGACGCTTTCATGGCCACGGCGGCGTTGAAGACCCTGGCGCCGTCGAGGTGGAGCGCCAGCCCGTGTTCTTTGGCCACGGCGGCGATGGCGGCGGTGCGGTCGAGGTCGTAGACCACGCCTCCGGCGCGGTTGGCGGTGTTTTCCAGGCAGACGAGCCGGGTTTGGGGGTAGTGGGAGGTGGGGTCGGGGGGCCGGATGGCCTCGCGGACCTTTTGGGCGTTTAGCAGGCCGCCTTCGCCGGGGACGCAGCGGGCCGAGACGCCCGAGAGGGCCGCAAAGCCGCCGCCTTCATAGAGGAAGATGTGGGCGCTGGACTCGACGACGATCTCGTCGCCGGGCTGGGTGTGGGTGCGGATGGCGATCTGGTTGGCCATGGTGCCCGAGGGGACAAAGAGCGCCGCTTCTTTGCCAAAGAGGGCCGCCGCGCGCTCTTGCAGGGCGTTGACGGTGGGATCGTCTCCGTAGACATCGTCGCCCACGGGGGCATTGGCGATGGCGTGGCGCATGGCATCGGTGGGTCGCGTGACGGTGTCTGAGCGCAAATCAACGCGGGGCATGGTGGGGTTCACGGGCTGGCTCCCTGGCTGTGGCTGACGAGCGGGCGCCAGCGCGTTGGTGTGGCGGCAATCTACCACAAATGGCTGGGTGTGGTGGGGTGGGTGTGGGAACCTGGGCGCTTGATCTGGGGGATCAAAGTGCAGTATCCCGTGGCGCCGGAGGGAACGGATGAAGAACGAGGGGATTTATCAGCACCTGGGGCTCTTGTCGGAGCCGCTGCGGGTGCGTTTGTTGCGCCTGTTGCAGAAGGAAGAGTTGGCCGTTGGGGAGCTGACCCGGATCCTGCAGGTCCCGCAGTCGACGGTGTCCAGGCACCTTAAGGCGCTGGCGCTGGGAGGCTGGGTGGTGCGGCGCACCGAGGGCACCTCGACGTGGCTGCGCATGGCCACTGAGACGCTCTCGGAAGAGGCGCTGGGGCTTTGGCAGGTCGTTGGCCACAGCCAGACCCACCAACTCATCTGCGACGAGGACCAGCAGCGGCTCCAGACCGTGTTGGCGGCGCGCCACATCGACTCCAAGTCGTTTTTTGGGCGCGTGGCCTCGGAGTGGAGTTCGCTGCGCCGGGCCCTCTTTGGGGCCGATTTCACCTTTCCGGCCCTCTTGTCGATGTTGCCCGAGCACTGGGTGGTGGGCGATCTGGGCTGCGGCACCGCCGAGGTGGCCGAACTGGTGGCCCCGGCGGTGCGCAAGGTCATCGCCGTGGACCGCGAGCAGGCCATGCTGGAGGCGGCGGCCGCCAGGCTAGACGGGGTGGACAACGTGGAGCTGCGCTGCGGCGATCTGGCGGCGCTGCCCATTGAGGACGGCGCGCTGGACGCGGCCATCTGCGCCCTGGTTTTGCACCACATCGCCAACCCCGGTCAGGTCTTGACCGAAGTTCGCCGCGCGCTGACCCCCCAGGGCCGCGCCGTGATCGTCGACATGGTCGAGCACGACCGGGCCGTCTACCGCCGCACCATGGGCCACCACCACCTGGGCTTCTCTCCCGAGCGCCTGGAGGCGTTGGCGCGCAGCGCGGGCCTGGAGTTGGCCCACTGGAGGACGCTGCCGATCGACAACGAAGCACAAGGCCCCGGACTTTTTGTTGCAACTTTGCGCCCCTCAGATGCATCGGCGAGCGATGCTTCAACAAAGTCGGATTGAGGCGCGAAAAGGCCTTGCGAAGCGGGCCGTCATGCTTTAAAGATTCATTCATCTGGATGAACGGATTAAACAACACTGTTCGTCCCTATGCTGACACACGCAAGAGACGACACACCATCACCAAAGGGTAAAGAAGATGAGCGTTGCACTGGTTTCGAACACGGCGACTTTTATGGACACGGGTCTGCCGCTCTTTTCGGATGCGAAGTACAAAGTCCGCGATCTGAAGCCCGAGACGGTGCGCTTCGGTCGCAAAGAGCTGGATCTGGCCCTCTACGAGATGCCCGGTCTGGTGGCGCTGCGCGAAGAGTACGCCGGTAAGCAGCCCCTCAAGGGCGCCCGCATCTCGGGCTCGCTGCACATGACCATCCAGACGGGTGTGTTGATTGAGACGTTGGTGGAGCTGGGCGCCGAAGTGCGCTGGGCCTCCTGCAACATCTTCTCGACCCAGGACCACGCCGCCGCTGGCACCGCCGTGGGCAACGGCACCCCCGAGGCCCCCGCTGGCCCGCCCATCTTCGCGTGGAAAGGCGAGACCCTCCAGGAGTACTGGTGGTGCACCTTCCAGGCGCTGCACTGGGGTGACAACCAGGGTCCCAACCTGATCCTCGACGACGGCGGCGACGCCACCCTGCTCATCCACCTCGGCGTGGAGCTTGAGGAAAAGGGCGAAACCCCCGACCCCTCCACGACCGACAACGACGAGCTTAAGTGCGTGCTGCAGGTGCTGGCCGACGTGCGCGAGCAGCGCGGCGACAACTTCTGGCGTCCCTTCGCCAAGACCATCCGCGGCGTCTCCGAAGAGACCACCACGGGCGTCCACCGTCTGCTCCAGCGCGCCGAGCAGGGCACGCTCCTCTTCCCGGCCATCAACGTCAACGACTCGGTCACCAAGAGCAAGTTCGACAACATCTACGGCTGCCGCCACTCCCTGGTGGACGCCCTGATGCGCGCCACCGACGTCCTGATCAGCGGCAAGAAGGCCATCGTGGCTGGCTTTGGCGACGTCGGCAAGGGCTCCGTGCAGTCCCTGCGCGGTCAGCAGGCCCGCATGGCCGTCAGCGAGATCGACCCCATCTGCGCCCTCCAGGCCTGCATGCAGGGTCTGGACGTCATCACCATCGAGCAGGCCATCGAGAAGGGCTTTGACATCTACGTCACCGCCACCGGCAACTTCAACATCATCACCGCCGAGCACATGAAGGCCATGAAGCACAACGCCATCGTGTGCAACATCGGTCACTTCGACAACGAGATCGACATGGCGGGCCTTGAGGCCATGCTCGAGCGCGGCGAAGTCGAAAAAATCGAGATCAAGCCCCAGGTCCACGAGTGGCGCTTCAAGAACACCACCCACGGCCCCGCCGGCGGCGGTCACTCCGTGCTGATCCTGGCCGAAGGCCGTCTGGTCAACCTGGGCTGCGCCACCGGCCACCCCAGCCTGGTCATGTCCGCCTCCTTCACCAACCAGGTCCTGGCCCAGATTGAGCTGCACGAAAACGCCGAGTCCTACGACACCAACAGCGTCGTCGTGCTGCCCAAGCACCTGGACGAGAAGGTCGCGCACCTCCACCTGGCCAAGTTCGACGCCACGTTGACCGACCTGTCCAAAGAGCAGGCCGACTACATCAACGTCCCCGTCAATGGGCCCTTCAAAGACAACCACTACCGCTACTAGTTTGTAGGCGGCCCTGATGGACTCAGGAGCCACGTGACTCACTCGCAATAGCGCTGCTATGGCTTCGTTCGACCCGAGGCCCCTGAGCCTCATCATTGCTCGCCCCAAACCTGGGCATCTTCTTTGTTTTCTTTTTGAAGTGCTTGGGTTTGGTGTGGGGACTGGGTTGGCTTGGCGGCCTGTGGGTCATCGCTGATGAGTTTTGGTCGTCTGAGCTTCATCATTGCTTGCTGCAAATTTGTGGATCCTGCTGTGGTCCGAATCCCTTTCTTTTGCAATGGGGCCAGAAATCTCTGGCCCCATTGTTTGTATTGTGGCATTGACGCCAAACCTGACGGTCCTTCCCCTGGACGCCTGAAAGAACGCCCTGGCTGGCTTGCTGCCCTTCGCCCATGGAGCACGACGTGACCGATATCCACAAGCTCCTCAAAGAGCGGATCCTGATCCTTGACGGTGCCATGGGCACCATGATCCAAACCCACAACCTGACCGAGGGAGACTTTCGAGGCGACCTCTTCAGGGATCACCCCTCGGATCTGAAGGGCAACAATGAGCTGTTGAGCCTCACCCGGCCCGACATCATCGGCGCCATCCATGAGCAGTTTTTGGCCGCTGGCGCGGACATCCTTGAGACCAACACCTTCAACGCCAACACCATCTCGCAGGCCGACTACAACGGCCAGCAGTGGGTCTATGACCTCAACGTGGCCTCGGCAAAGGTCGCCCGCGCCGCCGCCGACGCCTGGACCCTGCGCACCCCCGACAAACCCCGCTTTGTCGCCGGCGCCATCGGGCCAACCAGCAAGACTCTGTCCATCTCGCCCGACGTCAACGACCCCACCATGCGCGGGTCGACCTTTGATTTGCTGCGCGCCTGCTACGCCGAGCAGATTCGGGGCTTGATCGACGGCGGCGTGGACCTGCTGCTGGCAGAAACCAGCTTCGACACCCTCAACATCAAGGCCGCCATCGCCGCCATCGAAGACGTCTTTTTGGCCATCGGCAGGCGCCTGCCCGTCATGCTCTCGGGCACCATCACCGACGCCAGCGGGCGCACGCTCTCGGCACAGACCCCCGAGGCCTTCCAGACCTCGGTTGAGCACGCCGACGCACTGACGGTGGGCCTCAACTGCGCACTGGGCGCCCGTCAGATGCGCCCCCACATCGAGGCGCTGGCCAAGGTCACCCCAGGGTATGTCTCGTGCTATCCCAACGCGGGGCTGCCCAATGCGTTCGGCGAGTATGATCAGACCCCGGCGCAGATGGCGGCCATTGTGCGTGAGTTTGCCCAGGAGGGTTGGATCAACATCCTTGGTGGGTGCTGCGGCACCACCCCGAACCACATCGAGGCCATCGCCGAAGCCGTCGAGCATCTGCCCCCGCGCCCCGTGCCCAGCCTCAACCCCTACTCCACCTACAGCGGCCTGGAGACCTTTGAGATCCGCCCCGAGTCGAACTTTACGATGATCGGCGAGCGGACCAATGTGACGGGGTCGCGCAAGTTCGCCAAGCTGATCCAGACGGAGAACTACGAGGCGGCCGCCGCCGTGGCGCTCCAACAGGTCGAGGGCGGCGCCAACATTCTGGACATCAACATGGACGCTGGCCTGCTCGACTCCGAGAAGGCCATGACGACCTTCTTGAACCTGCTGGCCACCGAACCTCAGATCGCGCGCCTGCCCTTTATGATCGACAGCTCCAAGTTTTCGGTCATTGAGGCGGGCTTGAAGTGCATCCAGGGCAAGGCCATCGTCAACTCCATCAGCCTCAAAGAGGGCGAAAAGGTCTTTAAGGCCCAGGCCCGCACCATCCGGCTTTACGGCGCGGCGGTGGTCGTGATGGCCTTTGATGAAGAGGGGCAAGCCGTCACCTGCCAGCGCAAGGTCGACATCCTCAGCCGGGCCTACAAGATCCTTACTGAAGAGGTCGGTTTTGCGCCCCAGGACCTGATCTTTGACCCCAACATCCTCACCGTCGCCACCGGCATCGAGGAGCACAACAACTACGCCGTCGAGTACATCGAGGCCGTGCGCGAGCTTAAGACGCGCTTCCCGCTGGCCAAGATCACCGGCGGGGTCAGCAACATCTCCTTCTCGTTCCGCGGCAACAACGCCGTGCGCGAGGCCATGCACGCCGCCTTCCTCTACCATGCCATCAAGGCGGGCATGGACACCGGCATCGTCAACGCCGGTCAGTTGGTCGTTTACGAGGAAATCGAGCCCAATCTCCTCAAGGCCATCGAAGACGTGCTCTTCAACCGCGACCCCGACGCCACCGAGCGGCTCATCACCCTGGCCCAGGAGGTCAAGGGCACCGGCAAAAAGCGCACAAAGGACCTGTCCTGGCGCGAAAAGAACCTCCAGGAGCGCATCAGCCACGCCTTGGTCAACGGCATCACCGAGTTCATCGAGGAAGACCTCGCCGAGGCCCTCAAGGCCTACGAGCTGCCGCTGCACATCATCGAAGGGCCGATGATGGACGGCATGAAGCACGTCGGCGACCTCTTTGGCGCCGGCAAGATGTTCCTGCCTCAGGTCGTCAAGAGCGCCCGCGTCATGAAAAAGGGCGTGGCCTTCCTGATGCCCTACATGGAAGCCGACAAAGGCCCCGGCAGCAGCAGCCAGGGCAAGGTTCTGATGGCCACCGTCAAGGGCGACGTGCACGACATCGGCAAAAACATTGTCGGCGTGGTCCTTGGCTGCAACAACTTTGAGGTCATCGACCTGGGCGTCATGGTCCCCAGCAACCGCATCCTCGAAGCCGCCCGCGAGCACAACGTCGACGTCATCGGGCTGAGCGGCCTCATCACGCCGTCGCTCGACGAGATGGTCCACGTGGCCGCCGAGATGGCCCGCGAAGGCATGGACATCCCGCTGCTCATCGGCGGCGCCACCACCAGCCGCCGCCACACCTCGGTCAAGATCGCCCCGCGCTACGAGTCCCCCACCATCCACGTCCTGGACGCCTCGCTGGCCGCCACCGTGGTCAGCGACCTGATGAGCGAAAGCAGGCGCGACGACTTTGACCACAACAACCGCCGCATTCAGGAGCGCGACCGCCAGATCCACCAGCGCCGCCGCCAAACCCCGCTGGTGGACTTTGACAAGGCCGTCTCCAACGCCTCCGCCTTTGAGTGGCACCTCAAGGACGTCCCCGCGCCGTCGTTCACCGGCCGCCGCGTCATTGAAGACAAGCCGCTTGAAGAGTTGGTGCCCTTCATCGACTGGACGCCCTTCTTTGTGACCTGGGAGCTGCGGGCCCGCTTCCCGCAAATCCTGGAGCACGAAAAGTACGGCGAAACCGCCCGCGAACTCTACGAGAACGCCCAGGCGATGCTGGCCGACTGGATCGAGCACAAACGCATCAAGGCCAAGGCCGTCTATGGCTTCTTCCCCGCCAACGCCGACGGAGAAGACATCGTCCTCTACAAAGACGACCAGCGTCAGGAGCCGCTGATGCGCTTTTGCATGCTGCGCCAGCAGCGCCAGAAGCGCGACGAAGGCAAGGCCCACCTGAGCCTGGCCGACTACATCGCCCCGGCCTCCACCGGTCTGCCCGACCACATGGGCGCCTTTGCCGTCACGGCGGGCATCGGGCTTAAAGAGATCGTGGCCCAATACGAAGCCGACCACGACGACTACAACGCCATCCTGGCCAAGGCCCTGGCCGACCGCTTGGCCGAAGCCTTCGCCGAAGCCCTCCACAAAGAGGCTCGCCAGCAGTGGAGTTACGGCCAGGACGAGGCGCTGAGCAACGACGACCTCATCGCCGAGCGCTACCGGGGCATCCGCCCCGCGCCGGGATACCCCGCCAACCCCGACCACACCGAGAAGCGCAAGCTCTTTGACCTGCTCGGCGTGGAAGCAGCCACCGGCATCGAATTGACCGAGAGCTTCGCCATGACCCCGGCCGCCTCGGTCAGCGGACTTTATTTTGCCCACCCGCAGGCGCGCTACTTCAACGCCGCGCCCTTTGGCAAAGACCAGTTGGCCAACTACGCCGAGCGCAAAGGCATGGATCTGAAAGAGGTCGAGCGTTGGCTGTCGCCCTATTTGGGGTATGAGCCGGGATGAGCATTTGGGCGGGTGGGGGATGTCATCCCCCAGACCCCCTGACCAGGAGGCGCGCCCCCTGGACCCGCACTTTTGAGTGCCTTGCAGACCGACGGGGGCTGTGGTGCATCATGGATAGATGATGCGCGCTGCGGTGCACCCGCGTGACCACCAACTACCCAGTTCAGGTCTTGAGCCATGCCTTTGTCTGCCTCCAGGATGTCCGGTCTTGTGTCTGTCTTTGTCGCGCTGGCTGCGCTGGCGGGGTGCGACGACACCCGCTATGGATCAAACGCCATCGCCATCCCCAGCGACCAGCCCGAGCAAGAGCTTCAGGACGAGCCCGACTTTGAGGAAGACCTCAACAACGTCGTGGAACCCCCGGACGACACCCCGGACTTTGAGTGCCAGTCCAGCGGCGCCTCGGACTTGCCGGGCGTTTCGCTCAATTTTCCCGATCAGGACTGCGTTTTTACGCTCGAAGAAGCCGCCGCAGGTTTGGAGATCGCCTACGAAGTCGAGATCGACGAGGTGATCGCCAAGGTCACCGCCGAGCCCCAGGACGCCGGTGGATGCTCTTTTACCGACGAAACCGGGCTGATCTTCTTTGAGGAGGTCACCGGCGACGGCCAGCAGTATTGCGAGTGTGACACGGGCCTGTGCGGCATCCCGCCGTTGACCGTGGACCTGAAGGCGGGCGTTTATCCCAAGACCTTCGAGTGGACCGGCACCAACTGGCTTGGCCCCTCCGACACTGGCAACCCTCTGGGGCCGCCCTTCCCTGCTGGTGCCTACACGCTGACCATCAGCTCTATGGGGACTTACGGGGGCGAAGGCTTTGACGACACCTTCAAGGTTGAGGGCACGTACACCATTTACCTGGTGCCTTGAGGCTGGACGGAGACGGGCTTAAGCATTATGGTCCTTTCAATAGGACCAGGTGGTCTCTCCGCTCATTGACCGCCCCCTTGGGAAAAGAGCACCAACGCCTGCCAGGGCAGTCCATACGCTGTACCGACATGACCCCAAAATCCCTCTTCTTGATGGTGGCCAGCGCCGCAACCATGTTGCTGCTGCTTCAGGCCTGTGGTGGACCCTCATCCTTTCCCGATGCGTGCGTCGAGGACAACGGCGGTTGTGATCCGCGCACCGAATGCACCTCGGTCAAAGGCAAGGCCCAATGCGGCGCCTGCCCCGAAGGATACGAGGGCGACGGCGCACAGGGCTGCACGGACATCAACGAGTGTTCTGCCGACAACGGCGGCTGTGACCCACTGACCCAGTGCATCAACTCGCTGGGTTCAAGGCGTTGTGGGCCGTGTCCTTTTGGGTACGCGGGCAACGGCGAGACGGGGTGTCTGGTCGATGAGTGCGGGTTGAACAATGGGCCTTGTGATCCGCTGACCGAGTGCACCAACACCGAAGACGGCGCCGTTTGTTCGGATTGCCCCGAGGGGTACGAGGGCGACGGACTCAGCGGCTGCGTGGACATCGATGAGTGTCTGACCGACAACGGCGGCTGTGATCCGCTCACCGAGTGCACCAACGTCGAGGGGGGTCGGACCTGCTCGGATTGTCCTGACGGTTATCAGGGCAACGGTGAGGAGGGCTGCGATCCGGGGCGATGCGCCGAGGACAATGGCGGCTGTGATTCTCGGGTGCAGTGCTTCAACCTTGGCGGCGGCAATGTTGAGTGTGGCCCCTGCCCGCCTGGGTTTGAGGGCGACGGTTTTGAGTGTGAGCCTTCCAACATCTGGGACGCCGACTTTGAGGTCCGCAACGACGACGACGTGCAGGCGCTGGCTGAGTATACCGAGGTGACCGGCACGCTCTTGATCGCCGGTGAAGGTGAGTCGCTGACGAGCCTGGCAGGCCTGGAGGGCTTGCGGGAGGTGGGCGAAGCGCTGGTCATTGAGGGCAACGAGGTCCTGACGAGTTTGGAGGGGCTGGGTGGCCTGAGGCGGATCGGCGCTGGGCTTCGGGTCAGCGGCAACGAAGAGTTGACGGGCTTGGAGACACTCGACGGGGTTGAGCTGGGCAGCGGCATCATTGTGATGGACAACCCGCTGCTGGAGCGCCTGATGCGCCTGGAGCAGGAGGTGATGGACGGGCCGGTGGAGCTTAGCGGCAACCCGCGCCTGACCAGCCTTGAGGGGCTGAGCACGCTGACGCGGATCGAAGACCGGCTGCGGCTCTTTGATCTGGCGGCGCTGGAGAGTCTGGCGCCGCTTGAAGGCGTGACCTTTGTGGGCAGCTACCTTCAGGTGCGCCGCTGCAACAGCTTGACCAGCCTTGAGGGGCTCGACGCGCTGCAAAGCGTGGGCAGCGAGTTGAACATCACGGCCAACCCGGCACTGACCAGCACGCGCGGCCTGGGCGCCCTGGAGCGCGTCGAAGGTCCCGCGACCATTGGCTTCAACGACGCCATCGTCGAGCTTGAAGGGTTCGAGTCTTTGACGCAGATCGACGGCCCGCTGACGATCATCAACAACGACGGCATGCGCGCCATCACGGGTTTGAGCGCGCTTGTTCGCGTCGAAGGCGCGCTGACGCTTGAAGACAACAACGCGCTGAGTTCGCTGGCGGGTTTGACGGCGCTGGAGCACATCGCGGGCGACTTTGACATGCGCCGCAACTGGTCGCTCTTTTCGCTCCTGGGGTTGGGGTCGCTGACGGTCGTGGAAGGCTCCATGTGGGTCAACGACACCGGCTCGCTGCTGACGCTCGACGGCATCGAGTCGCTGCGAGAGATCGGCGGCTCGCTGCAAATCGAGGACACCTTCCAGCTTCAATCCATCGACGGCCTTCAGGGGTTGGAGCGCGTGGGCGAAGACCTGCTCATCGACAACAACAGCGCGGTGCCGTCGCTCTCATCGCTCAGCGGCCTGACCCACGTCGGCGGCACGCTGAGCATCTTCCAGAACCCGCTGGTGGCCTCACTCGATGGCCTGGGTGACCTGGAACACGTGGGCCTGACGTTGCGGATTGCCAACAACGCAAGTCTGGAGACGCTGACGGATTTGGGGCCGGTTTCAGCCCTGGAAGAGTCGCTGGTGGTCGTGGACAACCCGCTCATCACCAGCCTTGAGGGGCTTGGGACGCTGCAAAGCGTGGGAGAGCGTGTCGATGTGCGCTTCAACGAGCGCCTGGAGCGCCTCACCGGCCTGGAGTCGCTGACCGAGATCGGCGAAGACCTCTGGATCCGCGAAAACCCGGCTCTGAACACCGTTGAAGCCTTGATCGCGCTGGAGCGAGTCGATGGCAACGTCTTCATCGACCGAAACCCCATCCTGCCAAGCTGTCAGGCCAACGCCGTCTTCGACGACGTCTCCATCAACCGCAACGTCTCCATCGAAGACAACAACGAAGACGCCATCTGCGAGTGAACGCCAGACCGAATACCGCTCCCCAAAAGCCTTGAGAGGACATCGATGGCGATGGGATGGGCTGTGAGAGCCGTCATTGCTGGCTCTTTTGAATGGCGACTCGGTCTAGCAACGGCAAACACACACCGCACCAAGCGTTCACGGCGCAGGCTTGTCATCTCCGGCAGGCGCCAACGCCTCATCCAGCGTTTTCTTCTCGGCCCCGCCTTTGAGCACCCCATCGGGCTCATCAGCACCAATCGTGCCGATTTTCTTCAGGATGGTGGCGTTGTCCACCTCCTTGGACAGGCGTTTCTTGCGCTCATCAACCTCGCCGTTGCCCTCTTTGGAGCCAGCCTCGGGCTGCTCGGCGGGTGCTTTGGCGGCCGGGTCCGAGGTCGCGGCGGTGATCAGGCGCTGCGGCGAGATTTCAATGAGCTCCCAATCCGCATCGCGCTTGCTGGTGTCGGCGCCAAGGTGCGTGATGATGGCCTGACCGTCTTTGACGCGGATCTTGTAGACGCAGTGGACCGTCATGGCATTGTTCGGCTCGGTCTTGTATCCGAGCGCGTTGCCACTCAGGTGCAGGCGCACCACGTCGCCCTCCAGGCTGCTCTTCTGGGCTATCTCAGGTGACCCAAACACACGGATGCCATAGCGCACGGTGTGTGCTTTGAGGGTCTGGGCCAGCTTGGGGCCGTGGGCCTGCACAATGGCAGGGTCAAAGGCCTGCGCTGCGGCTTCAAAGTTGCCTTCAAAGAGCGCCTTTTGCAGTACCACCACCTTGTTCAAGGCGATCTCCTGGGGCGAGGCGGTCTTGTCAAAGTCCTTCAAAGCCAGCTCATCTTTGGCGCAGCCCTCCAGCAGGCGCACGCTGGCGTCCAGCTTGTGGGTCTGGTGCATGACCATGGAATCTTTGCCAGGAAAATCGGTCTTCATCTGGACCTGAGTGTCGCCGTCGATGCGCGCCGCCAGCAAGCGTCCATTGGCCAGCACCAGATAGTGTCCGGTGGCGCCCATCTGGGTGGTGATCTGGTTGGTCATGCCCTGGTCCTGGCCCGGAAACTTCTGCTCCCGCACATCGCTGCTCTTATCGCTCCACTGGGCCCTGAGCGCCACCGCAGGCTCGCCGTTGACCGTGACCCACCGCAGCACCGTCACCTTGGCGTCGGGCTTGAAGGCCTTGGGCTCGGGCGCGGTCATGCCTTCGGGCAGCTTGATGGTGCCGCGCTTGTCTTCCACACCCGCGCCGCTGCCCCGGGCATGGATGGTCAGCGGCCAGGACACCTGGGTCTTATCCTGGGGCAAAGCCGGGAAGAAGAGCACCGGACCCGGATAAGAGCCAAAGGCGCTCCAGCCCCCGGTGGGTCCATCGACCTCCACCAGCGCCGAGCCTTCCTTCTTAAGCCACGTCTGCGCCATCGTCCCCTTGGACTGCACCGCGCCAGGGTTCTTCACCCCGTTGTTCTTGTGCGAAATGCGCAAATCACCGTAATCCACCGCCAGATCGGCCTTGCCGCCCTGCCCCAACTCAAAGGTCCCCTCGATCATCATCCCCTGCGAGGGCATCTGATCGGCCTTGCCCTCCATGCGGGCAGACAGAACCATCTCGGCCTCGGACCCATACTTGAGCTTGCAGCCCTGCGGCACGGTCCAATCCAACTTTTGGGTGGGCTTGGTGCTCTCGGCGATCTTGACGTCGCCCAGCATCCCCTTAAAGAGATCGGCGACCTGCGCAGCGGTCACAGCGTGCACCTGCGGCGGCGCCATCGCCCCTTTCTCCGCCACCTTTCCAGGCTCAGCGGCCTTCTCACCGCCTTTGGCCTGACCACCATCATCACCCTTAACAGCACCGCCGCCTTTGGCAGCCTGCTCGGCTTGCGCCGCCGCAGGGGCCTTCTCTTCGCCCTGCTGCGCACCGCCGTTGCCGCCCTCACACCCCACCACCAGAAGCAAACCAGCCCCCAGCGACACCCATAACCCGTTCTTCATCGCCACTCCCATTCACACCAAATCACAGAAACCTCAATGGTTCGCCCTGCGCTTTGGTATCAGATGTTGTCTCCAAGAGACACACCAACACATCCAAACAATCCCCAAACACTCAGAACGCCCGCTCACGGTGGATGGTCATCTTGCATCCGTCCAACATCCATGTCTTGAGCGCAAAAGAGCACAACGAGCAGTCCTGACGCCCAAGTTCGCACGCTTTTGACAGGAGCGCCTTACGAAATTGATTATTGCCCTCCCGAGCACTGAGCGGATAAAGACGAGCGGCTTGATTGGCCTGGTAGCACGCGTCGGGGTGCCCATCCAGGCACGCGGCAGAAAGCAATTGGATGGTGACATTGGCCAACGCAGCCGACTGCGCGCTGTATGGATCAAACTCGCTGGCCGCTTCAAACTCAGACAGCGCTGCCATGCCTCCTTTGAATGTCTCCTGGGCATCACCTTTCCGACACGCACTTGAATACGGCTCAAAACGTTCGCGATCCTTGGCAGACATGGACTGAGGCAACGCACAAGATCGCGACAAGACCAACTCTGCAGGCTCACTTTTTTCAACGCGCTTCTCAACGGGAACGCTCATGTCTCGACGGCGCGCGACAGCAACGACCTTCGCTTCGGCCTGTGGTTTTGGAGCTTTGATGAGGTGCTCTTTGCACTGAGCCGCGACGGGAAAGCCATACCAAGCAGACACACCCAACAACCCACCCATGCTCAGCATAGAGGCACCGATGAACGCCACTTCATCCCGATCGTTAGGAGATGCATCCGGGAGGTATGCCACCCACGCCAAACCTCCCAACCCAGCCCCCACACTCACCAGCACGTCCGCGATGGGCAATGCATAGGAATCGCTGCATTCCTGGGCAGGACCCAACTCCCAAAGGTCTTTCGGCGGCGCCTCCTGCATAAACAACCACGAACAACCCGTGAGCCCCGGCGTCAACACCATCAAAGCAAACGCCATCCACACACAAACCCGCATGACCCCTCCCACACAAAAGACCAAGCAAAATCTAAATCTAACTATCCCAGTATCACACACAGACCCCATTGAACATCCTAAAATGGGAATCCATTTTTGAACCCATCTTAAGAAGACACGCGTTCACCACTGGAGAGATTTGGGCTCATCTGCTTGTGGTAAGTGCCCAAGATCGCGTGGCGAAGGGGCCCTTTGGGGCGCCGAGTAAGATGGAACAGGCCGAGAGGGCTGGGGAGAAAAACGCAAAAACGCCCCCAGGGATCCTGGGAGCGTCTTGTTTGGCTGTGGCTCAAAACTGGATGTGGGAAGCCTTGTTTTGAGGCTTCCCAGACTGCGCTCAGGCCTCCGTGGTGACCTCGGATTGGACGGCCTGGGACATGAGGCGAGTCATGCGGGAGGCGAAGGCGGCCGGGTTGTCGATGGGGCTGCCTTCGGCCAGGAGGGCCTGGTCGTAGAGCATCTCGATCCACTCGGAGACCTGCGCGCTCTCGGGCTTTTGCTCGTTGAGGGTCTTGAGGTTGCTGATGAGCGCGTGGGAGGGGTTGACCTCCATGATGCGCCGGGTGCCGGGGACGTTCTGGTTGTTGGCACGCAGCATGCGCTCGATGTGGGAGTGGAGGCCGCCTTCGGGGATGACCAGGCAGACCGGGGAGTCGGTCAGGCGGTCCGAGACGCGCACCTGGCCAACGCGGTCGGTCAGGACGGTGCTGAAGCGCTCGGTGAGCCCTTTGAAACCTTCGGCCACGGCCTCTTTCTCGGACTTGTCGGCCTCGTCCTCCTCGTCGCCCAGATCCAGGTCGGCGGTCATGACCGAGACCAGCTTCTTCTCTTCGTACTCGGTCAGCGCCTGCACCGCCCACTGGTCGATGGGGTCGGTCATGAAGAGGATCTCGTAGCCTTTCTTTTTGATGGCTTCGAGGTGCGGGCTGGCCTCGACGACCTGACGGCTCGGGCCCATGGCGTAGTAGATGGCCTTCTGGGCGAAGGGCATCCGCTCGACGTAGTCTTTAAGGCTAGTCAGCGCCTCGGCGTCGTGGGACGAGGCGTAGCGCAGCAGGTCGGCGACGCGGTTTTTGAACTTCGGATCAAAGTGCAGGCCCTCTTTGAGGACCACGCCGTAGTTGTCCCAGAAGGACTTGAAGTCCTCGGGGCGGTTTTCGGCCATGTCCTCAAGCAGGTCGAGGCTCTTGCGGATGACCTGCTTGCGGATGGTGCGCGTGATCGAGGAATCCTGCAGCAGCTCGCGCGAGACGTTCAAGGGCAGGTCATCGGAGTCGATGATGCCGCGCATGAAGCGCAGCCAACGGGGCAGCAGCTCCTCGCAGTCGTCCATGATGAAGACGCGCTTGACGTAGAGGCGCACGCCGTGGCGGCGGTCGGGATCAAAGAGATCAAAAGGCGGGCGCGTGGGCACAAAGAGCAGCCCGGTGAAGAGCTGGGTGCCCTCGATGTGGAAGTGGGTCTGGGCCAGCGGCGGCTCCCAGTCGTGGGTCAGGTGCTTGTAGAACTCGGCGTACTGCTCGTCGGTGACGTCGCCCGAAGAGCGCTTCCACAGCGCCTTGGCCTGGTTGACGGTCTCAAAGGCCAACTCGGTGGTCTTCTCGTCGCCTTCGCCGACCTCGCGCTCAACCTGAAGCTCGATCGGGTGAGAGACGTAGTCGGAGTAGCGCTTGATGAGGTTGCGCAGCTTCCAGGAGTCGAGCAACTCCTTCTGCTCCTCTTTAAGGTGCAGCACCACAGAGGTCCCGCGGCCCTCGCGCTGGCCCGGCTCGGTGGTGTACTGGCCGTCGGCGCTGGAGGTCCACTTGATGGCACCGTCCTGACCGGCCGCCTTGGAGATCACCTCCACCTCGTCGGCCACCAGGTAGGCGCTGTAGAACCCGACGCCAAACTGGCCAATCAGGCTCACGTCGCCGCTGGCCTCGGCCTTGGCCGCCTTCTGGAGGTTCTCAATAAAGGCTTTTGAGCCGGAGTGGGCGATGGTCCCCAGGTTCTGGATCATCTCCTCCTCGGTCATCCCCACGCCGTTGTCCGAGATCGTCAGCGTCCCCGCCTCGCGGTTGGGGATCACCTGCACGCAAAGCTGCTCGCCTTCCTCCACCAACTCAGGCTCGGTGATGCTGCGAAAACGCAGCTTGTCCACCGCATCCGACGCGTTGGACACCAACTCGCGCAAGAATATTTCATGATCGCTGTATAAGAACTTCTTGATCAATGGAAAGATATTCTCCGTTTGTACATTTACAGTTCCTTTCGTTGCCATTTTTTATTTTAGTTTTAAGTTTGCTTTCAAATGTCAATCTGCATGCCAATTGGAAATATCTGCCATAATGACGGATTCAAAAAAGCAAAATGTGCCAACTATGCATAAAAGTGCACTTTTTTCATCCTGTAAATTCTGAGCTGCTGGCATCCCTCCTGGACAAAACGGTTTGCATTGTCCTCGTAAATTCCTTAAATTTAATACCCAAAAAAAGAAATTATTTCAAAGTTAGTTTACATATTGCTCACTAGCTTATTGCTTATAAATCAGTCTGTACAAGCACAAGCTGGTAAAAAGTCGCATTTGGCCATAGGTATTTTTGCGGGGGCGCATTCAAGCATTTTGACTTATGCTTTTATTTCTACGCTAGATGGAAAAATTGTCGGAGCGCAATGTGTTCGTGAAGAGATGTTCATGTATGCCGCTTTAGGACATTGGCCCAGCTTTGTGAACCCGGAACGTGTCAACCTGTTTGAAGAAAATGACATTGACAGTTGTTATTTGATCAAAAATGAATTTGAAAAAGTCGTAGGCTACTATTGCCCTCCCTTCCATGATTTATG
>CAKZKQ010000760.1 GCA_937123825.1 uncultured Pseudomonadota bacterium
CTTGCGATCCCTGGCCCGGTGGGCGTACTCAAGCCCCTTGCGCACCTCCATCACGCTACAGAGCGCCAGCTTCAGCGGCCGCCTCACCCCCCGCGCGTCACAGCGCGCCAGCAGCTCCAGCAGATCCCGGCCCTGGACATACTCCATGGCGATGTACGACTGACGGTTGATCGCCCCCAGATCAAAGACCTGCACGATGTTGGCGTGCTGCAGGTTGACCGCGATCCGAGCCTCGTCGATGAACATCGTCATGAACTCTTCATCGTCGATCAGGTGGGGCAGGATCTTCTTGATGGCGTACTCTTTGACAAAATCGTGCGGCCCAAAGGCCTTGGCCCGATAAATCTCAGCCATGCCGCCGCTGCCGATCTTCTGCAAAAGCAGGTATTTGCCAAAACTGACCGGTTGAAAATCCAGGTGCGCCTCTGAATCCATCTTCGCCCCGACCCCTCCATGCCCCAAACAACCAAGCACCCCCGGCCCAAAAAACACCCACAGCACAGCGCGCATCGTTCAAACACGCCCTCACCATCATGTTCTCGACCGGTGCCCCGACACCCACAACATACCGCACAAAACCTGCTTACCCAGGCTAAAAAATGCGGTGTGGCGATGAAACACTGAAAGCAGCCCACAACTGGCGCGTTGTTCCATCAAAGCTGACGGCTTATATCATGGCCACAAGCACCTTAACCCTTATCCGCCATGCTCCGCAACGCACCATCGCCTCTATCACAACGGGGCAAAGGGCGTCGGGCCAAAGCCACACAAACGCAACCTCGGCCCATGAACCCATATCCCCCAAAAATCATCGCCCGCTGGCCCATCTCCGCCGCCGCCGGGGCCATGCTCATGACGCTCGCCGCCCTCACCACCGGCTGCCCACGCATGCACGTCCCACCGCCACCAGAGATGGCCGCGCCATCACCGCCGCCCAGACCAACCCCAGCCGTTCCCCCACCCGAGCCAGAGCCCAAACGCCCTCAAAACCCCTTGCGCGCCGTCCCAGACAACGCCTGCAAAGACGACCGCATGGAGATTGTCGACATCCTTCCCATCGACAACCGCCCCAACCGCCTGAGTCTCTTCCACAACCCGCAAGGCGGCCATGACCTCTTTTGGATGACCGTCCACAGCAAATCACAGGGCGGCCATGATTTTGTCACCTACAAAACCATCGTGAGCGACGACGGCACCGAAGAAATAGGCCCTCGCCATCGCCTCGAACCCAACAACATGCGCTTCATCACCCGCGGCGACCAACGCTACAGCGCCATCTCCATGCACAACCCCGGCACCTGGAGGGCCAGGGTCGTCACACTCGACTTTGACGAAGACGGAAAACCCACCACCACGCGCTACACCCCCATCCCGCTCGAAGGCTTCAGCCACAGCCAGGCCGCCATCGCCTGGAACCCCGTGGACCGACAATGGGGCCTGGTCTGGGAGGAGTACTTCAACATAGACGCCGACAAACCCGGCTACGTCTTTGGGCGACTCTATTTTGCCAGACTCGATGAGCGCGGCGCCTGGATCCCCGGCAGCGAGCGCCCACTGAGCGCCAACACCAACACGCAAAGCACCCAGATCTCGGACTGGCACAACCCCCTGATCTGGGACGGAGAGGGCTTTGCGCTGGCATGGTCACTCAACGGCCTCGACACCGGCACCCAGGTCTACCTCTCAGAATTGGACGCCGAGGGCCGCACCAAACGCAAAACACTCCTGGAAGACATCCCCAAATCCGGCGCGTCAAGCCGAATCGCGGTCGCCAGCGACGCCAAAGGCACCTTCGCCCTGGCCTGGGGCAGCATGGACGACTCCGACAGCTTCCACCTCAAATTCGCCACCGTCACCCAGGGCGTCGCCAGCAAACCCACCTACCTCGGCAGCACTCGCCAGTACTCCAATGACCCCTCCATCACCTACGGCAATGGACACTTCGCCGTCACCTGGAACGAGGGCTCTCACAACGGCACCGACGCATGGTTTGCCCGCTTCAAAGCCAATCCCGACCATCCCCCACAGCCCTGCAAGACCCTCCTGACCCACGAAACCTTCCACGGCAACGACTTCATGCCCCACGTCACCGCCCACCAGGACCGCTTCTGGATCACACTCCAACACAAGATAAACCCCAGCATCGGGCGACTCATCACCCTCACGCCGCAATAACATGGTGTCGGATGTTTGTAAGATCGGCGCCAGCACAAACCCGCGCTGGCACCACAGCCCAAGCAATGGAACGCGTTTCAGGGCATCGTAAACTGCACCACTGCTCCCAAATGCGGGGCCACCGTCACAATGGAACGACCGTCGGGAGACACAGACAGGGTCGGATGGGCGCCGACCGTGCCAAAGAGATCCAGCTCCCAGGGGAACTCGGCCTCCGAGACCCCCTTGTCGCCGCCGCCAGCCACACCCACCAGGTTCCCCTGGGCGTTGATGAAGCCCACATAACCATCCCAGCGCAGCCAGATCCGGTCGCGGTGGGGCACAATCCCTTCAATTTCACCCAAAAACGCTTCGGTCGCCGGCGCCCCAAAGCCAGGGGCGCTGTTGCCACCACCGGCCAGGCGCTCAAAACGCCCCCGGCGCACCTCACCGTCGACCGACGGCTGGGCCTCATCGACGTCAAACCGGTACACGACCCCGCGCGCCGCCATCAAAATGGACGTGCCGTCCCCATCATCGGGCAACGCCGCCAACGCCGTGGGACGATCGCGCCCCACACCCAGCGGCTCCCCAGTCCACAGGACCTCAACGCGGCTGACCGGTGAGAAACGCTCTCCGGGGGTATTCAAAATCCTAAAGAGGGTGCCCTCCATCGCCGCGTAGATGTGTCCATCGTCAGCCTGGGCAAAGACCGGCAATGAGGCGGCCAGCGGCGCGCGGCGCAGCCGGCGCCCATCCAGCGAAGACGGCGTCAACCCCGTCAACGCCGTCGGCGCAAGCCCTGCACCGGGATCAAAGACCTCCAGCGCCCCCGCACCCTCAGCGCGCTCGGTCGCCAAGAGCACCTGTCCGCCATCGGTCACCTCCAGCGAGGAGGCTGCCACCGGCAACGCCACGCCCTGGCCCCCAAGAACATCCAGGCGCTCACCGCCAACCTCCACAAGCGCCACCGCATCGTCCAGCCAACACACCGCGCGGTCTACCGCGCCGTCGCGCAGCGCCACCGCCGTCCCCGGCTCCAGCATCTGTGCCCCCATCGGACCCGGAGCCGCCTCTTCATCCGAGAGGTTGACCCACCAGACCCCGTCGCTGGCCAACAAGAGCGCCACCTGAGGCGGCAAACACGGCAAAGGCTGCCATCTGGCCCCCTCGGACACCACCAAAGACCCCAAAGCCACCGGTTCGCCTTGAGGGTTGGCCTGAACGACCCCCTCACCAAGAGGCTCCGCCAGCCAACCAAAGCGCCCCTCAGCGTCGACCTCAAAGAGCCCCGTGCGGCCATCCACGTCGATGGTCCCGACCAGCGAAGCCCACGGCGACATCCACGCCGAAGACACCCCCGTCAAACCCATCTCAAACGCGCTCTGCCCTTCGACCAACGGCGACTGCCCGCCACCAGCCAGCACCAGCGCCTGCTGGCCCCGGGTAAACTCGCGCCCCGCCAACACCAATGCGTCCTGGCTCTGGGCCAGACGCATCGACATGATCAACTGGCCCCCTCCTTCGGACGGCACCACCGCAGTCAGCACGTCTGCGCTGCTGAGCAAAAGCGACCGAGCGCTGCGCAGGCTCACCACGCGGGGACCGCTGGGAGACTCTCTGGGCAAGATCACGTTGGCCAGACCACCGATGGTCAAATTCAACTCCGTGGCGTCATTGACCACATCTGCGGCGTCAAAGGTGTAAATCCCCTCCAGATCAGGATCAAAGAAGAGCATGGTACCATCGGACAACGACCCCACCAGAGACGGCGCCGCCCCCGCAGACCAGGACGCCATGGTCGCCCCCGACGGTGAGAGCCCCCCACCGGTGGTCCGCATCAAGAGCTGCTGGTTGTTGCCCACCGCTGGCTCCTCAATCGCATAGCCAAGGACCTCGTTGATCGACCCAATGAGGACCTGGTCGGGCTGATCATCAGAGCGCGACAGCGGGGCAAAGCTGCGAAAGATGTCGTAGAGCGTGCCACCGGAGCGAAAAATAAAGGGCGTCAACGGCTGACCCGGTCCAGAGTCGAGCATGAGCTTGCTGCTGGCCACATCGGCGATGATCAACGTGTGACGCCCAAAGATCGGCACGCGCATCACGGCGCCGGGGCGAGTCAGGTTGGGGAGGAAGTCGGGGCCAATGCTCTCGACGACTTCGGGGCCAGCCAGGACGCGCTCCTGGGCGTCGGCGTCGGCTCCCAACGGAAAGCTCACCACGGTGCCCAGATCGCCGCGCCCCATCACCATCACGTCCTGCGCGACCATAAAGCCGCTAAAGGGGCGGATCTTTTCCAGCGTAAAGTTGCTCTCAAGCGGCTCAAAGTCCGCCCCTCGGGTGGCTCCAAAGCGCACCCGGACCTGCCAGGGGATGCCGACGTCTTGCAGGAAGTCAAAGGAGACCTCCTGGCCATCTTCGTGGATCCACAAATCCAGCGCGATGGGAAGCTCCAGACGCTGGTTTCGAGGGTCCGTAAAGTCGTCGCTGATGGGCTCGCCGTTGCCAAGCCCGGCGATGATCACCAGCTCGGCGTCCTGGGGCTGGTTGTAGTCGGGGATCATCAACACGCGCCCGGTGTTGCTCTCTGTGAAGTAGAGGTTGCCCTGGCTGTCGACGCTCATGGCCATGCGGTCGGTAAAATCCAGCGCTGCGCTCAACACCGCCGCCCCGCCCCGACTCTGACCCACGGCGCCGCTGCCAGCCACGCGCGTCAGCTTGACCGTCGGCTCGTCCAACGCCGCCAAAGGCGCGCTGAAGATGGCGTTGTGCGTCGCCAGGAGCACCTTGGCCGCCCTGCCCTGACCTCCGGGATCAAAGGCCGCGCCGATGACCTGGCTCAAGTCTGCCGAACCGATCTCGACCCCATCATCAGGCACGCGGCCACCCAGCCCCGCCCCCAACATTCGGCCCACCGGCTGATCCACCGACACCGCCCACAGCCGCCCCTGGGGACCACTGATGATCGCCTGACCGCTCTCAGCGCGGGCAAAGACCAACCCAAAGCGGTTTTCATCGCCCGTCAGCGACAACTCCAATGGCAGCCAGATCGCATCCTGGCGCCAAGGCTGGGCGCTGAGCACCACCTCCGGAGGCGCAAACACCAACGGATCCACCGAGGTGACCTCGTAACGCAACACTCGCCATGCAGTGCGCTCAGCAACCCACAGGCCATCGCCCACCTCCAAGGCGCGCCCTGGCTCCTGAGGCAGAATGTGGTTGGGGTTGAGCAGCGGCGCCTCCAGCGCAATCGCCTCCCCACCGCTGTCCAGACCTTCCACGGTGTGGCGCACCTGCCAGGACGGTATCGCCGCATAACCTGGCGGCGCCACCAACGACGGCTCGTGGTCGTCAGAACACGCCGCCGAACACAACACCAACCCCACCAAAGGCCACAACCATCTTGTATCGCGCATCGCTCCCCTCATGCAGGCACACTCACACGTCAGTCCCACGTCAAGGTGCCAGAACACGGCCAATATCCCAAACGCGCCTCAATGAAGCGGCTGGCCCCTACCCCAAAGCCCACAACAAAGGTTCGCTTTGGCACCAAAGGGCAACACCGCGAAAACATCAAAGCCCACCGTCAGGACGGCCTTCAACATGGCTTCATTCAAAACAGATCCCTGGGGCCCTGCCCTGGCACGAATTCAGAAACCACACACGGCTTTTGTGACGCCCAGCACGCAAACTCAAAGCCGCCGGGCATTAAAAAAGGGAGGAAAGCTCGCAAGGAAAAAAGATTCAGCGGCCGCCAGGGAGGGTTTGGGCGGCCACCACATGGCCATCAAGCGGGGAGAGCGCCAAGGCCATCAAGAGCGCTGCTCAAAGGCCTCAAAACCCCAGTACTCCAGACCAATGTCCTGAAAACGGGGCTGGTTCTCCTGACCAATCCGACGCACAAAGAAGCCGCGCGCAGGCAGACCCTCAAAGCCCTCGACCTGCTGGCCACCGTGGAGCGCCTCGTACTGGCTCTGCTCCAAATCCACAGCCCCTTCCAGAGCCGCCTCGAAGCCAATCCGAGCGGCGGCCTCCTGCCAACCGGGCACCACGCGCATGGGCAGCGCCTCAGCCGCATCCCCGCTGCCATAGCCCAGCGCCACCACGCGCTGCCCCTCAAGGGCCAGCCCCTGACCCAGCGCGTCGTAGAGCGCCGCCGCCAACCACGCCGGCAACGCCGCCGTATACATGTTGCCGCACTGCTTCATCAACTCGCTGCCCAGCGACATCTTGCGACCCACCAAAGTCCCAAAAGCCTCCGAGCGCCGCGCCAATTTGGCCACCGCGCTCAGCGCCGGACATGGATCGACGCTGGCTTCGGCCTGATCCTGAGGCACCATCGACCACGACGGCGCCTCCAACTCAGCCATCACCGCCTCGACCGTCACCCCTGCGCTGGACGCCAAAGACTCCAGCTCCGCGCGGCCCTCGTCGCTGCTCAAGAGCGCCTGCACATAGATCGCCGCCATACCCTGGATCGGCATGTAGTGGTACGGACGGTGGAAGAGCACCGCCGCTGACTCCTCAAGCACCTCACCGGCCCCCTGCCCCAGCTTGGAGACCATCTGCGCAAAGGCGCGCCGGGTCTGATCCAGGTAGCAAAAGGTCGAGTAGCGCCCATTGAAAACCGGAAAGTCGTGCAACCGACCCTGGCTCGGATACGCATCCATGAAAAAGCGCCGAATGGGCTTGCGGAAGTCCGCCCCACGGTACGCGCTGGCCGACCCGCAATGCGACAACTCCAGCGCCAAAAGCTTCGGCTCAGACTCCACCAGCATCGCCACCGCGCCCGCGCCCTGGGTCTGCTCCCCGCTGCTGCCAAGCGCATACTCGGCGATGTCCACGCTGACCACGATCGCCTGCTGACCAAGCCCATCGGTGGCCACAAAGCGCGCCGCATTCTTGAGCGCGTAAATCCCGCCCAAGCACGCGTGCTTCACCTCCGGCACCTCGCAGTGCACCGACAAAGGCGCCTTGCCAAGCTGGCGCAGCGCCTCATCCAACAACCCGCGCACCTGGACCGCGCCCGCAGAGTTGTCCGTGCTCGACTCCGTCCCCAGCGCCAACATCCCCACATTTTGAGGATCAATGTCATTGTCCAGAATGAGCTTCAACGCCGCGTTGGCCGCCAAAGTATACACACTCTCGCGCGGCGCCATCATCCGGAAGCTGTGCCCAGCCACCGACTTCACCTTGGACCATGAGGCCCCCGTCCAATCACACCAGCGCTCCAAAGGCACACGCAGCGGCGGCAAATAAAGGGCAAAGGCGCTGATGCCAGGCTCGATCGTCGCAGATTTCAGGGTCGTCACCGTCTTTTACATGCTCCATCGGCTTCCCGAGCGCCGCCTCGGTCGGTCGGCCAGCGACCCTCGTCGCCCACACCACCGTCCCACACAGCCACCCCACGCACACCGGCTTGCTCTCAAACACCCACGCGCGCGCTCCGCCTTTTTTGAGTCCAACCCACCCCTCCCCCTTGTGCAGAGGCGCGGTCATAAGCGCAGCACACTAACAAAGCCCACCCACACCTCAATCAAGCGGGCTGGAACGGTGCGTTGCACGCTGGAACCCCGTTCATAGTGCGAATGGCCCTTCTCTTTTGGCTTTCTATTGCATCTTCATTTTTTTGGGTCTTTGCTCAATCGCACTTTTGTCTTGTTTCGATGGCTTTCCCTTTTGGGGCTGCGCGCCCCAAACCCCCGCCAGGGGTTGGCTGGCGCCCCAACCCCTGGACCCCGGTCGCTTCGTGGGGGC
>CAKZKQ010000761.1 GCA_937123825.1 uncultured Pseudomonadota bacterium
GGACTGCTCTTCGATGGAAGGCCGCCCCCGAAAGACAAAGTCGCCGACCTGCTCCAGCCCGTCGCGGGCGCTGAGCGTCACCAGCGGCAACCCAAGCTGCTGCGCCCGCTCGGCCGCCGCCCGCGATGCATCCCAACCCACCGGCCCCAGCACCGCCAGGACCGTGGGATCGGCCGCCAGACGCTCCACCTCGCGCACCGCCTCAGCGGGACGCCCTGCCGAGTCGGCCAGCACCACCTCAAGGCCCGGCATCGCCACCTGCGTCAGCGTCACGGCCTCCATGATCGCCTCGCCAAGCCGCTTGTGCTTTCCAGACAAAGGCAAGAGCACGCCCAGGCGCACCACCGACGCCCCCCCTTCGGACGCCTTCGCCGTGTCCTGCTTGTCCTCAGCCGCCCCCACACCACCCCAGACAGCCGCTACAAGGACCGCCACAAGGAGCGCGCCACCCCACCAACGCACCACGGTCATGACGCCGCCCGTCTGGCCGCGCCGGGGCAAGCCCGCTGGCTCGCCGTTTTGCCCGGAGGTCGGTGGACGGAGGGTCAACTGAAGAACTCCTTCATGCGGTCGAGGAAACCCCGACGCTCTGGCTGGACATCGTCGCCGCTGATCTCGGCAAACTCACGCAGGAGGGCCTCCTGGCGCGCAGAGAGGTTGGTGGGGGTCTCCACCACGATGGTCACAAGCTGGTCCCCTGCCCCGCGCCCATCCACGTCGGGCAGCCCTTTTTTGCGCAGCCTGAAGACCTTGCCGGACTGCGTCCCAGGCGGGACCTTCATGCGGACCTTGCCGGTCAACGTGGGCACCTCAACCTCGGCCCCCAACGCCGCCTGGGCAAAGCTGATGGGGATGCGGCAGGTGACGTTCTGCTCCTGACGCTCAAAGAAGGGGTGCTCTGAGAGCGCCACCACCACATAAAGGTCGCCGGGAGGACCCCCGCCATAACCGGGCTCGCCCTTGCCCGTCCAACGCAGCCGCTGACCTTCGGCCACACCGGCAGGGACCTCGACCTCAAGGTTCTCTTTGGAGGTCACGCGGCCGCGGCCTTCGCAGCGCCGACAGGGGTTCTCGATGATCTCCCCGGTGCCGCTGCAACGGCCGCAAGTGCGGGCCATGCTGAAAAAGCCCTGCTGGACACGGATCTGACCAGCGCCGTTGCAGTCGGGGCAGGTCGTGGGCCGCGTGCCGGGCTGGGCGCCAGAGCCGCTGCAGACCGGGCAGGTCTCAATCTTGGGGATTTCGATCTCGCGGGTGATGCCGGTGGCCACCTCTTCGAGGGTCATCTTCAACTCGTAGCGCAGATCCGAGCCTCGACGGCTGCGCCCCTGCCCGCCGCGACGGGCCCCAAAGAGATCGTTGAGGATGTCGACGAAGACGTCGTTGACGCCGCCAAACGGCACGCCGCCCGCAAAGGGGTTTCCGCCGCCTGCAAAGGGGTTGCCGCCGCCCGCAAAGGGGTTGTCGCCAACGGTGCCAAAGCGGTCGTATTGGGCGCGTTTGTCGGCGTCGCCCAGGATGGAGTAGGCCTCGGAGATCTCTTTAAACTTCTCCTCGGCGGCCTTGTCCCCGTCGTTCTGATCGGGGTGATACTTCATCGCCAGGCGCCGATAGGCCTTTTTGATCTCGCGGGCTTCGGCGTCGCGTTCAACGCCAAGGACTTTGTAATAATCAGTGGACATGGTGTCTTAAGGGGCAATGCCGGAGGGGTTGGGGCAGACCCCAAATAAGGGGGTTGCACGCAGGGGAGAGGTTCTTGCGTTGCATTTCAATGGGCGAGGCCGCCGCAGCGGCAAACCACTTTCGTCGATGCGCCCATGGTGGTCGGGGTGTCCTGAAACTCCAGGTGCAGCCCGCACATCGAGCGCATCAGGGCCTTTGTAACACAAAAGCGCGCAGGTGCAGACACCGCGCGAGATTGTCGATGATGGGCTCGCCCTGTGGCCGACGTTCACCGCGCAGAGGCAGGCCAGCGGCGCTGTCTGCCGCTGGGGCCCGACGTCACTCCTCTTCGGTGGTGTAGGCCATTTCGGAGTACATGGCCTCGGCGATCTTGTGCGCCGACTGCTCAAGCGAGGCGATGACGGCCTCCAGCTCGGCAGGATCGTTGCTTTCGATCTGGTTGCGGCACTCATGGATGTCCTGAATGAGGATCTCACGGTCGCCTGCGGTCAGGTAGTCGGCGTACTCCTTCAGGGAGCGCTCCGAGGTGTAGAGCAGGCCGGCGGCTTTGTTGCGCAAATCGGCAATCTCTCTGCGCAGGGCATCGGCCTCCGAGAAGGCCGCGGCCTCATCGACCATGCGTTCAATTTCGCTTTCGTTGAGTCCACCGGTGGCAGCAACGCTGATGGCTTGCTCTTTGCCGCTGCCCAGGTCACGGGCGGACACGCTCAGGATGCCATTGGCGTCCACGTCAAAGGAGACCTCGATTTGAGGCACCCCGCGCGGGGCCGGGGGAATCCCGATGAGGTCAAAGCGCGCCAGGCTGTGGTTGTCCGCAGCCATGTCGCGTTCACCTTGGAGGACATGGATAGACACCAGCGGCTGGTTGTCCACCGCCGTTGAGAAAACCTGGCTGGTGGTGCAGGGAATGGTGGTGTTTTTCTCGACCAGCGGCGTAAAGACCCCGCCCATCGTCTCAACACCAAGCGAGAGCGGCAGAACGTCCATCAGCAGGACGTCGGTCAGCTCGCCGCGCATGACGGCGCCCTGAATGGCCGCGCCGACCGCCACAACCTCATCGGGGTTGAGGCCGGTGTGGGGCTCGCGCCGGAAATACTCCATGACACACTGCTGGATGAGCGGCATGCGGGTCATGCCTCCGACCAACACCACGTCATCAACGTCATCGACCGTCAGGCCAGCCTCCGAGAGCGCCACAGAGCAGGGCTCCAGCGAGCGCTCCACCAGGTCAATGACCAGGTCCTCAAGCTCCGAGCGGCTCATGTTCACCTCAAGGTGACGGGGGCCGCTGTCGTCGGAGGTGATGAAGGGTAGGCTGATTTCGGTCTCGGGCTGGGTGGACAGCTCGTGTTTGGCGCGCTCGGCGGCCTCTTTGAGGCGCTGCAAGGCCATCTTGTCGCCGCGCAGGTCAATCCCGGTCTCGGCGTTGAAGTCGTCGGCCAGCTTGTCGATGATGGCCATGTCAAAGTCTTCACCGCCCAGGAAGGTGTCGCCGTGGGTGGCCAGAACCCGAAAGATGCCCGCGCTGAGCTCCAAGACCGAGACATCAAAGGTGCCGCCGCCCATATCGTAGACGGCGATGACGCCATCGGCCGACTCATCCAGGCCGTAGGCCACAGCCGCGGCGGTGGGCTCGTTGATGATGCGAAGGACGTTGAGGCCCGCAATGCGGCCAGCGTCTTTGGTGGCCTGACGTTGGGAGTCGTTGAAGTAGGCCGGAACCGTGATGATGGCGTCAGCGACCTCGTCCTGAAGAAAATCCTCGCCCGCTTGCTTGAGCTTCTGGAGGATCATGGCCGAAATCTCAGCCGGAGAGTAGGACCGGTCCCGAACCTCGACCCAGGCATCGCCGTTGGTGTGGGCGACGATATCGTAGGGTATGTTCTTCTGGGCCCGCTGGACCTCTTCGGAGTCAAAACGCCGCCCAATGAGGCGCTTGACCGAATAGACCGTGTTGTCGGGGTTGGTCACCGCCTGCCGCTTGGCGATCTGCCCCACGACGCGCTCACCTTCATCGGTGAAGCCCACAATAGAGGGGGTCGTGCGACTGCCCTCCGAGTTGGGCAGCACCTTGGCCTCATCCCCGTCAAAGACCGCCACACACGAGTTGGTGGTCCCCAGATCGATCCCGATAACCTTGGACATGTTCCACTCTTCTCTCTCGGCCCGCTGAATGCGCCATCCCTAGAGACCCGGCCGGCCTCCCCATCACCCACACACTCAACCAGCGCCCATCATCTCAAAATGCCCCGACGCGCGCCGCCAGAACCACGGCGCTGACGCGGGTCTGTCGCTCTTGTTACCTACTCTTGCTGCGCTTCGCCCTGCCCCTCTTCGGCGGCCTGCTCGGCGGGGGCCTCTTGCGGCTCCTGCTGGGTTTCGTCCTGCGCCTCCGGCGCCTGCTGGGCAGGCTCGGGGGCGCTGTCGGCCTCTGGGTTGTGGGCCACGACCACCATCGCCGGACGCAAAAGCCGGTCATGGATGGTGTAGCCGCGTTGGTAGACCTGCACCACGGTCCCGGTGGGGTGCTCGGTGGTGTGGCGCTGCTGCACGGCTTCGTGCAAGAGCGGGTCAAAGGCCTTGCCCTCGCTCTCAAAACCCTTCACGCCGTGCTTCTCAAGCTGCTGCTGAAACTGACGCAGGACCATCTTCACCCCCTGCGTCAAACTGTCATCGGCGTCCTCAGAGCTGTGCTTGAGCGCCAACTCCAGGTTGTCCACCACCGGCAACAGGTCGCGCAGCATCCCCTCAATGGCGTAGCGCTTTGTGTCTTCGCGCTCGCGCTGGGTCCGCTTGCGGAAGTTCTCGTAGTCGGCGGCGGTGCGCAAAAACCGGTTGTTGAGCTGCTTGTGGTCGGCCTTGGCTTTGGCCAAATCCGCCTCCAGCGCCGCCACCTGAGCCTCCAACACCTCTTGCATGCTCGGCTCGGCAGGCTCATCGGCGTCCAGGATGACCACTTCATCCTCAACGCCATCCTCATCGGCGGCCTCACCCTGCTCGGCGTCCTCGGCGGCGTCCTGCTCGGGAGCCTGCTGGTCTTCTTCAGGGGAACCTTGCTCCCCTTGCGCCTCTTCAGGGGCCTGCTCGTCGGCGGCTTCGGGGGCCTGAGCCTCATCGGTGTCCTGGTTGGCGCCCTGCTGCTGCTCCTGGGCCTCTTCTGGCTTCGTCATACGCTCTCACACTCCACAAACAAAAACCTTATCATCCCAACAGTACCAAAGGGTTGGTACTATAGGGTTTTGAACCACTCTTCAAGAGATTGTCACGCTTATTAAAGCCTCTGCACATTCGACCACACAAGCCCCACACAACACAAGCCCGCGCAGGCCACCAATCCCCTCACCCCCAGGCTGGGCGCTCCAGACGCTGGCGCACCAGATCGGCGGTCGTCTCCACCAACGGAATCAACCAGCGGTAGCGCATCCGCAACGGCCCCACGACCCCAATCCAGCCCATGGTCTGACCGTGGCGCTTGTAGGGCGAAAGGATGAAGGAACAATGGTGAAAAGAGTTGCTGGGGCTGTCGTCGGGCAGCAGCGGGCCGACCAGGACCTGGGTGCCGCGCTCCTGGGTCTGACCAAGGCCATCAAGGATGACCAACAACTCGCGCTTGTCCTTGAGCGCCTGAAGGAGCTTGCGGGCGCGATCCAAATCCCCAAAGTCTTCCAGACTCAGAAAGTTCAACTCACCCTCGACCACCAACGCCGCCCCAGCCTCCTGCTCAAGGGCTTTGCTGGCCACATCGACGGCGTCGCGGATCATGGCGTCACAGCGGATCTGCTCGGTCTCAATCTGGCGCCGCAACGTCGCCCTGGCCTCCACCAACGTCTTGCCCACAATGATCTCGCCAAGGAAGTTCTGCATCCTGGCCAGATCGGTCGGACTGACGGGGCGCTCAAGCTCCACCACGTGGTCGCGCACCACGTCACCATCGGTGACCATCACCGCCAGGACGCGGCACGGCGCCAGCGACACCAGCTCCACGTGACGCAAACGCAGCAGCGATTCATCGGGCGGCGACGCCAACCCCGCAAAAGAACTGAAGGCGCTCAACACCCGACTGGCGCACTGCAACAACCCCTCAACGCTCTGAGGCTGGGCCAGGGTGTGGCGCAACTGGCGGTCGATTTGCGGGGCCACCGGCTCGCGGGTCACCATGTGTTCAATGTAATGCCGCAGCGCCTCGGGGGTCGGCACGCGCCCAGCCGAGGTGTGGGGCTGGCGCAACAAACCCCGGGCTTCAAGCGAGGCCATGACGTTGCGTATGGTGGCAGAGCTGACCTGCAAACCTGTGGCCTCCAGCACCGCACGCGACGCCACGGGCGCCCCGGTCGTGATGAAGATCAAGACCGTCTGCGCCAGGACCACCTTCTCTCGCTGTGTCAATTGAGGCTGCGCCATGGCCCTCCCTCACAAGGAACCCAGCCCAGAGACAACCGCTGGGGCTGGACAACAACCCCATATAAAACCCGATGATCGCGCCCTTGTCGAATCGATGCACACCCCCGACCCACAATACTTCGCTCAAGGCGCCTTGTTGGCCTGTCGAATATCATCCAACGACCCCAAAGACATCCCCGCCCCCTGCAAAACCCCCAGGATGAAGTCGGTCTTGCCCTCAACATAAGCGTCGATGTCATCAACATGAACCCTGGCCAGACGCATCTTCAATGCCCCGTACCGACGCACCGCATCGGGGTTGGCGCGCAGATGATCGCGCAGCACAAGATGGTTGCGCAGCGAGTCAGCGCCCTCCACACACACGTAGAGGTGATGGGCTGGCAGCGGCTCACCGTCAGGGTTGCCAAAGGCGTGTCGCCCCACAATGCCAAGCTCCCCACGGTGCGTGTAACCGGCAGACACCACCGCCGCAATCGCCCGCTCCAACCCTCCGGCAGCCACGATGATGTCCATGTCAATGATGGGTTTGGCCGCCAACCCAGGCACGGAGGTGCTGCCAACGTGCTCGATTTGATGGTCGATGCCCTCCAAAAATGGCGCCAAACGCGCCTGAAGCACCCCAAACCACTGGGGCCAAACAACGTTGTAAGGTTCAACAACAATCACAAAAGACCTCCCACAAAAGCTTTGACGCCCCACACATCCCCAAAAGACGCTCATAGAGCCCAGAACGCCGAAATAACACAAGGTCAGCACAGTGTTGGGGTGACGTCCTGAACAAGACATCCCAACGGAGGACAAGATTTGGCGTTTGGATACACGGCGTTTTGGATTGTGGCCTGTGTGGCGGCAGCGGGCCTTGTGGCGTCGGGCACGGTGCAGACCGAGTTGACCAGCGGGCGCTACTGGGCTTTTCAGGCTCGCCCCTGGAAGCTGAGTTTTTTTGCGCTCGCATGGGCCGCACTGGTTTTCCTGGCGCCCTTTACCGGAGACCCCACCTGGGACGCCGTCGATGGCACGTTCATGGCAGTCTTGACGTGGGCCACGGCGCCGTGGGCCGTGGGGACGCTCTACAAAGCCCTCTTTGCAAAAGAACGGCCCGCCGCAGCGGCCTTTGTGGCGGCCTGCGCCTGGTTGTTCTCGGCCAGCTGGTCCTACGACGCCTATCTGTGGTGGCGCGATGGTCACTACCCTGGGACGTGGTTGACCAACCTCTTTGCCTCTTCGGGCCTCTATCTGGGCGCAGGGTTGCTGTGGAACCTCACCTGGCGCCCCGAACAGGGGGTCATCTTCGCCTTCAAAGAGCCCGCGTGGCCCAACCCGGACCTGGAGCCAGACTTTGGCCGTGTGGCGCGCTTTGCCCTGCTGATCGCCACCCCAGTGGCCATCTCGCTCTTGCTCTTCCTGGTTTGGAACGCCAAGGCGCTTTTTGGGTGGTCTGTGTAAACCATCAGGGGCCTATCCTATCGGCGCGATATAGTAGCGGCCGGCGATGCCCTCGATGTCGTGGTGGTAGTAGAAGCAGTCGGGGTCTGCAGCTTCAATTGCTGCGAGCATCTGCGGCAGTTCCTCATGGGTGATGATCGTCCGCACCACCGAGAACGACTCGCCGCTGCGACCCCCCATGCCCTGATGGACGGTGAAGGTGCGGTGGGATGATGACGCCGTGATCGCCGCGCCGACATCATCCCGATGGCGAGTGATGACGTCGAGCATGGTGATCTTGAACTTTTTGTAGAGGTTGTTGAGCGTCTCGGCAGACACAAAGATGTAGATGCAGGTGTACATCAAGGTGTTGACCATGGGCTCAAACTGACCGGTGGCCAGCAGCTCCATCCCCAGCCCAAAGGTGGTGGAGACCACCGCCGAGGCGATCGCGATTGAACCGACCGGTTTGAGGTACTTGGCGGCGAAGTAGGCCCCCAAAATGTCTTCATCCCCGGTCGAGCCACGGTGGGTGAACGCCATCGCCTTGGCCACCCCTGCCAGGATGCCGCCAAAGAGAACCAGGATGATGCGCTCGTTATGGGGTTCGGGCTGCGCAAAGCTCAGGTCTGGCAAGACGACCAATGAGAGCGTCACCACCAGGACCACGGCCAGCGAACGGCGAGCAAAGACCTTGCCGACGTGTGCAAAGGCAAAGGCCAACAGGATGGATTGAAAGACCAGGTAGAGGATCAAAAAGAGCCAATAGCTCTCAAAGTAGTACGACAACGCGGTGGCGATGCCTTCAGTGCCCGTCAGGATGACCTTGGAGGGCAAAACAAAGTACTTCAGCGCGATGGCGTACAAGAGCCCCGCCAGCACAATGACACCGTAGTCCACCCCAATCCGTCGCATGCTCCCCCTGCCCTTGTTGATGCCGGGTTGTGTTGGCGCCGACCCCCATGAAGACAGGGCTCTGACAAGGGCGCAAGGTGAGCAGCCGCAGGGGGGTTGTCAACGGCCTTCGCACCCATCGGTGAATTCGCCATCACAGCGGGCACAGTCGCGGGGGTTGCGGGAAAAATTGATCCAGCGTCCACCCCGGCAGACCTGAGCGATGGTCGAGTCCAGGCGCTCGCTGCACGCACAGCGCCATTGCTCCTGCAGAGACCCTTCACAGGGCTGGTCGTGATCGCTGAGCGGCAGGTCGGGGTCGGCACAAATCCCGCCGTTGCCCTCGGGGTTGTTGGGAGGCTCATCGCCTGTGGCTGCTTCACACCCGGGACCAAAGTCGCCGTTGCACTGAGCACAGTCGCGGGGGTTGACGCGGAAGTTGATCCAGCGCCCATCGCGGCACACCTGGGAGATGGACTCACCACGGCTGCGGCTGCACGCACAGCGCCAGAAGTCATCTCCAAAGCCCTGGCACGACTCGCCGTTGTCGCTGGGCTCAAGCGTGCGATCCTCACAGATGTCGTTGTTGTCCCCATCGGGCAACTGCCGGGGCTCTTCGGGTGCGCACACCGTGGTGTTCTGGGCGCCTACCCCAGAGGACCCCACGTGACGATTGGCGCGCACGACGCGCATGTTGGGGCCATCGCACGCAGCATCGGTGCGCTGGACGCAGAAGCCGTTGCCGGGCGAGCCCCCCAAATCCTCGTGACGGGCACAGAAGGTCTCGGGAAAGCCGCTGCGGTCGGGACAGGTGCCCTGGCAGGAGAGGGTGCAAAAGCCCACGCCGTCGGCAGGCCGGTGCTCAAGGTAACACGTGCCGCGTTGGCCGTTGCTGGAGAAGTCACAGTCGTCGCCGGACATGCACGGCGAGCCGACAAAATCATCGCTGAGCGGCTCAACGTCGTCGTTGGGCAGGGGCACGCCTCGGAAGAAGGCGGTCTGCCCGTTGCCTGCGGCCACCGACAGCTCGACGTGGAGGTGGTCGTAGTGGGGGTGACGGCCGGTGTAGCAGCGGGCCTGAGGGGAGCGGCTGGCGGTCCAGATGGTCCGGTCCCAGATGACCATTTGGATGCCGATGTGCTGGGCGTTTTGCACCAGGAAGTTGGCGATGGCGTCGCCCTTGGCGTTGTCGGCGGCGCCGCCGCGCCCGGTGGGGATGAAGATGTCCAGTGCGCGTCCTACGGAGTGCAGCGAGAGGCTGCTGCCGCCGTTGACCTGGCGACAATTGAAGATCTGCACGCCGCGCCCGGGCACATTGCCGTTGATGTTGCTGGAGAAGCGCTGACGGATGTAGTCGGCCAACTCCCTGGCACCGCTGGTTGGCCCAGACCCGCACCGCCGCCCGGCCCCGGCGTAGGGCACATTCTGCTGACGTCCAAAGCGCTCGGTGGATGAGGGCAGAGTCCACCGCCCCGAACACGTCCCAGAGATTTTGGTGTCCGTCTTGCCGTCTTCACTGACAAAATCGTCGCCCACAAAACCTTCGATGCCGTGGTCGTGATCTTCACTAAAATCAACGTTTTCAGTTTCCCCTTCACCACCCTCATTCACACAGCCCACAATGAGCAACATGGATGCTGCCAAGAGCACCCTCTGCATCAACTTTACCATATCGCCCTCCCGGTCGGTTTTTAGATAAAAAACCAAGCAGCCCATATGCATTGACCATAAAGATCAAACCAAATCAAAACACAATCAACGCTCCCAAAGGACCATCGAATGCGCCATCTCAAAAGGAATGTGCGCCTTGCCCCCAAATCCCACAAAACCTCGCTCAGGTGGGCTTAAAAGGCCTTAAACGCCGTTCCTAATGGGTTCCATGTGTTTTCTATCAAGGATATTCAAACGGGCAGTTCTAAATTTTCATGCGCCCCATAAAACAAACTCACGGGACGCATAAAAAACCGACCCACCAAAAGATTATCCGCAATAAAAAACACACCAAAGAGCCATCCAACAACACAACCAAACTGCGACACATTGGGCGCAATCGAGCAAAACCAACCTTGCCATTGGACCGCCAAACTGCTGAGCCCAGCGCAAGCACGGCGCTTGAAGTCACTGGATAACCTGTGAAACAAATAGAGGGTCGGCGGGGATAAAAATCGACTAACAAACCCTATCAGTTTGTTGCATCATCAACGGGAACGCGCCGTGACCGGTGTCGACAGCCCCACAAAGGCCCATCAGGGCATGCCCGGAGAACCAGCCTTGAGTACCAGAGCCTTTTACATCGTGGATGTCTTTGCGCAGGCCCGCTTTTGTGGCAACCCGCTGGCCGTCATCGTCGGGGATGACCTGACGGACGACGCTATGGCGGCCATCACCCGCGAGATGAACTACTCTGAGACCACTTTTGTGGGACAACCCGATGGGCAAGGACGCTGGCCAGTGCGGATCTTTACGCCCGGCCGCGAAATCCCCTTTGCCGGACACCCCACCATCGGCACCGCGTGGCTGATCAAAGAACACCTGCGCACAAGCGGCGACAACACGGTGATCCTGCGCCTGAAGGTGGGCGATGTGCCCGTGGTCTTTGGCGACGATGGGGTGGGCTGGATGACGCCGCCCGTGCCTGTCCTGGGCCAGATGGAGCCTGCGCAGGCGGCCGCCGATCTTCTGGGCTTGCCCGTGGACGCCATCGACACCGAATTTCCTGTCCAAACCGTCGACGTCGGCATCCGCTTTACGCTCATCCCGCTGCGCTCGCTCGACGCCGTGCGTCAGGCCAGTTACCAACGCCACCTTGGCGCCGTGCGCGCCCAAAAGGGCCAGTGCCCCGATGTACTGCTCTTTACCAAAGAATCCACCATCGACGCGGCGCATCATATTCACGCGCGCATGTTCGACGCCGACCCGCGCGTCCCTGAAGACCCCGCCACAGGCTCGGCCAACACCTGCCTGGCCGCCTGGATCAACGCTCACAACTACCTGCCCGGTCATTGTGGAGAGGTCCTCGTCGAACAGGGCCACTTCATGCAGCGCCCCTCATTGCTGCGCCTGCGCCTGACCCCCACCATCACAGTCGGCGGCCGCGTCGTTATGGCCGCCCAAGGCAACCTCTTTGGAGTGTGAACCTTCTATCAGTACAGGATTTTCACTGAGGGCCAACCCCAAAGACTGGCACGCAGGCCCCATCGTGTTTAATCTGGTCACTGCGTTGCCATTTTTAACGCCTTACCGCATCAAGACGATTAGAAGTGTCCCAAGCACCGGAGCCTCACATCATTCAAAGCTTTTGCGGATCCACCCCCAAAGCCCCGATGTCCCACGAGGAAACGTTGCCGGGATCTTGTCGCGACGATGACCAATCCAACTCCTGATCTGAACAAGGACAGTTGATGAAGAAGGCCCTGCTCTGTGCGCTGGCGCTCCTTGTGAGTGTATCTGCCATCACTGGCTGCTCCGACGATGAAGTCACCCCCGGGGAGACCATCGTCCTGGAGAAAGCCGTTGAATCGCCCACCCCCAATATTGGACAGATCGAGGTGCCGCTGGACGCGACGCTCTCCTGGTCAGCCGTGGACGGCGCCGGAGACTTCAGAGTTCACTTTGGCGACAACCTCGATGATGTCGCCTCGGCCAGCGCCTCCACCGGCGGCGCCGAAGCCAGCGACACCAGCTTCACGCCCGAAGGCCCCCTGGAAGAGGACACCACCTACTTCTGGCGCGTCGACGCCGTCCTTGAAGGCGTGACCATCCAAGGCCCGGTCTGGAGCTTCCGCACCGTGACACCGGATGTCATCGACGCTGAACTGCCCGGCGCCGTCTCGGGCCCCGCGCCCGCGCAAGGCGCCCAGGACGTGGCCACCAATCTGGCCGAACTGGCCTGGGACGCGGCCGAAAACGCCGACACCTACGACGTCTACTTCAGCAGCGACCTGGCCCAGGTGGTCTCCAGCGACTCCGCCGCCCAGCTCGCCGCTGCCCAGGGCGAAACCACCGTCTCCCTCGACGACACCCTTGAAGAAGGCACGACCTACTTCTGGCGCGTCGATGCGACGAACGCCGACGGCACCACCCATGGGCCGGTCTGGACCTTTGACACCACCGCGCCCATCCCGCTGCCACTGCCCCAGGACTTTGATCTGGCCGCCCCCGAAGTGGACGCGCAGGACGTGGAGCGCCAACCGACGCTCGCCTGGGACGCCTCGGCCGACGCTGACACCTACAGCGTCTTCCTCTCCGCCGACCCGCTCGATGTCATCACCGCCGACGAAGCCGGCGACGCCTTCCAGGGCAACATCAACGACACCGAACTGACCCTGGCGCAGGAACTCGATTTTGGGCAGACCGTCTTCTGGCGCGTCATCGCACAAAACGACCAGGGCACCGCCAGCAGCCCCGTGGGCCGGTTCACCACCATCGCCCCCGTGCAGCTGGCCGCCCCCATTAGCCCCTCCCCGGCCAACCTCGCCGAGGACATCCTGCCCGACACCGCGCTGGCCTGGGAGGCCGGCCCTCAGGAAGAAGGCCAGGAGCTGGGCACCGTCTCCTACGACATCTACTTTGGCCAGGACTTCGCCGAGGTCTCTGCCGCCGATCGGGACTCCGACGCCTTTGTGGGCAACCAGGCTGAAACGGCCCTGACCTTCGAAGAGCCGCTGGAGTTTGACACCAACTACTTCTGGCGCGTCGACGCCATCAACGAGTCTGGCGCCACTGCCAGCCCGGTGTGGACCTTCAGGACCGAGACCCAGACCGATGCCCCCAACTTCCAGGGCATCCAGAGCGTCTCGGCCCTTGACGCCGCAGCAGTGCGCGTCACATGGGACAACGCCCGCGACGACCGGGATCTGGCCGACGGCATCGTCTACGACGTCTTTGTCGCCACCGAGCGTGGCGGCCAGGACTTTGAAACCCCCACCGCCAGCGTCAACGGCCCCCAGACCTCCATCACCCTGACCGGAGATCAAATCGCAGACGCCGCAGCAGCCGGGCAAATCCACGTGGTCGTCCGCGCCCGCGACAGCGAGGGCACCTCCAACCAGAACACCGTCGAAATCAGCGCTCCGATCATCAACAACCTGCCCACCGTCTTTGTCGATCCGGCCGCGCCCGACGGCGGCGACGGTTCCGTCGGCCAACCCATCAACGACCTGACATTGGCCGGCCCCCTGGTTGAAGACGGCGGCACGCTGCTGCTGGCAGGCGGCGCCTACGACAACGCCTCGCTCGACATCGGCTCAGGTCCTGACGACCTCATCATCCTGGGCGGCTTTGCGCCCTTCGCCGATTTGGCCGAGAACACCCCTGAGGCCATCCTGAACAGCCGCGATCCGCGCGCCAACCCCACCGTCATCAACAGCGGCGACGAAGACCCCTTCAACGAAGAGCTGGGCATCTTTGAGACCCAAAACGACCACACCATCGACGGCGTGGGGCGCTGGGTCCACATCGACGGCATCACCTTCGAAGACGAAAGTACACGCACGCTGGAGATCGTCACCGCCGGGAACGTCACCCTGAGCCAAAACCGCTTTGTCGGCCCAGAGCTGCTCAACTTCGACTTTGAAAACCTGGAAAATGAGCGCTTCTACGACGTCAATCCAGACAACTTTGACGATGGACTTGGCAACCTCGCCAACGACGCCGCCATCCACCTCCTGCACCCCATCGAGGGCGAAGGCGAGCTGAGCACCATCAACGTGGTGATGGTCGGCAACGATTTTCAGGGCGGCAATGGTGGTTTGCGCTGCATTGGACCCGTCAGCAACGTCCACGCGGCCGGCAACCGCGTCGCAGACGCCGAAAACAGCCTCCTGCTGGGTGCGCGCATCCAATCGTTCCAGATCAACAACGAATTCACGCCAGAAAACGTGGATGCTGGCTGGGTCATACCACCAGGCGGATTGAACATCGAACTGGAAGAAAACCGCGTGCGCCGTGGTCGCAACGGCCTGAGCAACCTCGTCTTCCAAACTCAGGTCGAGGACGCACCCACCACGCTCCAGATCCGCGCCCACCGCAACCACGCCCAAGGCATCCGCAGAGGCGACACCTTCACTTTTGAACACGTCGGCTTGACGGGTCCGGGCGGCCAGGCCACGGCCATCTTCACTCAAAACACCAACATTGGCATCAGCCGCTCCATGCTCAGCATGCGCCACGGCCAATTCCTGGATCTCTTCGAGATTGACCCTGAAAACGAACAGCTCGAACGCGTCGGTGAAACCATCGTCACCCAAGGCTCGTTGGAGCTGCGCATTCTGAACAACGACATCCTGCACACCAACGACAACGCCATGGAGTTGAACAACGCCGTGGCTGGTGACGACGGCACCATCGACATTGAGTTCGCCCACAACCGCGTTGGCCCCACCGAGAGCGAAGGGCTCGACATCAACTCATCGTCGATCTTCAATGACAGCGATGAGGAGATCACCCCCACGCTGGGCACCAACAGCACCACCCGCGTCCACATCCACGACAACCACTTCGACTCTGTGGATGAATTTGTCGAGTTGAACCTCGCCCATACGCCCAACGGCCAAATCGAAGCGCGCATTGTCGACAACGTCTCCCTGCGCGATAACGGCGACTGCATCGACATTGACATCGACAACTGGATCGAAGAACCCGCCGTACAAGGCATCCCCAGCAACTACGACGTTCTGGTCGCCCACAACCACTGCGAAACCGAGGACGACTTCGCCGAACTCCGGTTTGAAGCCACCGCTGGCGACGCCAGCGTTGTTATCGAAGACAACAGCAGCATCGCAGAGCAAGGCGGCTTGGATCTTCGCCAGGAGTGGCCCGACACCTTCAACTTTGACCAGCCTCGCCTTGTTGAGGCACAGCCCGGCACTTCGCGCGTGCTGGTTCAGCGCAACCGCTTCCTGGGCGACACTGACGGCATCGAGGGATCCTGGTACGAGGTCCGCGCCGACTCGCAGTACGTCTTCATCAACAACGATGTCCAGAGCCTTGATGACCCAGCTATGGACGTCAACGTCTACAGCGTCGGCACCACCATCATCGCCAACAACGACCTGCGCTCTTACGACGAAGGCGTCGTCGAGCTTTTCGGTTCCAACGGATACGATGGAGGCACTTTCACCGACCCAGAGACCGACCTGACCCAGGCCCTCATCCACGAAGAACTCAACTGGCCCATGGACCTCATCATCTGGAACAACGACACCCACGTGGGCATCCGCGAAAACATCGAAGTCAACTGGGACATGCGTGGCAATGAAGGCAACGTCTACATCGCCCAGAACGACGCTTGGGGCAACACCGAGAGTGAGGCGTTGGATGTGGTCCTGAGCAGCGGCGCTGCAGGCCTCCTGGAGCGCAACATCGCTGGCTTCAACGACGTGGACTCTTCCCCCGCCATCGATCTGCGGTGCCAGGATACCTACGAGCTTATCGTACGCAACAACATCGCCGTTTGGGGCGCGGGTGACGGCATCCAGGCCAACCGCTGCGTGCTCCACATGGAGAACAACACCACGGCCTTCAACGGCCGCGAAGGGCGCGATGAGTTTGGCATGAGCTTGGCCCGCTACATCCTCAACGGCGAAACGCGCGTCGCTGTCGACAACTTCTTTGACATACAGCCAAACACCATCGCTTACGGACAATCCCACGTCATGGCGGCGCTCAACGTCTTCAACAACAACCGCGACATCACCCCGGGCCTGGAGCGCAGCCACAACTGGTCTTTGATTTCAGAGTCCACCAACGACAACGACGGCTTTGACGTCATCGTCGGCGACCCCATGCTTGAGTTCTGCGGCGACCGGAGCCGAGACTTCCGCGCCTGCTTCGTGCCTCGCCCCGAGAGCCCCGCCATCGACGCCGGCCCTCCCCAGGAGCGCTACAACGACCTCGACGGCACGCGCAACGACATCGGCCACACCGGCGGTCCCCACGCCGGTCCCATGGGTTATCAGGGCGAGTCCATTCCTGTGCCCCAGGTGGCGATGGGCCTGCGTCCTTTGAGCGCGCTGAGCAGCGGCGCCCGTCCCCTGCCTTTGGATGCCACCCTCAGCGTGGTCTTCACCCGGCCTCTGGGCGACAACTTCGACCCCAACCTCTTTACAGTGGTGGACACGGCGACCGACGAGGCCGTCGATGGCACCTGGGTCGCCAACGGCAACCGCGCCACCTTCACCCCCGGCGCAGATCTGCCCGGTGGCACGCGTCTGGAAGTCACCGTGGCGCCCGGCGTCGGATCTGACGCTGAGCAGGTCAGTGACCGCGCCCACATCTTTGAGGCCTTCACCGCCGCCGCGACCGAGCCCGAGGCCGAGCCCAACAACGAAGTCGGCCAGGCCCAGGCGCTCGAAGGTCACGCCAACATCAGCGGCAGCCTCAACCCCTTCACTCTGGACGCCAGCGACGTCTACCGGCTCAACGTCACCCGTGGACAGCGCCTGCGCGCCACCCTCTTTGCCTCGCGCAACAACGTCTTTGACCTTGTCAACAGCGCCCAGGTGCCGGTCCCGCTGCGACTGGTCATCCTGGACAGCGACGCCCAAACCATCCTGGACATGGACGTCGACTCCGTCAGTGACACCAACGAGCGCGACCCCAACAGCGACTCCTTCCCCTCAACCCCCAACAACAGCGACACAATCAGGAAGGTCTTTGATCCCTACATCAACCACGTCTTCCAAAACGACGGCATCATCTACGTCCGCGTAGAGGCCGACCCTGAACTCCTGCCGTTTGTGGAGGATGAAGAGTTCAACCCTGAAGAGTTTGAGACCGCCTACGATCTGCTCATCACGCTCCAGTGATCACACCTGAGGCCCTGACCGCCTTTTGTGGTCAGGGCCTCAGAGCAACTCCATCGACAGATCATCGGCAAAGAGCATCCCGCGCTCGGTGGGGATGTAATACGGGGTGTCGCTCCACAGGTAGGACGGCCCTGGCAAGACCTCACCGGGCGCCTTCAACGCCACATAATCCTCTCTCTGAAGGTCCTGGAGCTTCTGGACCAGCCCATCGATCCGCGACGCCTCAAACTGGGTGCGCAGCTGGTCCGGACTGATGCCAAAGAGCGTCCGCAGCCCCAGATAGGCCCGCTCTGAGAGGTGGGTGGCGGCGTCCAGGCGCTCTTCAAACTGCGCCGACCCTGCCGGGTCCGCCACATAATCCTGGTAACGCTTGGCACCCGCCCGGCGCACCGGCGTCCCATCCACGTCCAACGCAAACTCGTGGGCGCCCACCCCCAACCCCCTCTCCTCGCCCCCCGTCCACTAGCGGCTGTTGTGGCGCGCCTCGCGTCCTGGGCGGCCATAGCTGGAGATCTCGTAGCGGCGCAGCCCTGCGGCCTCCAGACGCTGCTGACAGAGGTCCAAAAATGCCACCATCGCCTCATCGTCGGCGTGAGGAAGGCGGCCTTCACGGTGACGGCGCCCAAAGAGCGTGGTGGGCTCGATGATGAGCGAGTAGGCCGAGACGTGCTCCACCCCGCCCAGCGCGGCCACCTTGTCCAAATCGGCCTGAAACTGCTCCAGGCTCTGGTGGGGGCCTCCAAAGAGCAGATCCAT
>CAKZKQ010000762.1 GCA_937123825.1 uncultured Pseudomonadota bacterium
GCGAGCAATGATGGATGTCAGACGCCTCACGGGGAGCGAAGCCATAGCAGCGCTATTGCGAGCGACTCGTGTGGTGTATGACGCCATCAGGGCCGCCCCAAACAGTTAGAACCAGCGTTTCCAGGGTATCTCTTGCGCAGTCGGGATGGCGGTGGTGGCGCCGAAGCGGGTGCAGACCTGTGAGCCGACGTGGTTGGCCAGTCCGAGGACGGAGGTCCATTGTTGGGCGTCCATGTTGCGCATGCCTTGGACCCAGGCGCCGGGTTGGGTGCCGCAGGGTGCCAGGACTTTGGACAGGGCGCGCAGGGTGCCGGCCAGGAATCCGTCTCCGGCGCCGGTGGTGTCGACGACCTCGACGGGCGGTGCGGGGATGTGGACGTTGAGGTCGGCGGTGACGATGGTGGCGCCGCCGCCGCCGTAGGTCCACAGCAGGGCGCTGACATCGCGCGGTGCGAGGACTTCTTCAAAGGCGGCCCGGGGGTCGTCTTGTTCGGCGCCAAAGAGGAAGGCGGCCTCTTCTTCATTGACCTTGAGCATGTCGACGGACTCGAGCATTTCGAGGATGGTGGACATGATCTGACTTGGGTCGTCCCAGTGGTGTGCGCGGATGTTGGCGTCGAGACTGACCAGGCGCCCGGCCTTGTGGGCCTCGCGCAGCGCCAGCGAGTTGGCGGCGCGCGGCGAAGGCATGGCCATGAGGCTGGTGCCGGAGTGGACGATCTGGCTGTCGCGGATGACGTCGAGGTTGACGTCTTCGGGGCCGATGGTCATGTCGGCGCTGGGGTGCCGATAGAAGGTGAAGCTGCGCTCGCCGTCGGCGTCGATGGAGACAAAGACGATGCCAGTGCGCGCTTTGCGGGTGTGGACGAGTCCGCGGACATCGACCCCGGCTTTGTGGAGGTGTTCGCGCAGGAAGTGGCCAAACTCGTCGTCGCCCACAGCGCCCATCAGGGCCGAGCGGCCGCCGAGCTGTGCCACCCCGAAGGCCAGGTTGGCCGGCGCGCCGCCGAGGCACCGGGTGTAGCGCTCCACGTCGCGCAGCTTGACGCCGATCTGCTCAGGCAGAAAGTCCACCAGAGCCTCTCCAAAGCTCAACACCTCGATCCCGTCACCGGTCATGCCGTCTTACCCCATCACCATCTTCAGAAACTCTCTCGAACGCAGGTCTTTGCCCACGGCCGAGCTTACCATACCCATCATCATCGGGCGCATTTGTCGCAGGATATCTCCCGGAGGAAGCTCCTTGGCGTATCCTCTGCCGAGCGCACCCATGGCCTCGATGACTTGCCGCGGGGCGTCGGTGGTGCGTTCACCCTGGCGGCGTTGGCTGGGGTGAATGATCCCCTGGCCAGAGAGCAAAAACCTCCAGGCGTCGGCCTCGGCCAGGCTTTTTCCAGATCGCACACAGTGGCTCAGCGTGGGGGCAAAGCCCGCGCGCGTCAACGTCCGCAGCGTGAAGGTGTGCAGATCGGCTTCGAGGCGCTCGACCTCATCTTCACACTCGGACATCTGCCGGTAGTGGCGCACCAGGGATGAAAACATCCCTTCACCGCCTTCGCCATCGCGCAGCAGCTCCCGCACCATTTCGGTGGCGTATGCTGCCACGCTGATTTTGTCAAAGGATCCTTCGATGCCAGGGTAATCTTCGACGACTTTGGCTTCGCCAAGGACGGCCATTTTTTCGGGGCCGCGGTCGGTGAAGGTGAAGCGGCAGACCCGAAACTTTTCCAACGCGCCCGCAAAGCGTTTCTTGGAGGCCTTGCCGCCTTTGGCGATGGCGCTGCGTTTGCCCAGCCCCTCAAAGAGCAGGGTCAACACCACATCCCGTTCACTGTAATCCACCGCGCGCAGGACCATCGCGTGCGCTTCAATCTGTTCTCTGGCCATGGGGTTCGAGCTCTCCTTGCATGTTTCGATCAACAGGTCGTTTTGACCACCCCAATATAAGGATGACATGCGTTCAGCGCCAGGGGTGTTTGTGGCTCTCTACGACGGTGTGGGCCGAACTTTGGTGCTCTGCCTTGGGTGTGTGTTTGGGGCATGGTTCCAGACGGTCGGTATTGGAGTGATGATGGGGGCGATCAGATCCCCATCAGGACCGTGGCGGCGCCAAAGTAGGCCAGGATCCCCAGGACATCAACGGCGGTGGTGACAAAGGGGCCGGTGGCGACGGCGGGGTCGATGGACAGGCGTTGGAAGATCATGGGGACGCCGCTGCCGACGACGGCGGCGATGATCATGGCGGCGCAGAGTGACGCGCCGATGGTCAGTCCAAAGGTGATCGGGTTGCCAAACTGGAGGTTGTCGATGTCAAAGCGGGCCAGGATGCCGCCGACGACGCCCAGGAGGATGCCGTAGATGACGCCGCAGCTAAGTCCAACAAAGAACTCGCGCATGACGACCTTGACGAGCTGATCGACCTGGATCTGTCCGAGGGCCAGGCCACGGGTGATGACGGTCAGGGATTGTGTGCCGACGTTGCCGCCCATGCCGATGATGACGGGGATGAATGCAGCCAGCAGGGCGACCTTGCTCAGTTGGTCTTCAAAGCCGTGGATGATGAAGGAGGCGGCCACGCCGCCCATCCAGGAGGCAAAGAGCCAGGGCAGGCGGCTGCGCGTGGAGGAGATGACGCCATCGGCGTCGAGTCCCAGTTCGATGTCGTCGCCTGCGCCGGCCATGCGCAGCATGTCCTCGGTGGCTTCTTCGCGGATGACGTCGATGACATCATCGACGGTGACCAGGCCCACCAGGCGGTTGTTTTCATCGACGACGGGGACGGCCAGGAGGTTGTAGCGGGCGACGATGCGGGCGACGAGTTCCTGGTCATCGGAGGTGTTCACGCGGACCACATCGGGGTCCATGATCTGGGACAGCGGGGTGTCCGGCGAGGACATAACGACCTGCCGCAGTGAGAGGACGCCGACGAGGTGATCGTGGTCATTGACGACGTAGATGTAGAAGGCCATCTCAAGCTCGGAGCCTTTGGCTTGGAGCGTGGCGATGGCTTGTGCGCTGGAGGTTTTTTCGGTCAGCGCGAAGGCGTCGGGCGACATGATGCCGCCGGCGGACTCGGGGTCGTATTTGAGCAGTGCCTCGGCTTCGTCGACCTCTTCGGAGCGCATCATGCCCAGCAGTCGGGTCTTGCGTTCGTCTCCGACGGCGACCAGAACATCGACGGTGTCGTCGGGGTCCATTTCTTCGAGCAGTGTGACGAGGTCTTCGTCTTTGAGTGCTTCGAGGAAGTCTTCGAGGATGGAGGGGTTGAGCTCTGAGAGGATCTCGGCGCGCGTGGAGAGTTCTTCGACGCGTTGGAAGATGGGCGCGCGTTGGTGTTCGGGCAGGAACTGGATGAGCCGGGCGAGGTCAGCAGGGTGCGTGCCGTCGAGGATCTTGCGCAGGGGTTTGTGAGCCCCCCGGCGCTGAAGCTTCAGGACGGTGTCCACCAGGACCTTGACGGGATCGTTGCTCATGCTCCGGTCCGTGCACGTCGGTGGCGTCGCGCGGTGATGGTTGGAGTGTGTGGGGGATGTGCGTGTGTGCGGCGCTGGTGGTGCGCCGCGGTGTGCACATCAGCGATCGGCCTTGCGCGTTTTGCTTGGTCGCGACAGATCGATGGTGGTGGCGCCGGCCAGGTTGTTGGTTTGTCCTTTGACAATCCAGGGGGCCTTGGAGCCGTCGGCTTTGACGTCCCAGGTGGCTTGCTGGCTGGTGGCGGCGGTGTCCAGCGAGAGGCTGGGACGAGGGCCCATGCCGTTGGCCATGACGCTGATGGTCAGGGCGACGCCGAGCAGCAGCACGAGGGTGCCGATGACGTAGCTGGGTTTGGCCGAGCCGATGAAGTCCACAACGCGCTCCCAGGAGGGTGCGCTGAAGCGTGCGGTGGGCAGCGCCTCAATGAGCCGGGGTGCGGCCATGGCAGAGAGGCTCACCGGCGAGGATTCCTTGACGGGTTTGTCCTCGACCAGTTCAGCTTTGACCACGCGGGGGCTGCTGTGTTGCTGGCCCGTGAGTCCTTCGTAGGCGTTGATGACGCGCTTGGCGTCGAGGTTCAGTTCGCGAGAGACGTTGCGAATGAAACCGCGCACGAAGACCTCCGCAGGGAGTTCTTCAAAGGCGTCATTTTCCAGATGTCCGAGGCTGACTCGGGGGATCCGGGTAACCGCTGAGAGTTGCTGGAGCGTCATGTTGCGCTCCAACCGCGCCTGCTTAAGCAGGCTGCCGGGTGTATTCATGTGTTCCTCTTTGGGTCCACATCCGCCGCTGCCAGTGCGCGTTCGGCGTGAATCACCCCCGTGGTGCAGTCACGGGGGGGCGCGGGCGCGGCGGGCTCCTTTCGTCGTTTCGAGTGTGCCACATGGCACATGCCTGCGCGCCAGAAGCGCGAAAGCCTCCCCCTTTAAACATGTCCGCTGCGGGAAGTCAAGGGTATACGGAGGCTCTGCGTCCGGTGTCGTCGGGCTACGACATCAGTTCGGGAACCAAAGAGTTTGTCAAGCGTCACCTTTATATGGGCATCAGTCGTGGCCGACGCCGTCAGTGACCGGATCGGAAAGCAGCCAGCAATCAGGGGTAGACCTCCAGGTAGGAGCGGCAGCGGTCTCCGACGAGGGTTTCGGAGGCCAACTCATAACAGCGTTGAAAATATTCTTTGGCTTTGGGGTCGCGCCGGGCCATGAGGATCTGGGCGACCTCAAAGTGTGGATCCACATAATTGGGGCAGTGCTTGATGGCCTTGAGGAAATACCGCAGCGCCCCGTGCTCATTCTTTTGATGCTTTTGAACCAGACCCAGGTTCTGGTGGGCCAGGCAAAGCTGAGGCTTGAGGAAGACGGCCATCTGGAGCGACTCGTTGGCCCGCTCGATCTGTCCCAATTGGAAGTAGCTCCAGCCCAGGTTGTTGTAGGCCAGCTCCGGGGTGTTGTAGGTCGGCTTGTTGATGAGTTCTTCGTAGACCTCGACCGCCTCTTCCCAGCGGCCCGAAGCCATCAGCGCCGTGCCCAGGTTGTTCTGGCAGATGTAGAACTCGGGCCGGGCCAGCAGCGCCTGTCGGTAGTAATCGACGGCCTTGGGGTAGTCCGTGCGGCCCATGTAGATGAAGCCCAGCATGTGCA
>CAKZKQ010000763.1 GCA_937123825.1 uncultured Pseudomonadota bacterium
TCGCCGGGACGCTCGACCTGGAAGACGTTGCGCACTTTGACATGGCGGCGCTTGATCTGGGACTTCTCGACCAGGTCGCGGATGCGACGGAACTCGTCGCTGCGACGCTCAATGGGCGTGATCTTGGCGCCAAGCGCCTGATACTTCAGGTCCATCTCGTTGCTGTGCAGCACACCCACCGAAGACCCTTCGACCTTGAGCATGTCCTTCATGAGCTGGAGCGTGTTTTGCTTCTGCTCAAAGTCGGCCATTGTGTTGATGACCGACGCCTCCGCTGCGGCGCGCGAGCGGCCGATGCGGTGCGGGATGACGGTGTAGAACTGGCCGGTCAAGTCCACCAGCTTGTCCTCCAACCCCACGCGCCGACGCCGCCCCTGGCTCTGAGACTTCTGAAACACCTCCCAGGCGTCCTCCAAAATCCGCTCGCCCTGCTCAATCTGGCCGATGGTCAGGACCCCCAGCGGGGTTTCGATGCCGTTGGCCGTAATGCGGGCCTGGATGGTGCTGGTCAGCGCCGAGGTGGCCTCGTTGTAGAGCGTGCGCATAAGGGTCTGCAGCTCGGGGCTGAGCGCGGCGCGGCGGCGCACGGTGCGGCGGCGAACCCCCGGCGCGTTGTTTTGGGGCTTGAGGCGCTCAAGGGTCTTGTTGTCCACGTGACCGGTGCTGGTGCCGCGGGCCTTGGCGGAGCCAATCCGGCTTGAGGCCAGGCTGATCTCTTTGTAGCCTTTGCGCGGCGAGGTTTTTTGCTTGTAGATGCGCTGATAGCAACTCTGGGCCTGGGCCAAATTGCCAAAAAAGCGTCCTTCGCGCACACCCGCGTCGGGGTTCTTCTCCAAGTCGTCGGTGCGGCCGTAGTGGGTAAAGACACGAAAGCGCAGGTGCGCGGCGCTGGCCGAGGCCTGGTGCAACTCAATGGCATAGTACTTGTTGCGGTTGGTCTTGATGTCTGTGACCTGCAGGACCGCCTTGTTGAGGATCTCAAAATCCGCCGGGTAGTTGGGCGAGCCAGGGGTACCACACTTCCATGCCTTTGCGTTTGCCATCGCAGCGTTCCTCCACTGATGTTCAGCATCTTTTGCATCACGAGCCAGGGTAAACTAGGCATCGGTTCAGTGCTCGTCAATGCCTTTTCCTGAACAAAATCACCGTACCTTGGAGAAAGGAGCCCGTGGCTGTTGTGTCGCCGCTTCGCTCGGGGCATGCTGCGTGGTGCGACAACGGACCAATGCACGTCGCGGCGACCCCTGGCCGCGATCCCACACAACCAGGCACGGTGGACCATGCAACTGGGGATCGACTTTGGCACCACCCAGACGGTGGTGGCCCTCTGCGACCGGGGCAACTTCCCGATCGTTTGTTTTGAAGACTTCAACGGCGACACCCACGATGGGTACGCCACCGCGGTGGCCTTTTGCGGCCCGCAGCGCCGCTACGGCCCCGACGCGCTGGCCTCGCAGTCCGAGCCCGGCTGGACGGTGCTGCGCTCCTTCAAGCGCTTGCTCTCTACGCCCGGCATCGGCCCCCAACACCCGGTGACGCTCGGCCCCGATCAGCACACCACTGTATTGGCCCTGATCACAGACTTTTTAACCGCCCTGCGGCGCGATCTCCTCGAGCGCTCCACACTGCCGGACACCGAAGACCTCGCCTCGATGCGGGCCGTCGTCGCCGTGCCCGCCAACGCCCACAGCGCCCAGCGTTTCATCACTCTGGAGGCCTTCAAGCAGGCGGGCTTCCACATCGACGCCATCCTCAATGAACCCTCCGCTGGCGCCCTTGAGTACGCCCACCGCTACCACAAGACCTTCTCCAGCAGACGCCAGGACGTCATCGTCTACGACCTGGGCGGCGGCACCTTTGACGCCTCGCTGGTCGACATGAGCGACAGCGACCACGTGGTGCGCGCCAGCCTGGGCCTTGCGCGCCTTGGCGGCGACGACTTCGACGAGGCACTCGTCCAAATGGCTTTGCAGAGCGTCGAGCTTGCCCCCGAGGACGTCCCTGCGCAGGCCATCGCCGCCCTGCGCGCCCACTGCCGCGAACTCAAAGAGTCGCTCAGCGCCAACACGCGCCGCGTCCACGTGGAGTTGGCCCACTGCCTGGGCACCGACGCCCCCAAGGAGGTCGTCACGCTGGACGTCAAGGACTACTACCAAGCCTGCCGCCCGCTGCTGGATCGCACACTTGAGATCGTCGCCCACATCCAAAACCTCCCCGCCGGCAAGCTCCACCCAACCGTGGCGGGGCTCTACGTCGTCGGCGGCGCCAGCGAGCTGCCCGCCGTCGGGCGCCACCTGCGCGAAACCTTCGGGCGACGCGTGCGACGCGCCCCCTACCCCTCGGCCGCCACCGCCGTTGGCCTGGCCATCGCCGCCCAAAACCCCCACATCACCGTCACCGAGCGCCTCTCCAGGCACTTTGGCCTCTTTCGAGAGCTGCGCGGCGGCCAGGAGATCTCTTTTGATGTGATCTTTGACGCCAAACGCGCCCTGCCCCAGGGCAAACCTCTGGAGGTCGTGCGCACCTACCGCCCGCAGCACAACATCGGCCACCTGCGTTACGTCGAGGCCAGCGCCATCGACCCCGACACCGGCGGGCCCGCTGGTGATGTCACCCCCTTCGCCGACGTGCGCTTCGCCTTTGACCCCGACCTGCGCAGCGACGACATAGACCTGTCCACCATCGACGTCGTGCGCCGCCCTGAGCACGGCCCGCTCATCGAAGAGCGCTACACCATGCACCCTTCGGGCATCATTGAAGTGACCATCACCGATCTGGAAGACCACCACCAAAGGCACTACCGCATCGGCACCAAGCCATGAACAACCTCCTTGGCCCCCCAAAACCCCCCGCCCTGCGCCCGCCCCACAGCGGTCAAGTCATCGAGCGTCAGCACTACCACGGCGACTACTGGCGCGATCTGCCCAGCGCCGTCCTCGTCCCTCTCGATCCCGCGCGCATCGGTGTGGTGCTGGCCATCGCCATGATCCTGGCCCCCGCCTACCACTACCTGCGGCTGCTCTTTGGAGCCGTCGGCGGCGGGGCGCTGGCCGCCGCGCCCGTCGTCGGTATGGCCATGGCGCTGGTCCTGCACGCCATGACCGCCGCCAGCCGAGGCCGACGCTCGCTGCTGCCCGACAACGCCGAACTCGACAACATCTCCCTCTTCGTCATCCCGCTGCTCAAGCTCGTCCCGGTCACCGCCATCGCCTTTGGGCCGCTGGCCGTGCTGGCCTCGACCGACGCAGGCCTGCTGGGGCTCGGCGCTGGCCTGCTCTGGGCTGCCATTACGCTCGGCCCCACGCTCCTGCTGACCACGCTTGGCTACAGCCCGGCCGCGACCCTGCGCCCGGACATCTTGAACCACATCTGGTCGCTGGCCCCCAGAGAGTTGGCCACCTCGGTGGCCCTCTTTGCCGCCCTGGGCGCGGCGGGCTGGCTGGCCGCAGGATGGGGCGGATGGCTGGTCATTGGCCCCGCCGGACTCGGCGTCGCCTTTGCCGTGGGGCTGGCCCTGGCAAGCGCGGGCGCCTCGGCCCTGGGCCTCTTTGCCTTCTGCCACCAGGAAGCGCTGGTGGGCGAACCCACCGTCGAAGAGGTCCAGGAGCCCCTGGTCCGAAGCCACCGCCCCATCCCAATGGCTCAGACCGAAGACGCCCACACAAACCGCATTGAAGAAGCACTCAAAGCCGAGGTCATGGCCATGGCCCAGCACCAGAACCCATCAAAGGAGGATCCATGAGCACACACCGCCCCTACGGCAACTGGGACAGCCCGCTGTCGCCAGACATGATGGCAGGCGCCGTCCGACTGGCCGACATCGCCTGGAGCGACCACACGCTCGTCTGGCGCGAAGAGCGCTCCGGCCAGGGCGTCCTGGTCGCCCAGCGCCCCGGACAGTCCCCCCGAGACATCACCGGACCCTCAGACCCCAACATCCGAGGCGGCGTGGGCTACGGCGGCGGCGCCTTTGGACTCCACGGCCACACGGCCTTCTTCGCAGCCACCGATGGCCGCCTCTACAGCGTCGACATCCACCACGGCGCCCCCAAACCGCTCACCCCCGCCCACGGCGGCATGGCCAGCCCCACCCCCAGCCCCGACGGCGACTGGGTCGTCTATGTCCACAGCGACCACCACACCGATGTCCTGGCCATCGTCGACGCCCAGGGCCAACACTGGCCCCGAAAGCTCACCTCCGGCGCCGACTTCTACATGCAACCGGCCTTCTCCCCCAGCGGCGACCGGCTGGCCTGGATCGCCTGGGACCACCCCGGCATGCCCTGGGACGGCACCCGGCTTGAAACCGCCGCCATCCACCACACCGAACACGGCCCCACGCTGGGCCCCGTCGAGGTCTGGGCAGGCGGCGACGGCACCGCCGTCCAACAGCCCACCTTCAGCCCCGACGGCCGCTGGATGGCCTGGATCGACGACCGCAGCGGTTTTGCCAACCTCCAACTGCGCGACCTCCACAACGGACAACACCGCCCCCTGACCCAGGGCCAGGCCGAATTCTGCGGCCCCGCCTGGGTTCAAGGCCTGCGCAACCTCGCCTGGACCCCCCAGAGCGACGCCGTCATCGCCACCCACCGCCAAAACGGCATCACCAAGCTCGTCCGCATCGATCTTAGCGGCAACATCGAGCCCATCGCCAGCGCCGCAAACTACACCAGCGCCACCCAACCCGCCCTGCGCCCCGATGGACGCCGCCTGGCCTTCGTCGGCTCCTCCAGCACCACCCCAGAGCGCATCGTCTCTGTCACCCTCGGCTCCGGCGACCCCTTCCTGCACGCCTTCTCCATCCCCGAGCGCATCCCCTCGGGCGCCTTCTCACCCATGACCCCGCTGAACTGGACCGACCCCCACACCGGCGCCGTCATCTACGCCAACCACTACCCACCCCACAGCCTCACCCACACCGACCACGGCCCGCCCCCCGCCATCATCATGATCCACGGCGGCCCCACCGTCGGGCGAGATTCGCGCTTCTCGCTCTTCAACCAATTCTTTGCCACACGGGGCTTCGCCGTCCTCGACGTCAACTACCGCGGCAGCGCCGGCTACGGACGCGCCCACACCGACGCCCTCAAAGGCCAATGGGGTGTCTACGACGTCGAAGACGCCGTCAGCGCCGCCCGCTACATGGTCGCCCAAGGCCTGGCTGCCCCCGGCCGCGTCGCCATCATGGGTGGCAGCGCCGGCGGCTACACCGTCCTCCAGGCCCTCACCGACCACCCCGGCGTCTTCGCCGCAGGCGTCTGCATGTACGGCATCTCCGACCTGCTCACCCTCGACGCCGCCACCCACAAATTCGAATCCAGCTACTGCGCCGGACTCATCGGCCCCCTCCCAGAGGCCCTCAACCTCTACAAAGAGCGCTCCCCCATCCACAAAGCCGACCGCATCACCGACGCCCTGGCCATCTACCACGGCAAACTCGACCGCGCCGTCCCCATCGACCAGGCCGAAGCCATCGTCGCCTCACTCCAACGCCGCAACGCCCCCCACCTCTACCACGTCTACGACGACGAAGGTCACGGCTGGCGCAAAGCCCCCAACATCCACCACTTCCACCAATCCGCCCACCAATTCCTGGTGGGCTCGCTGGGCTCGCTCACGGTGTGAGCGAGCGGTTCGTTCGCCGGCGCTGCGCTTGGCTCTCTTTTGGTTCGCGGCGCCGTCGCTTCGCTTGGCTTGCTTTTGGTTCGGTCGCCGGCGCTGCGCTTGGCTTCCTTGTGGTTCG
>CAKZKQ010000764.1 GCA_937123825.1 uncultured Pseudomonadota bacterium
CGCCTCTCCTCGATCTGCCCGTCCTGCCCTCGCCACTGCCAGCACTGACCTGTCTTCTCTCACCCCTGCCATCCGTTATTGCTCGCCCCAAAGCAAGCCTTTCGTCTGCATCTTGGTATGAGTGCGAGCCGCCTGCGCGATGCGCAGGTGATGGTCCCATGCGAGGCACTCTTGGGTTGACGTGTGGGAGTTTATGAAGTCATGAGGGGAATGAAAATGGATGTTTTTGGGGCTTTGTTTTCCAAAAAAGCAAAACTAGCTTTGCGCCGCGACGCTCAGGAGTGCTTGTGAGAGCGCTTGGACCTTGGCGGTGCGGTGGAGGTCCACGTGGGTGACCAGCCACAAGGGCATGGCCCATTCCGGGCGCGGGGGCATGATGGGGTGGAGGTTTCCGAGGGCTTGGGCCTGGAACTCGGGCATGAATCCGATGCCGATGCCCGCGAGCACGCTTTCGAGCAGGACGCGTTGGTTGCTGCTGCGCAGGACGATGTTCTGAGCAGGGACGTGGGCTTCGAGCCAGGCAAAGAACGGGGTGCGGGTGGGGTCCTGGTGGGAGATGAAGGTGTGGTTGACCAGTTCGGCCTCTGAGGCGGGCAGGCCGTGTTGTTCGACGTAGCGGGTGTGGGCGTAGAAGGTTGAGCGCAGCGGCATAAAGGGCCGCACGACGTTGTCCGGGTGGTCGGGCTTTTTGCCCACCCGGACCGCCAGGTGGGCTTCGCCGTAAGCCAACTCCAGGATGCGTCCGCTGGCGATGTAGCGGACCGTGGTGCCGGGGTGATCGGCACGAAAGCGGGCCAACGCGCGGGTGATGAGTGGCGCCAGCAGCTCTACGGAGGTGACGATGATCTCTCCGGTGAGGGTCGTTTCGCGCCCACGGGTTCGGGCGGCGAACTTGTCGAATTGTTCGTGGGTGGTCTGGGCCACGCGCCCCAGGTCGAGGCCCGCTTCGGTGGGGGTGTATCCACGGGCGTGGCGGATGAAGAGCCGCGAACCCAGGGCCTCTTCAAGGGCGTCGATGTGCCGGATGACGGTGGCGCGGTGGAGGCCGAGGGCTTCGGCGGCGGCGCTCACCGTGCCCAGGCGTATGACGGCGTAGGCGGTTCGGACTTCGTTCCAGCGTTCCATGGCGTCTCAGTGCTGCAAATGCGCACATGTGGTGCGCGAATATGGCCTCTATGTACATATTTGATGCGTGTTAGATTGCTCCCGAGTCAAGCTGTGCATGCGTGCACAGGGTCAGAATTTGCCCAGGGGAGCAGCACATGAGCAGCCAGAACAAGCGGACGGTCGTGATCACGGGGGGTACGGGGGGGATTGGGTATCAGAGCGCGATTGGCATCGCCAAGACCGGCGCCCGCGTGGTGATCACAGGCCGAAACCAGGAGCGCGGTGAGGCCGCGCGGCGTCGGATTGTGGAGGAGACAGGCAACGGCGACGTGGCGCTTGTGATCGGCGATGTGTCTTCGATGGCAGGCGTCGATGCCCTTGCGGGCGCGTTGTTGGAGCGGTTTGAGCGCATTGATGTGTTGGTGAACAATGCCGGCTATCTGGGCAGCGAGTTCAAGAGGAGCCAGGATGGGTTGGAGATGCACTTTGCGGTCAACGTGCTGGCACCAAGGCGCCTGGCGTTGGGGGTGCTGCCAGCGCTCAAGGCCGCAGGCAACGCCCGCGTGCTCAACGTCACCGGCGGCGACAAGCCCGCGCGCGTCGATGCGGACAACCTCCAGGCCGAAAAGGGTTTCAAGGGCTTGATGACCTACACGCACTCCAAGAGCGTGATGGAGGCCATGTCGATGTCGTTGGCGCGGGAACTGGAACCCGAGGGCGTGAGCGTCAACGTCCTCTTTCCAGGCCGGGCGTCAACGGCCATGACGGGCGCCATGTCCGCCAAGACGCTGCCAGGGGTGATGAAGATCTTCTACCCGCTCTTCAAGCTCCTTTTTGCCGAGGACGGCGGCAAGAGCGCAGCGAAAGCGGCCAGGTCCACCATCTGGGGGGCGACCACAGAGAAGCTGGACGGGGTGACGGGGCGCTACTTTGACACCAACATGAAGGAGCGCAAACTCCACCCCACAGGCTACGACACCCAGGTGCAGGCTCGAATCATGGCCGCAATCGAGAGTGCGCAGGCGGCCCGTTGATGGGATTTCAAGGCTCCTGGAGCCAGATGATTTCGGGCTTGCCGGCCATCAGGGGGCCGAGTTTTTCCATCATGCCGGTTTCGGCGCGCCACTTGAAGTAGGCGCGTTGGTGCTGGCGGCTTTCCCACTCCTCGTAGACCCACACCAGACTGTCGCTGTTTTCGGGGACCCAGACCACGGCGCTGATGCAGCCGTCGTAGGCGCGGGTTTGGGCCAGTGACTGGTTCATCATGGCGACAAAACCGGCGCGCTTGTCGGGTTGGATCGGCAACTGAAGGATCATTTTTTCGGCCATGGGGGACGCCTCGCTCTGTGTTGGCACCGAGCCCGCTTGTGAGAGGCCTGGTGCGGTTGTGGACTGGCGAGGCATTCTAACAAGGCGCTTGTGGGGTCACCAGGGTGGCGAGCATTGGGTTGCGGGTGCTGGGGTAACGCTGCCCTTGTTGGTTTGAGGGCGGTCTGCTTGGGAAGGTGCAAGCGGTGGTGGACCAGCCCTCGCAGGTGTTTGTTGGAGGCGTTGCCGTTTTGGTGAAAGGGGAGGGGCGAGGGATAGGGCGAGCTATTCAGCGTGGCCTTTGCAGTCGGAGAGGCACTGTTCGCAGCGGTCGTCGTCGAGGCAGGTCTGGGTGTTGGCGTTTTGAGGGTAGAGCACGGCCTCTGAGTAGTAGAGCGACTCGCACACGGGCATGCAGCCAGAGATGCACTCCTGGTAGATTTTGTTTTGGATGGTTTCTTGCTCGGGGGCCAGCGGGAAGCCGAACGAGGCGCAGCCCATCGCGCCGATCGACAGCATAGAGATCAATCCCAGGAACATGCGCTTCATGGTCTACCTCCGCGTCTCTTTGGTGTTTGTGCGTCTCTTTGCGCTTCTTCGAGCCCCTTCATGTGTGCCCGTAAAACGTACACCGCGCCGTCTGCATTTCCAGACGATCGCGGTGTTTGGTGTGGAGCATTTATGCACCGTTGGGTGTCGAAAGTGGCTCTTCTGTGCAAGGGTTGTGGCCACTATATTGCCTTCAGCAACAACGCAAGCGGCAGATTGGAGAGCGCCGTTTTGGCAGGGCTCGAACCCGTCGAGTTTCTGGCAAAGGGCTTGCGTGGACATGAGGCACATCATGAGACTGGTCATTTTTGGAGGCACTGGCGGTGTTGGGCGCCAGGTGGTTTTGCAGGCGCTTGAGGCAGGGCATGAGGTGACTGCGTTTGCGCGAAGTCCCGAAAAACTCACCCCCCACCCGCGGTTGACGGTGGTCAAAGGGCAGCTTGGCGACGCCGATGGGGTGTCCAAAGTGATGGAAGGGGCAGACGCCGTCATCAGCGCGTTGGGCGCCCGCGTCAACACCGCCGATCAGGTCGAGGTCTTTGGCGCGGCGATGCAGAAGATCACGGCCGCCATGAAAACGCACGGCGTGGCGCGGCTGGTGGCGATCTCTGGGGCCATGGTGGTGGTGACCCCCGAGGATCACATGACGGTCAGGCGCCGCGTGGTCAGCTTTTTGTTGCGGTCCATGCAAAAGCATCTGGCCCGCGCCAAAGAGCGCGAGTACGAGATCATCACGGCGACGGGGCTTGATTGGGTGATCGTTCGCCCACCGCGTATTGTGGAAGGGCCAGCAAGGGGAGACTACCGCGTTTTGGCCGATCGCGCGCCCAGCTCGTCCATTTCCCAGGGCGACGTGGCCGACTTTATGCTCAAATGCGTTTCCGAGGACAGGTGGGTCGGCAAGGCCCCGATCCCGGGGTATTGAACCCCTGGATGCGCAGTCTGTGTGGTGTTGTGGAGAGGGCGATGTCTTTGTTGGATAAGCTCAACTGGAACGACGTGCGGGTCTTTTTGATCGCGATGCGCGCGACCAGCCTGCGTGACGTGGCCGAGCAGTTGAACATCAGCCACGCGACCGCCGGGCGGCGGTTGACCGCGCTCGAAGCGCAGCTTGGCCTGACGCTCTTTGACCGCAGGGCCAATGGTCTCCACCCCCGCGCCGAGGCGCTGAAGATTGCCCAGGCTGCCCAAGACGTAGAGCGCGCGATGTTGGCGCTGGGCCGCGCTGCGCAGGCCGCCGACCCCGAACTGCGCGGCACAGTGCGCGTCACCATGCCGCTGGCCTTCGCCAACCACCTCCTGATGCCCGATCTGGCCCGGTTCAGCCGCCGCTGGCCCGAACTCGACCTGCACCTGCTGCCCTCCTCAGCGCTCTCGGCCCTTGAGCGCGCTGAAGCCGACGTGGCTGTGCGGCTCAAACCTGTGGGGGTGCAGCCTGCCGAGCACCTCGTTGGCCGCAAGGCGGCGACCGCCTACCGTGCGATCTACGGGTTGAACCAGGAAGCCTGGGTGGGTTGGGCGCAGGCGCCCAGGAACGTTGGGGAGACCGAAGAGGGCCCGCGCGCCAAGCTTCCGCGTGTGGGCAACTTTCCCGACGTGACGCTTCAATTTGCCGCCTGCAAAGCCGGGCTGGGCATGGCCTGGTTGCCCTGTTTTATGGCCGACGGACATTTGCCGCGTCTGTGCGAGCCCGTGCCTGCGATGGACATCTGGGTTGTGGTGCACCCGGATTTAAGACGCAGCGTTCGGTTGAGGGCCTTTCGAGATGCCATTGTGGCGTCCTTGAAAGACCACAACGACCGGCTCAAAGGCGTCAGCCCATCTCCGTCCACAGACTCCTGATGCTGACTCAGGGCCTACGGTCGGTTCACCGTGTACTGCCAGCGGTCTTCGAGACCATCAAAGGCCGCGTCGTCCGACTCCGTGCTGGCCGTGATCACAAAGACATCCTGGGCAGGCTCGCCGTCCAAGCCGGTCATGGTGACGGTCTGGGGGACGCCGTGGTTTTCGGGCGTGAAGACCAACTCGCTGGGGCTGATCGTGACCGCCGCGTCGTTGTCGGTCGTCAGGGTGACGGTGACCGAAGCGCCAGGGGCGGTGTTGGCAAAGGAGATGGAGAGTTGGGCGCTCTGCTCGGGGGTGACCGAGGTGCTCTGCGCCGACTCGGGCAGCACTTTGAAGCAGGGGGCCACGCCGCTTAGATGCATCAAGGTCCAGGCCGTCTCATACCCAATCCGGTGGGCGGTCCATTGGCGCCAGGCGTCCGAGTCCACGTCCGCCGGTTCCTCGTCCAAGGCGCAGTGCCCGGTCAGCAGCGTATACATGAAGGCGCCGGTGGCCTTGTCCAGGTCGCGGTGCATGTGCCACGGGTCGCGGAAGGCCGACGCGGTCGGGGTCACCTCCTTGATGCGGGCATAGAGCGTGCGGATCGGCACCGCGCGCGCATTCGGCAGCTCCCCGGTGCGGACCATGTAGAGGGCGACCCCCAGATCGGTGCCGTTTTCATCGTGGCTCAGGCGCTGATCCAGGCCATAGAGCATCGACAAATCCCCATGGTTGCCGTTGTCCTGCATGGGGAAGCCCAGCGAGAAGTCAAAGCGTTCGGGATCGACCTGATAACGCTTGTTGGGCTCAAAGTTGGTGTTGGCGCGCCCATAATTGAAGTTGATGGGGGACTGCCCGCCGTTGTTCAACTGAACTCTGGCCTTGCCAAGCACCCACCGCAGCCCGTCCAGGATGCCCCGCTCCGAGCTGGTGCCGGTGTGGTTGAAGCTCAAGACCCGGTCGGCGATGGCGCCGCTCTTAAACGGAGAGACAAACTCGCGCGGACCGAAGTCCTGGGCGTTGTTGGCTTCCTCTTGGAGGGTTGCGCTGGCGGCCTGCGCGATCTCGTCGCCTACAGCGGTTCTGTGAACAAAGGCGCCGCGCATGATCGCCACCGTATTGACCGGGAAATGCGGGTTCATCTGAAAGCGGACCAGACTGTGCTTTGTGATGAAACGCAGCATTTCGGTCCGACCGT
>CAKZKQ010000765.1 GCA_937123825.1 uncultured Pseudomonadota bacterium
CACCAGGGCCTCGTCAAGATCAGCGATGTGCAGCCGCTGCCGCGAGTCGGCGCAGTAGCCGCTGCGCTCCGTCGTGATCTCGAGGTAGCCCTGCTCGTCCAGCGCGAGCTGGGCCGCGCCCTGGCAGGGGCGCCATGGGCTCGGAGGGGCCAGGAGCTGATCGTGCGCGGCCGGCACCGCGGCCGCGAGGGTCGGCACGGGGCCAGCGGCCTCGTCCTGTGCCAGCGCCGGCACCGCCGAGGCCCAGTTGGCCAAGTACGACGATGAGGGGCGCCTGCCCACCTCGGGCGCCATTGAGCTGCGCATGGGCGTCTACCTCCCCGAGATCGACAGCGGCGTCAACGGCAGCCCCTACAAGACCACCTTCGGCAACGAGTCCATGTTTCTGACTGAGCTGCAGTTCGACAGCCAGTTCTACAACGGCTTTGGCACCGCTGGCGTCGGCCTGACCGTCGGCCTGATGGACATCACCGGTGAGTCCGTCAACGCCGACGGCACCACCAGCGTCGACAAAACCGAACTCAACCTACTGCCCATGCGCCTGTCGCTGGTCTACCGCTTCGATGTTCTGGCCGTGGACCTCGACCTGCCCATTGTCCCCGTCTTCAAAGCCGGGCTCGACTACTACATCTGGTGGATCACCAGCGGTCAGGGCGACATCGCCACCTTCAACAACGGCGGCTCCACCGACAACGCCATCGGCGGCACCCTGGGCTGGCACGCCTCCATGGGCATCTACATCCTGCTCGACTGGTTCGATGAGGTTTCGGCCGACACTCTGCTCTTTGACTTCGGCATCGCCAACACCTACCTCTTTGCCGACTTCACCATCTACCAGGTCGATGACTTCGGCAGCAGCGAGTCCTTCAACTTCTCCGATCAGAACGTCATGTTCGGCATCGCCTTCGAATACTGATCCGCTGCCCTCTCCGGCCCCCCACCCCTCCCACACCACACCCCATCAGGACCATGGCCGTCTACAGAGTCGAAATCGCCTATGACGGCGCCCCCTATCACGGCTGGCAGATCCAACCCAACGTCCCCACCATCCAGGGCAAGGTCAACGCCGCGCTGACCCACATCTTTGGGACCCCCATCCACGTCGGCGGCGCCAGCCGCACTGACGCGGGCGTCCACGCCGTGGGACAGGTCGTCTCCTTTGCGCCGCCCGAAGGGCATCGGCACATGGGCCGCTTTGAGCTTCAACGCGCGCTCAACGCCCTCTTGCCCGACGACATCAGCGCGCTGCGCACCGACCTCATCCACGAACTCGACCACGCCGATCGCCCCTTCCACGCCCGGCACTGCGCCAGGGGCAAGATCTACAGCTACCGCCTGTGGTTCAACCGCATCGAAGACCCCTTCGCCCGGCGCACCCACTGGGCCATGCGCCACCCCGCCGACGAGGAGGTCCAGGCCCGCATCAAGGCCGCCGCCGAGCGCATGCTGGGCACGCACGACTTTGCGGGCTTCAGGGCCAGCTCCTGCGAGGCCGAAAAGACCGTCCGCCACCTCTACCGCGTCGAACTCATCCCCCCGGCCGCTGGCCACTTCAGCGGCCGCATCATCGTCCAGGGCACCGCGTTTTTGAAAAACATGGTCCGCATCATCGTCGGCACCCTCATGGACGTCGGCTACGGACGCATCCCCCCAGAGCGCATCGACCAGATCCTCCAGACCGGCGATCGCACCCTGGCCGGGCGCACCGCCCCACCACACGGCCTCTTTCTTGAAGAGGTCTTCTACCCCGACTTTCCCTGGACCCAGGAGCGCTGGAGCTCGCCGCCGCGTTAAACACCGCACTGCCCACGGCGAGGCCAAAGGCGAGCAACCACATTCGCCCCTGATGTGCGCAAAGCACTGCACGGTGCGAAAAACATTACACACCCGTTCCGACCCCATTTGCGCACTGGATCCGCACCACACCGTTGCCAAAGGCACATAAAGATCATATCTTACCGCGTCCAGCGCCTTTCTGGATGGTGGCACACACCTTGCTGAAGTTCCGGCGGTGACTGCGCAGTCAGCACCCTGGCTCCAGCACACGTTTCGGCCCCAGACCGAACACGCACCATTGACACGCATCGGGCACAGACAACGCCCCGCACAATACAAGCCCCAGGACGATCACCATGGATCTGAGCAAGGCAAAATACATCCTCCCGAATCTCTTCACCCTGGCCAGCGTTTGCACCGGCTTCTACTCCATGATCCTGGTCTCAGGGGCTGACACCGTCAGCCAGATGTCACTGGCGGTCTGGATGTTGGTCATCAGCATGGTCATGGACGGCCTTGATGGCCGGGTGGCCCGCGCCACCAACACCCAAAGCGAGTTCGGCGTCCAGCTCGACTCGCTGGCCGACGCCATCGCCTTCGGCGTCGCCCCCGCCTTCCTGGTCTTCAAGTGGGGTCTTGAGCCGCTGGGCTTCCTGGGTGTCCTGGCCGGCTTTGCCTTTGTCGCCTGCGGCATCATGCGCCTGGCCCGCTTCAACGTGCAGGCCGCCAAGGCCACCGGCCCCTCCAAGCACTTCACCGGCCTGCCCATACCGCTGGCCGCTGGCACGCTCATCTCCGTCATCCTGGCCCACATGACCCTGACCGGCAAAATGCAGACCGGCGGCAGCGGCTCGGCAGCCCTGATGACGCTCTTGCTCGGCGGCCTGATGGTCTCCAACGTCCCCTACCGCACCTTCAAGAAGATCCGCCTGCGTGGCCGCGCCGGCTTCGTCCTGCTTGGCCTGGTGACCTACCTCATCGCCGGCAGCGCCACCATGGGCGCCGGGGCCACCTTCGCCAGCGTCCTGCTCCTCTACATCTTCATCGGCCTGACCGAATACACCCTTGGCCTGCGCAAACGCGGCCGTGGCATCGTCGAAGAAGCCCTCGGCGAAGACACCGATGAAGAACTCGAAGCCCGCAAGGTCGAGGTCGACTGACCCACAGTCGCATCCCCCACCCGCAAGCCCGCGCCCACACACAGCGCGGGCTTTTTTATTGCCCCAACCCACACAATCCCAGCAGAAACGCAGCCGATTCCAGCAGGTGGCTCTGTTAAACGGGTGGCGGTGGATTCGAACAGGAAGCTCCGCCAAGAAGGAACGTAATCTGTCCCGCAGGTGACGTCGTTGAACGGATGGCGCTTGATTCAAGCAAGCAGCTTCGCACAATGGAACGTAATTTTTCCCGCAGGTGACGTTGTTGTTGGGTTGGCGCTTGATTTGGGACAGGCGGCTTCGTTGGATGAACGCAATTGAACCCACAGGCGACGTTGTTGAATCACCGAGCCTGAACCACCACCTACAAACGCCAAACCCAAGCAATTCAAAAAAGAGAGAAGAAGCCACGGGCTTGGGGCGAGCAATGATGGATGCAGGGGGCCTCAGGACGAGCGAAGCCATAGCAGCGCTATAAGACCCTTCAAACCGCCACTGGCCTGACGCGCCTCAAAAAGAAAAAGAGGAGAGGTCTGAGTTTTGGGCGAGCAATAACGGATGTCAGGGGCCTCGGGACGAACGAAGCTGTAGCAGCGCTACCGCGAGTGAGTTCCGTGGTTCCTGGCGCCGTTAGGGCCG
>CAKZKQ010000766.1 GCA_937123825.1 uncultured Pseudomonadota bacterium
ATCAAGACCATCAAGACCGAAGGGCGCGCCGATCGGTACGCCGTGTATGTTCCCAAGGGATACACCCCCAAGAAGAGCTGGCCGCTGCACATCAGCCTGCACGGCGGTGGCGGCAATGGTCCGGCGACCTGCCAGCGCCGTTGGGGCGACGATTGGCCCAAGAAGTTCATCCTGGTCTGTCCGACCACGCCTGGCGGCCGTTGGTGGTCTCCACAAGGTGAGGCAACGGTGCTGGCAGTCTACCGCCGGATGATGCGGGACTACCGGATCAACACCGACATGGTGACCGTGGGCGGTTTGTCCAACGGCGGCACCGGGACGCTGCACCTGGCGACCAAGTTCCCCTGGTTGTGGGCGGCGGTGGTGCCCAGGTGCCCGGCGCGCTTTGCCTTTGAGCAGTGGTACGACAACATGTCCAAGCTGCCGGCCTTCTTGATCCACGGTGCGCGCGACTCGCAGATTGTGCCGTCCAACTCGCAGTGGATCGTGCAGCGCCTCAAGGAGTTGGGCAACGAGCCGCGCTACATTGAGGTCCCCGGCGGCGGTCACGACTTCTTTTCGGAGTTGAACCCCAAGGCCGTTAAGTGGTTCCTGCCCAAGAAGCGCAAGCACACCAGCAGCTTCAGCTACAACCGCGTGCGTGGCTCGGATCCCGACATGATCTATTGGCTGTCGGCCAAGGGCGCAGGCGACATCAAGGCGTCCATGAAACGCAAGGGCAAGACCACCGTGGTGCACATCACCACCAGCCGCAACCCGCGCCACTTGAAGGTCTACTTCCCCAAGAACCGCGTGTCGCGCAACGCCCGCATCATCCTCAACGGCAAGGTCGTCTACGCCGGACGGATGCCCGCCAGCGCGCGCCACGTCCTGGAGTCTTTTGCCGCCACCGGCGACCTGCGCCGGGTCTTTAGCGGCGCTGTGACGATCCGCTGATGGTGCCTTGACGCGGTTTTTCCCATAAAAACACCATTTTGTGGGAACTTCCCCCATCCTTTGCTGTCAAACCCTACAAGCGACACCCGATAGGGGTTGGTGACGAGCGCCATGGAAAGGCGGCCACGATGGCCCGTTCTGTGGTCAGAGCCGAGGCAAAGCTCGGCCCAAACCCCATCCATGACATTCAAAATTTGTGTTGTTGAATCGCCGTGATCAGGCGATGGGGCCGAGTTGTGTCTTGCCTCGTCCGTTGTGCGCGGTGGTGTGCTGGCGCGGTGTGCCTTTGGGGCATTGGTGCGCCTTTGACGACACGAACTGGACGCTGTGCCCGTAGGAGTTTGTGATGAAGACCACCGCCGAGAAAAAGTCCACGATGCGCTTTCGGGATGTGGTGCATGTGCGCGCCAGCCAGGGGCCGTTTCTGATCAGCGACCTCAACGTGCCTGCCCACGACACGGGCGTGCTGCGCAGCCCTGGTTTGGACCCGGAGCATGCCATGGCGCGCCGCTTTGAGGTCGATCACCTGCAAGGGGCTGGGAAGGTGATTTTTCCGATTGAGGCCACCGGGCATGTGGAGCGTCACGATGCTCGTTATGGGCTCGATGAGTTGATGGAGCAGGGTTTTGTGGGGCGCCTTGATGGCCAGCGCGCGGCGTTGGTCCTTGAGGTCGGCGACGCGCTGGTGCTTGAGTGCGACGGTGTGGAGGCCAGGCTCAGCCGTGAGCCGGTGCCGGTGTTGGCGTCAAGGCTGGGGACGCTGGGGTGGTTTCGCGATCACATGGGGCTGATGGTGATGCTCTCTGGGGGCGTGCACCTCTTGTTGCTGGCGCTGGCGTTTATGATTCCGGCCGAGAGCTACGCGGTGAACCTGGACGCCTTTGAGCTCAACGATCGATTTGTGAAGGCACCGGCGGTCAAACCCGAGCAGCTGCCGCCGACGGAAGCGCTGCCGGGTCAGGACGACCAGGAGGACGCCTCGGAGTCCCCCGACGGGAAGCCGCAGGCGGTGGCTTCGGCCAAGCCGACCAAGAAGCCGCGGCGCGCGTGGCGTCCCAAGGCCAAGGCGCCGGTTCGGGATGCGGGGGATGTGGGGATCTTGTCGGCGATGTCGGGCAACCAGCGCGCGTCGCTCTTTGAGGGGGACTTGAACAAGGCGGTGTCTCGGATGGGGGCGGGCAACCTCCACGGCGGAGACAAATCGGCGCCGGGTTCGGCCGGTGGAGGTCCGCTGGCTGGTTTGGGGGTCAGCGAAGACTTTGGGATTCCGGGCGATGGCAAGGGCTTCAAGCTTGGCAGGCGTCAGATGGCCACAGTGGATCGCAACCGCTACAAAGAGCACCCCGGCCGTTTGCTCGACAACGACAAAGAAGAGGTCGAGGTGCATGGGGTGATTCGCCCAGGGCCTGTGTCTTCGACGGGGAACCTGGACCGTGGGATCATTCAGCGCCGCATCCGCAGCAACATGGCCCGTTTTAGGTACTGTTACGAGAAACGTTTGCAGGGCAACCCCTCTTTGGGAGGTAAGCTGGTGGTGTCGTTCACCATCGAAGCCAGCGGCCGCGTGGTCAGCGCCAGAGCGGTGTCTTCGACGCTGGGCGACGCTCAGGTGGAGGGGTGTGTGGTCAGCGGGATCCATCGCCTGAAGTTCCCGTCCTTCACCAAGGGTGTGGTGATCGTCAATTATCCCTTCACCTTTGTCCGCAAGGGCGGGTGAAGGGGGCCACCGAGGGGCGTCGGGTCTAGGTTCTGTCTGACAATTGTCCCGTCACCCGACGGCCACTGTAACGAGTCAAAGGGTCTAAGAGATGGTACTTTCCAGTATCCATCTCTTGAGAGTCACTGTCGTGACTCCAAGCCCTTTGACTCTTCTGCCGATCTCGTCGTCGTCGATGCTCGACGAACTTCCGGTTCGTCTGTGCTCTCCTCGATTATAGAGAATCGAAAGGTCTAAGAGGTGGCACTTTCCAGTGCTCATCTCTTGAGAGTCACTGTCGTGACTCCAAGCCTTTCGATTCTCTCCCTCGACACCATCGGCCTCGCCGGAGCTTGGTTCCAATTGTCAGACAGACCCTGGGCCAGCGGTGCGGGGCTGGCCTGGGGTCGTATCAGTGGATGTTGAAGGTGTTCAGGTCAAAGCGGTAGAGGCCGTAGCGACCAGCGGCGAAGTAGGCCTGGCCGTTGTGGAGGCTGATGCTCCGGGGCCAACCGCGGGTGGGGAAGTAGGACTGAACCTCGGGCTCGGAGGGCTCGTCGAGGTTCATGACCAACAGGCCGCCGGGGACCTGGAAGAGGGCGCGGCCATCGCGGACGTCCTGGAGCTGGGCCCAGATGTCCACGTCGGTTTCGGCCAGCACTGAGAGGCTCTCGGTGGCCACGGACATGATGGTCAGCTTCTGGGCCTCCTGCTCCTGGTCGTTGTAGTAGTAGCTCCAGGGGCTGCGGTGGTTGACCAGGAGGTTGCCGCGCTCATCGAGCGCCACGCTCTGGACGTATTGGTTGTGCAGGCGGCGGCGGCCATCGAGCAGGGCGCGGCCGTTGACGATGCTGAGCTTGTTGATGGCCGCTTCGATGATCTCTTCGCCCCAGACGGTGTCCTGAGTCACGACCACCTGGCCGTCGTCGTAGACTGCCAGCAGGTGGCCGGGGACGTTGATGCCACGGGCGACTTCGGGGGCGCTGGGGTTGGACAGGTCCACGCGCTTAAAGAAGTAGCGGACAAAGGGACGGGGGTCGTTTTCGACTTCCACGGGGACGCTGTAGGAGACGTAGAGGTCGTCGCCATCGGTGACCAGACCCGCGCTCTCCTCGTCAGAGGGCATGTCGAGGGTCTGGCCCAGGACGGGGTTGTTGGGGTCGGAGAGGTCCAGGACGTTGAAGCGGTAGTGGCTCCAGTAGCGGTAGCGCTCGTGCTCGTAGCAGTTCTCCTGAACCTCGACCTCGCCGCGCTCAAGTTCTTCGCACTCGGTCCGGCCCTGCGTGTCCTGGTGGCAACGGTAGAAGCTGCCGGTGCAGTGCATCGGGGCGCCTTCCAGGCTGCGGCAGACGCGGTTGCCGGTGGTGTAGGTGCACTCGCGGGCGCCGTTTTCGTCCCAGCATTCGCGGTGGTGGCGCTCGGTGGGGTAGCTGTAGCAGACCTCTTCGGTGCCCAGCAGACGCTCCTGGCGGATGTTCTCGGTATAGACCAGCGCCTGCTCGCCCACGGTCTTGCTCTGCGTCTGAGCGCGGCCCCAACCCCAGCAGTCCCAGCAGTCGTCGTAGTAGCCGTAGTAGTTGTTGCTGGGGTGGAGCTGGTCGGTGGTCAGCGTGGCGGTCAGGCGAGGATCGGCGGTGCTGAGATCGTAGACCTCGATGGTGGACTCGAACTCGACGGGGTTGGTGTCCGGCACGGGGGCCATGTGGGTGACGACCAGGTTCTGGCCAACTTTGCGCACGTCGGAGCCTGCGATGATGTCAATGGCGGCCAGGGCTTCGGCCTGGTCGGGGTGTTCGGCCAGGGAGATGACTTCGAGGCGGTCCAGGGGCAACTCGTCGCCTTGCTGGCCGCGGTACCACCAGTAGTAGTAGTCCTGGCTCTTGACGCGCACGCCGTGGCCACCAAAGACCAGGACGTCGGTGTAGTTGGGGGCCAACTCGACGCGGCCGCGCTCGGCGGGGTTGGCCGGGTCGGTGTGGTCAAAGAGGCTCAGTTCAGCCTCGGAGAGGTTGGCGGTGGTGCTGTTGTTGGCGCGGAAGGAGCGGCGCACGGGGGTGCCGTGGTGCATGACGCCGCGCTGGGTCAGTGTGTTGTCCGAGAAGGTGAAGATCTGCACGGCGGCGAAGGACTCGTTGGTCTCCTGGTTCCAGCCGCTAAAGGGCAGCATCACCATGCCGGTCTCGGTCACGCCGCCGGGGCCTTCGATCTCCACGGCGTTCTCCAGCACCGAGAAGGCGCGATCGTCCCAGGCCGCCTCGGACCAGCTCCAGGTGGTGTCCACCTCCTGGCGCTCAATGAAGGGCTCGGGGTTGCTCAGGTCGGTGGTGTCGTAGAGGCTCACCGCCAGGGTGCGGCCGTTCTCGTCGTTGAAGCCAATGCCGATCAGCCGATCGCCGCCAGACACAGGGCGGAAGAAGTTGTTCCAGCCCGAGATGATGTACTCGGCGCGCTCGTAGATGCGGCCTTCGTCGGTGATCTCAAAGGCGTGGAAGGGGTCCACCTGACGGTAGGTCACAAAGAAGGCCTTGTTGCCCATGAAGAGGGTGGCAAAGAGGTTCTCTTCGTCCCCAAAGGTGGCGTGGTCAATCTCTTCGAGGTTGTGGATGTCCGAGGCGTCGTAGGTCTGGACGTGGTTGGTGCGGGTGCCGCCCCAGGTCGAGCCCGACACGATCCGCATCACGTCCCCGTGCACGTCCATGTTGTATTTGTTGGCCACATAGCCGCGCACCTCCACCTGGCCGCCTTCGACCATGCTGCCGTCGGGGCTGGAGATGTCGATCAGCGAGATGCGGCTGCGGGGCTCGCGGTTGTTGTAGTCAATCCGAGAGACCATCAGGCGGTTGCCCGTGGCCTGGATGTCACCCACATAGCCGCCCAGGTCGATCTCTGTGCGCGCCGTCAGCTCCCCGCGCTCCGAGACGCTGAAGCTCTTCACATACGTGGTCGTGCGGTGCTCCTGGTGGCCCTCTTCGTTCTCAAAATAACCCCAGTGGTTGCTGACCACGTAGAGGGCTTCCTGGCCGCCGCCGCGCGTCAGGCGGCTGGTGCGGATATGCCCAGGGACCTGGGCCTGACCGGTGATGCGCGGGTTGGCGCGGTCCGAAATGTCCACCACCATCACCAAACCACCCTGATAGGTCTCAGGGCGCGTGTCGTGGTTGCTGCGCCAATATCCTCGCCAGTCGTTCATCAAGACAAACGCGCGGTCCCCAACGGTGTAAAGCTCAACGGGATAACCCGTCACCTGCACGCGGCCCTCCACGGTGGGGTTGTCCACGTCGGTGAAGTCGATGATCTGCAAACCGCGAAAGGCGTTGAGGTTCAAAATCCGCCCATCGGCCAAAACCCGGTAGATGTCGCCCTCTTCGACCGAGCGCTCATCCCCACCGTCGTTGTCAAAGCCTTCGTCGGCCTCCGGCTCTGCCGCGTCACCGTCGCGCTCGCCACCATCCTGGCTCTGCTCGCCGTTGCGACCATCGGCCGACACAAAGCTGCTCTGGCCCGGCTCGGGATCCTTGTCCGGGTCGGGCAGGGGCTGGTCAGGGCCATCGGGGTTGTCTGGGGTGCTGATCGACGGGTTTCCATTGCCACAAGCCGCCAGTGAGGCCAGCAAGAGCATGGCCAGCAAGCTTTGGAGTACTCGGTTGAGAGAACGTTGGGCGGTCATCAGGGCTGCCTCCTTTGAGAGCATCAAAGTGTTGTGTGCCGGTCTGCAAGCGACACAAAAATCCGTTCGGGTGCGTCTGAAGCATCAAACATGCCAAAATCGGATGGGGCGGATTCCAAAGGTAAGGCGAGCGGAAGAATGTGTTTCCATGCCGGTTACGACGAGTTCGATGGGGCTACTGCGAGTTTGGTGGGAGGTGGAGGGCAAATGTGGGAGCGTGTGGGATTTTTGCGCATCCCCTCAAATATCTGAGGCCAATGCGTCGGGGGTTGGGCGTTGTGGTGGTGGGGCAAAGGCCGCAAAGAAAGCGTTTGAACCGTGGCGCCGCGCGCGGCGAGGTTTTATGGTGGGGTTCAAGGGGCTGTGTGATGCATTGGCCCTTGCATGATCTTCCTGACCGGGCGTGACCTGTCGGCGCTTGGAGTGTGCAAAGCAAGAGAGGTTCGAAGGCGATGCTCGTCGCTGCATTTCTATTCAATGCCATCTGGTTTGGGATGGGCTTCAACGCCTTCTACATGCGCAGGACCGTCTTCGCCAAGGTGCTGGTCCCCAACCGGGAGCACCGCGACAATTCGGCCTACGAGGCGCTGATCGAGTCGGGCCGCTTTATGGGCGGGTTCAACCTGGCGCTCTCGGTGCTCAACATCCTGCTGCTCTTCAACCTGGGCGGCTTCAATCAAGACAGCCAATGGGCCGTTCTGCTCATCTTCAACGCGCTGGCCCATGGAAGCCAATTCGCTGGCAACATCCCCATGGCGCTCAAAAACCGCCAGGGAGGTGGGCTGTGGAACGTCTTCAAGGGCGTCATGCTGCTGATCTTTGTGGTCGACTTCGTCTTGATGATCCTCAACGCAGTCCTGGCGGCAATCCACCTTCTTTGATTCTGGTTCAGATTGATTTTGGAGAGAGGTAAGCATGGGTTGGGAAGCTTTGAAAGACTGGGGGCCTTCGGCACAGAAGATCGAGCCCTTGACCGGAGGCGTCGCCAACGACGTCTGGAGCCTGCGCTTGAATGGTGAGGTCGTGGTGGGGCGTCTTGGCCGCCGCAGCGACGCGGACCTTGATTGGGAGACCCGGTTGCTGGTCTTTCTGCGCGGGAAAGGCATGACGGTCCCGGTGCCGATCCCCACCACCGACGGTCGGCTCTTCTCCAAGGGGATTGTGGTCATGAGCTACCTGGAGGGCAGGCCCCCAAAAACACCTGAAGACTGGTCCAGAGTTGCCGCAGAACTGCGCAAACTCCACGCCTTGACCCGCGACTGGCCCCAGCGCCCCGGGTGGAGGTCATCCGCCGACCTGCTGACCGAGTCCGTCGGCACCAAAGTCGACTTGAACCAGATGCCCACCGAAGGCGTGGCCCGGTGCCGGGCGGCCTGGAAGAGACTCGCAGGGCGACCAATGTGCGTCTTGCACGGCGACCCCAACGACAGAAACATCCTCATCACCCCCGACGCCGTGGGTTTGATCGACTGGGATGAGTCCCACGTCGATGTGCCCGAGTTTGATCTGGTGCTCCCCGACAACGCCGCCAACCTGCCAGCCCAAGCCTACGACATCGCCCAACAAGCCTCCGCAGCCTGGGAAGCCGCCGTCTGCTGGGACGACGACTACTCCAAAAGGCGGCTCGCCGAGGTCCGAGCCATCACCCCATCCAACCCATGAACCCATCCCCACCCACCCTCAACCTCCTGGTCATCCGCAGCGCAGACATCCAAGCGGCCGCCAACTTCTACCGCGCCCTTGGCCTCGATTTCGTCCTCGAAGCCCACGGCAAAGGCCCAAAACACTACGCCGCCAACACCCACGGCGTCGTCTTCGAGATCTACCCCCAAAACCCCAAAGCCTCGCCCACCACCAGCGTTCGCCTCGGCTTCCAGGTCACATCCATCCAAGACACCGTCCAAGCCCTCGCCAATCTCGGCGCCAAAGTCCTCAAACCACCCCACACATCACCCTGGGGCACCCGGGCCGTCCTCAAAGACCCCGACGGCCACACCGTCGAACTCCTCCAAGCTCAAAACTGATCAAAAAGAAGAGAAGAAGCCGCGAGTTTGGAGCAAGCAACGATGGATGCAGAGAGCAAATCCCTCAGCGATGAGTCACCGGCCACCAAGCCGCCACCGACCTGACGCAAAACCCAAGCACTTCAAAAAGAAAAGAGAGAAAGATCCACGGGTTTTGGGCGAGCAATAATGGATGGCAGACGCCTCGGTGGGAGCGAAGCCATAGCAGCGCTATTGCGAGCGACCTCCGTGGTGTCTGACGCCATTAGGGCCGCCCAAAACTACCAGTCGATGTTTTGGAGGTTGTAATCCTTGATCTTGTAGAGGAGGGCTCGATGGGAGATTTCGAGCAGCTCGCTGGCGCGGGTGCGGTTGCCTCGGGTTTTTTGCAGGGCGCGGGTGATGAGGATCCGCTCCAGTTCCCGTGAGGTTTGTTTGATGGAGAGGTTGTCGCCGCTGAGGAGTTGTTTGAGGGAGTCCTGGCTTTGGCTGATGCGGGTGGGCAGGCCATCGACGTCGATGAGGTTTTCGTCGGCCAGGACGATGGCGCGCTCGATGGTGTTTTCCAGCTCTCGGACGTTGCCGGGCCAGGCGTAGTTCATCATCAGGTTGCGCGCGGCGGGGCTGATCTGGCCGACGTTGGTGCCCAGCTTGCTGTTGTGGCGCTCGATGAAGTGCTCGATGAGCAGAGGGACATCTTCGATGCGCTCGCGCAGCGGGGGCAGGGCGATGGGCAGGACGTTGAGGCGGTAGAAGAGGTCCTGGCGGAAGCGGCCCTCGGCGACCATCTTTTCGAGGTCCTGATGGGTGGCGGCGACGACGCGGACGTCGATCTGGTGGTTGCGGGTGCTGCCGACGGGGCGGACGTTGTTTTCCTGCAGGACGCGCAGGAGCTTGACCTGGAGGTTCAGCGGCAGCTCGGCGATCTCGTCCAGGAAGATGGTGCCCTTGTCGGCCTGCTCAAAGAGGCCCTTTTTGTCTTTGTTGGCGTCGGTGAAGGCGCCTTTGACGTGGCCAAAGAGTTCGCTCTCCAGCAGGGCCTCTGGGATGGCGCCGCAGTTGACCGGGACCCAGGGGCCTTTGGCGCGGTCGGAGTTGACGTGGAGGGCACGGGCGACCAGCTCCTTGCCTGTGCCTGACTCCCCGGTGATCAGCACCGTGGATTTGTAGCCCGCGACCTTGCGCACGGTCTTGAAGACCTTTTGCATGGCGGCGCTGCGGGCGATGATGTTGTCAAAGCTGAAGGTGCGGCGAGTTTCTTCGCGCAGGCGCATGTTCTCTCGGCGCAGGCGTTCGCGCTCTTCGGCTTTGCGCAGGGTGAGCAGGACCTCGTCCTTCTTGAAGGGCTTGGAGATGTAGTCGTAGGCGCCCTTTTTGATGGCCTCAAGCGCGGTGTCGCGGTCGCCGTAGGCGGACATCATGATGACCGTGGTGGCGATGTCGCGCTGGGCCAGCGTGTCCAGGAGTTGATGTCCATCCATCTGAGGCATGCGGATGTCGGACAGGACCATGTCCCACCCGGACACGGAGAGTTCTTCAAGCGCGGCCTGTCCGTTGTCCACCGCTTTGACCTCGTAGCCGGCCTTCTTCAAGATCAGCTTGAGCATATGGCGGATGTTTTCCTCGTCGTCTACAACGAGCACTCTGAGCATGGTGTTGCCTCTGATGATGGTTCTGCCAGGGGCATCATAAACCCACCGCCGAACAAAGTGAACCGTGTGCGCATTTGCCGCTGTGACATCTGGGGCTTGAAAAGCAGTCTATGAGGTGCAGCAAGCCCGTGGTCGTCTGTCGCCAGGGATTTTCGGAGCGGTGGTGGTCGGGGTCAGTCTTGCGAGACCCGGTGGGCCGGCAAAACGATCGCAAAGGCGGCGCCGCCCTCGGGAGCGTTGGAGGCCTCCAGGCGCCCCTCAAAGCTCTCCACGATGGAGTGGCAGATGGCCAGTCCCAGGCCTGTGCCCTCGCCGGGCGGCTTGGTGGTGAAGAAGGGCTCAAAGAGGTGATCGATGGCGTCTGGGGCGATGCCTGGGCCCGTGTCGCGGACCTCAAGCTCCAGATGTTCGGTGCCGATGGCGCGGGCGGTGATGTGGATGGTGCCTGCGCCGCCCATTGCGTCGGCGGCGTTGAGCAGGAGGTTGACGACCACCTGCTGCATGCGGCCTTCGTTGATCTCGACCAGCCCCAGTGACGGCGCGATGTGGCGCTGCAAATCAATGCCTCGAAAGCGCGGCTGGGCCTCGACCAACTGCACGCTGGATTCGATCAGATCGGTCAAACTGCACAACGCGCGCCCCTGGGCTTCGGCGCGCGAGTAATCCAGCAGGCCGCGCACGATGCCGTCGATGCGGTGCAGTTCCTTGTCCACACGGCGCAGCAGATCGGCGTCTTCCTCGGGCCCGATGCCGCCGTCTTCGAGCAACTCCACATAGCCCAGCACCGCAGAGAGGGGGTTGCCGATCTCGTGGGCGACCCCGGCGGCCAGCCGTCCCACGGTGGCCAGCTTCTCAGAGCGCATCAGGCTCTGCTGGGCCTGGGCCAGCTCCTGGTTGGCCTTGGACAGCGCCTCGATTCGCTCCTCAAGAGCGTCGCGGTGGCGCTGGAGTTGGCCGGTCATGGCGTTGAAGTCTTCGGCCAGACGACCGATTTCGTTGCTGGAGCGCACGCGCAGCGAGGGGCTGTAATCGCCCCGAGCCACGCGCCAGGTGGCTTGCCCGATGGCGTCGATGGGGCGCACGATGAGGCGAGTGAGCAGCAAGTAGCCCAGCGCCAGCAGCGCGGCGGCGTCCAGAAGGAGGTAGAGCAGCATCAGGCGCTTGCTGGCGGCGATCCGGTCGTCCACCTCCCACATGGGCAATTCCAGCCCCAACACGCCCTGGCGGCGGTCGCTGGCGTCCATCAGCGCTGTCCATACCCTCAGCGTTCGCCCCTGACCTGGGCCTCCCGAGACAATGAACCACTGCGGGCGGCCTTGCTCAAAGACTTGCTGGGCGATGGCTTCGGACTCTTGTTGGGGCTGGGTCAGAGCCTGGGGGCGCGTCAGGCGCGGGGCCGTGACAACCGGGGTCATTGAGGCATCAAGGAGGGTGACTTTGGTGACTTCGGGGTGCTGGGCGCCGAGCGCCGCGACGCGCCGGGCGTGGTCCAGGTTGGATGGGCTCCACAGCGGCGCGTTGGGGTCCAGGCCTGCCCGCACTGACTGCGAGATGAGCGTGGCGGCCATGACCCCGCTGTCGACCTTTTGTCGGATCAGGTTGCCTTCGCCCAGCTTCAAGACCACGGCGCTGATGAGCACCACCGTGACCATCAAGATGGTCGCCAGCGAGAGAAGCAACTGGAGGCGCAGGCCTGGACCCCGACGGCGCTGATCGCGCATGCTCTGCAACTGCGCTTCGGCGTTTTCAAGGACATTGAGCGGCGCCTGACCCATCGCTCAGATCCCCAGCAACCACGGCAGCACGCGCTCGCCGATAAGCACAAACTCCACCGCCGCCAACGCTATCCAGGGACCAAACGGGATCGCCAACTGCCCAAAGCCGACCTCTTCTTCGTCTTCGCCCTCGCCGTTGGCCCCGTCTTTCTTCTCAGCGCCGGAGTCTTCGGCGTCCGATTGTGGCGACTGGTCTTGCTGGGCAGCTTCGGGGTTGTCGATGGCGTCCAGATCATCGGGGGTCAAAAAGGCGCTCTCGGCCACAGACTTGCCGCGCAGCTTCTGGACCACCGCGTAGACCAGCACCGCCAGCAAACCCTGCACGCTGGCGGCGAAGAGCACAAAAATCACCCCGCGCCAGCCCACCCAGGTCCCGCACATCCCCATCAATGTAAAGTCGCCCCAGCCCATCCCCTCTATCCCCCTCACAAAGGCGTAACCCTTGATGATGAAGGCAATGAAGGCGCCGCCGACCAGCAAGCCGATGACCGAGTCCATCCACTGAACCTGGGGCCAAAGGTCGATCATCGGGCCGGTGCGAGGCATCAAGAACGCCGCCGCCAAACCCAGCGCCGTCCCCGTGGCGGTCAATTCGTGGGGGATGATGGTCTCGTCCAGATCGATGAAGGTGATGGCGATCAGGATGGCCACAAAATAGAAGTAGAAGAAGAAGGCCGCGCCCACCGCCACCAATGTGTTTTGCAGCATCTCGGGCGTTTGAGGCTCCAGGAGGCGGTCACCGCTGACGTGGAGCCAGACCAGCAGCGACATGATCCCCGTGAACAACTCCACGCCCGGATAGCGCGCCGGGATGGAGACCCCGCAGTAACGGCACTTGCCGCGCAGCCACAACCAACCCAGGATCGGCACGTTGTCGTACCACGCCAAAGGGGTCTCGCACTTTGGACAGCGGCTGGGCGGGCTGATCAGGCTGATGCCCGCTGGCAAGCGGTAGATGACCACGTTCAAGAACGATCCCCAGACCGCCCCCCACACAAAAGCCACCACCGCCAGCCAGATCTGGAAGGTCTCTATGCTCACGCGCGCTCTCCTGTCATCCCCATCGCCCCTCTCCAAAGACCGCCAGGCCCTGCGCCCCGTGCAGCGAGCTTCGCCGCACACAATAGGGTCCACAAAACGCCCTCTTGCCATCGTTCGGGCGGCTTCGCGGTGGCCTTCAGGCCTTCATTTGGAGTCGGGTACGCCTGCAAATCATCCTGATGCGGTGTAACACACCACAGACACCGCCTTCAATCCTCACCGTATGCTCGACATCGTGTCTCAGGCGCGCCATGATGATCCCTACGCCCTGCGTGACGCTATGTGTCGCCTTTTGTTGATCTTCAGATGCCACCCGGTGATTCCAACACGGCCCACAAACCCGGGCCCAAAGACAAAACTGTGTCGCCCGGTCGGCTCGGGCCACGGCGCACAGCTTCGCAAAGCATCGGAGCGCATCTGAGAGGGGGTTTGGCCTTGCCCTGGACCAAGCCACCCTTTAACGCACCACCAGCACATGACCATTCACCTGCACCCTGGCGACTGCTGGGTCGCCGATCCCCACGACGACAGCCTCCACCCCGACCTTGTGCTGCCCGAAGGGTTTACCCTCAAGGGCGCCAACCCCCAGAACATGACGCTGCGCCTCTTTGACACCTGGACCTGGTCCCTGTGGCACGCCCAACGCGTCTTGCTGGGCGACGGTGAACACCTCTTCTGGCTTGATAGAGAGGCGCTGGGTGTGGTGTTGATGCGCCTTGATGGCCAAGCCCCCCCGGCGCTGGCTTCTCAGATGGAAGGCTGGCCGTTGGAGGCCGAGATCGGCCCGCTGATTGACCTGCGCGCGCTGATGGATGGGCTGAATATCGAGGTCCGACAGCGGCGATGGCTCCTGGCCGATGCGCAGGGCACCGGGGTGGCCTGGGCGCTGGAGCACACCTGGGGCGAGCAAGTGCGCACTGTGCAGTTCTTTGCCATGTCGGGCCACAACCAACGGGTTGATGAGCTGCTGGCCACGCTCCCTCAGGAACAACACCGCGATCAACCCCCGGTGGCGGTGGCGCTAGAGACCTTTGCCAAACCCCGCAAATGGACCACGCGCCCCCACACCGACATGACCCACGATGACCCGGCTGGGCCCACCATCAAACGCATGATGGCCGCCACGCTGGCGCTGGCGCGGCTGACCGAAGATGGCCTGTGCAAAGACATCGACATCAAGTTTCTTCACCACTACAGAGTCTTGATCCGCAAGACGCGCTCAGTGCTTTCCCTCAGCAAGGGCGTCTTTGAGCCCGAAGACACCGCCGAACTCAAAATCGAGCTGCGGGCGCTGGCCCACCGCACCAACCTCATGCGGGACTGCGATGTGCACCTGCTTGGCCGCGCCGAACAAGAGGCGCGCGTGCCCGAACGCCTGCGCGACGGCCTGGGGCCGCTCTTTGAGGACCTTAAGGCCACCCGCGACGCCGAGCAGCGGGCCATCGCTGCGGAGCTGCGCGATCCTGCATACCACCAGCGCATCGAGGCCATCGCCGCGCTCATCGACGGCGCGCGCCTTGGCCCCAAAGCCGATCGCCCCATGGGCAAGCTGGCCGCCAAGCTGCTGACCAAGGCGCTGCGTCAGGTCCTGGACGCTGGCAGGCTCATCAATGAGTTGACCCCCGACGATGACGTCCATGATCTGCGTCTGAAGTGCAAAAAGCTGCGTTACCTCCTCGAACTCTTCCGTGAGCTTTACCCGCGCAAGGCCCTCAAGCCGCTCATCAAGTCTCTCAAGCTCCTCCAAGACGTGCTGGGGACCTTCAACGACCGCTTTGTCCAGCAAGAGGCCCTCTACACCTGGCTCGAAGGGCGTCAGACCCTCCCCACCAAGGTCGGGGTGGCCGTGGGGGTGCTGCTGGCGCAGCTCGCCGCTGAACAACTTCAGGCGCGCAGTCAGGTCCAGGACGCCTTTGCGCTCTTTGATCAACCTGGCCTGATGGATGACCTGATGGCGGTCACGGTGCTGCGCCGCGAAGAACCCGCGCTTGCCTAACGGCCCCCGAGGCTGCAAATATGGCTCGAATGCCACCGGTTGTTGGGTGGTTTAATGGTGTGTGGTGGGCAGGCGTCGATGGTCGCGCCTGACGCCGTGATGGTGCATGTTGCCAAACTCCGGTCAGAGAGAGCGGTGAACCAAGCTCGACCCGAGGATAAGAGCCCCGTTCGCCTGACGGACCTCAAGGACAGACTCGACGCCGATGGCGACGGCAATGTCACTCCAGATGAGGTCATCACGGGCATCAAAGAAGGGGTCGACGCTGACGACGACGGTAAAATCTCTGCCAAAGAGATCGCCGACGCCAGCGTCAAGGTGGCCAAGCTCCATGTGCCGACCTCCTTTGTGACCTTGCCGGTGGCGATGGGCGAGCTGATGGCGGCGGCGCTGGTGGTCTACCAGAGCGCGGTGGCGCCCGACATGGTCGCGGTGGTCTATGTGACGGGCTTTGCCGTGGGGATCTTCTTGATCGCCGCCGTGCACTACATGATCGCCACCGCCAGACCCATCTGGTTGTGGTTCTTCCTGGCCTGGAAGTGTTTGCTCTCGCTGGCCATGGCCGCGGCCCTCTGGGAGCGGCACAACCCTCACAAAGTCTGGGACGGGACCGCCCTTAAAATGACCGAGCCTGCCCAGTCGCTGGCCACCGCGTCGATCCTGATGGTCGTCGCGGTCAGCGCGCTGGTCATCTTCAGGGTCTTTCTGGCCACTGAGCGGCTCGTGTGGAGATCTTCTGATGCGTAAAGCGCTGGCCACCCCGGCGATCCTCTTTGAATGGTTTGTCCCTCTATCCGGCGACGACAATGACGCGCTGGCCAAGGTCCTGATGGGCCGTTGGTTGGAGGCTGACGCCTCCAAGCCCGACCAGCAGGGCTTGTGGTGGGGTCAGGGACCGGAGCAAGGGCAGGGCGTCTTGTCGGTCTCCCAATGGGCGCTGGGTTCGCAGGCGCTCGACGCGCGGGCGAAGGTGGCGTGCGCGCCGCTGTGGCGCCAATGGGCGCCCAGGCTCGCCGCGCAGCCCCAGGTCTATCTCTTGCCGCTCCAGGAGCTGCCGTGGGCCTGGGGGGCGCAAGCTCAAGAGCAGGAGATGACCCTGCTCCTGGCGACGGTGGACGTGTTGAACGTGGTGCCGCTGGCCGGTGAGCAGGCCCGCTCCATTGGCCGCCGCGCCCGTGGGCGCCTGCTTGGCCGCGATGAACTGCCGACCTTTGATGGGGTCGAGCGCCTTTGGCCTGTTTTGGGTCACGCGGGCCGGTTGATGCTCCAGACACAGGGGCAGGACACCGAGAGCCTGGAAGCGGCGTTGACCCAGGGGTGGGGACCGCTGGCGGAGCCGCTGGCGCGTTGGCGTTTGTCATCGTCGCCCAACTGAACCGGACCACGGTCGCCAAAAACAAAGAAAGCCGCCCTGAAATCAAACCAGGGCGGCTTTCTTTGTTTTTGGCAGCGCACGGCGCTCCATCAGCACCCCGCGTGGGCGCTGACGTCGCCGTTGGCCATCATTTCAGGCCAAAGAAGGCCCGGGGAGGCAGCTCAAAGAAGCTGCGGGGTTCGCCCAGGGGCGTCGTGGCGTCGGCCACGTCAAAGACCAGCAGCCCGGCGGGGTCTTCGGCGGTGGTGGCGACCAGGAAGCCGTTGACGCGGTCCACGTTGCCCACGTCAAACCCGGCGGTGGCCAGCACTTCGGTCAATTCGCCGTCGCCCGACAGGTGCACCAGGCTGGTGGTGAACTCGGGGGTGCTGATGGCCACCAGGAAGCCGTCGTCAGCGGGGGCAAAGCTGTTGATGTCGCCGCCGACAGCCTCTTCGGTGAAGATGTCTTCGGTGATCGAGTCGTCGCTGGGGTCGTAGGCGATGACCTGACCGGTCTGGTCGCTGAAGTTCTCGATGAGCGCGATCAGGATCACGCCGTCTTCCTGCACAAAGAAAGAGAAGGGGTTGCCGCCGGGCAACTCCACGGCGCGGTCCAGGGTGCCGGTGGCGACATCCACCACGGCGATGTACGAAGAGCCCACCGAGGCAAAGTTGGTCAGGTTCTGGAGCAGCACACCGGCCTTGCCTTCGCCAAAGTCAAAGATGGCGTACATCTCGGGGTTGCCGTCGGTGTCGTCGGCGTTGACGCCACTCAAATCGAGGGTGCTTTGCGTGAACTCGGCGTCAAAGATGATCAGGTCCGTGCCCTGGAGACTGGCCAGGACGTAGTGGTCGCCGATGCGGCGGATGTCCTGGGGGTTGCTGCCTGCTTCGAGCGAGATTTCGGTGCGGGTGACGCCTTCATCGGCGGTGTCCAGCAGGGTCAGCGTCGCGGAGGTGCGATCGAGGACCGCCACTTCGGTGCCGCCAGTGGAGCGGGCCACCACGTCGGTGCCTTCGCTGTTGAGCAGGCCAATGGCTTCAAAGCCGTCCTCAAGCTCGTGGTAGAGGGCGATGTCCGTGCCGGTGGCGAAGTCCGAGAGCGTGACCACACCCGAGAAGATGGGCTCCTCGTCGGGTGGCTCATCGCCGCAAAGCTCCTCGAGCTCAAAGCCGTTGATGGCCAGGGGCGCCACGACGCTGCACTCCAGCCCGATGGTGGCGTTGATCTGACCGCGGGCGTCTTCGCTCTCTTCGCAGGCCTGCTGGCAACCGGCCACGACCTGGGGCACCAGATCACCGCAGAGGTCCACAATGTCCTGGCAGGCCGCCACGACTTCGCACTGCGCCTGACACTCGGCAACGGGATCAACGTCGTTGTTCTCGTCGTTGTTCTCGTCGTTGTTTTCGTCGTTGTTTTCGTCGTTGTTGACGTCATTGTTTTGATCGTTGTTCTGATCGTTGTTGACGTCGTTGTTGCCGGTGTCGTTGTTGGGGGCGGTGTCATTGTTGCTGTCGTCGTCGCCGCAAGCGATGGTGGCGCTGACGAGCAGCAGGAGCGCCAGGACTCTGGCGGTGGTCTTCATCATGGTGTCGCTCTCCGAGTGAGGTTCCAGAGAGGGCCAGCGTCAGACACAGCTGCGCCGCCCCGTCACGGGTTGTGGCGGGGGGTTTTAGGGGGTTGTCCAGGTCTTGTCAAGGCTTTGTTCAGGCTTGGTCAAAGGTGCCTGAAGGATCACCGCCCGAAGGGGATGGAGATGCCAAATGTGACGGCTTTGGTCTCCAGGTCGTAGCCCATGGTCAGGGGAACATCTTTATACTGGACGCCGCCCTGAGGCATGAAGGAGGTGCCGGTGTTGCTGTCGTAGTTGGCCTGTCCACCGGCGATGGCGGCCCAGTTGTCGTTGATGCGGTAGGCACCAAGGAGGCCAGCGTTGGCTTTGACGTCGTCCTGGGTCCAGGTGGCCTGGCCCTGGCCGCGCAGCATGAAGTCGCCCAGCTCGGTCTCAAACATGCCGCCAAGCTCGTGGCTGGCGACCCCTTCTTTGACGTTGCGGGAGAACTCGACAGAGAAGGCGCGGAACTCGTCAGGGTCGCGGAAGCCGAGCTCAAAGCCCAGTTTTTCCATCTCGCCCCGGTCGAGGTTGTGGGTGAACTCGGCGTTGCCGTGCCAGTCACCGCGCTTGAAGTGGGCCTCGCCGCCGATGCGGGAGTCGGTGCCGTCGTAGCTGTAGTCGAGAGAGCCGCCGAGCGCCTCGGTGCCCAGCGAGAGGTTGGCGCTGCCGGTGGTGGCGCCGCCGACTTCCTGGGCGTATTTGAGGGTGATCTGGGCCATGTCCGAGGGGCTCAGGCCAAGATCCATGTTGATGCGATCAAAGGTGCCGTCCATTCCGACGTCACGGGCCCCAAAAGACAGGTCCACGCCTGGGGTTTTGTAGCCCATGTCGAAGCCGGAGTAGACCTGGTCGCCAGCGCCCATGTAGGAGCGCACCTGACCTCCGTCAAAGAGGTTGGTGGTGCCCATCTCGGAGGAGAAGGCGCCGTCGGCGTAAGACAGGCGGCCGTCCATGAAGCGGTTTTCGCCCAGGGTCTTGCGTCCGGTGAGGCTTCCGGTCAACTCGTCGTTGGAGAACCCGGTGTCGAGGTTGAGGAAGTTCTCGTCGGTGCCGTAGCGCAGGTTGCTGCTGGCGGTCAGCGCGTCGGTGGAGTGATCAAAAGAGCCGTTGAGGCTGCTTGAGAAGAGCCCCTGGCTAAAGCCCGCGCCGATGTTGGTCGTCAGGTTGCCATCGCTTCCCAGCGTCAGGCCCGAAGAGATGAACTGCTCTTCGGTGCCGTAGCGCAGCTTGACGTCCCCGGTGGAGACGTCGGTGCCAAAATTCTGCTCGCCGCTGATGGAGCCGGTGAAGAGCCCGGCCTTCATGGCGGCGTCGAGCCCGACAACGAGGTTGCCGTCGGCGTCGATGGTGCCTTTGGTCTGGACAAAGTTCTCTTTGTCGCCGTAGCGCACACCCAGCTCGCCGCTGGTGCCCTTTTCCTGGTCGTGGGCGACCCCGGCGTTGATCTTCAACTGGCCACGGACGTACTGGAGGTTGAGCTTGGCGGACTTGAGGGCGATGTTGCGGATGGAGCCGAGGTTGGCGCTGACGTCGCCAGAGAAGCCCTTGCCGAACTTGAACTTCTGCTCCAACTCGGGCAGGTCCACGTCGGCTGCCACGGCACCGGCGGCCGCCAAAACGGCCATCGCCACCACGTACCCGGGGTGATCATCGACCCAGCGGCTGATCTTGCCAAGCAGGCGCTGGCCCGCTTCGCTCTCCAGGAACTTCTCGCCTTCGGCCACCGCCGTCTCGGTCAGCGCCTTGGCAAAGGTCTGCAGCGCCTGGGTGCTGCCCTGGTCCAGTCCAATGCCGCCGAGCGCGTCCACGGCGCCGTCGGCAGCGCCCTTGAGGGCGGATTTGCCGTGCTCCAGCAGCGCCGCCTCGTTGGCCTGATCCGAGATCGCGTCGTAAAGTTCGCCGCCGAGCCACTCGCCCAGCAAAGAACGCCACGACTCAGAGCGCATCGAGCGCATCTTCTCTTTGACCTGGTCGCCCTGGCCGCGCTGCTCCAGCAAGGCCGTGGCTTTCTGGACCACCAGCGAGTTGGCCTCAGGATCTTCCTTGTAGGCCTGCTCAACCAACGACATCAGGTCGTCGTTGCTCATCCCTTCAAGGGTCTGTCCAAGCGCGGCGGCTTCTTGCTCGCCGCCCTTTCCAGGGGCTTCCTGGGAAATGATGGACTCTATGGTCATCCCCTGCTGGGGATCGATGATCTGGGCCTGATCGCTCATCTGCTCCTCCGAACGCCGTGTGCGTCCATCACCAAGTCAACTGGCACAATGATAACCCTCGGCAAGCCCCGTCGCAAGCCTTATATAAAGATGGACGAGGCTGCGTCGGCGCTGCACACACTCATGATCGCGCTGGCAACCGACGGTCAGCGCTTGAAGTCCCGCACGGTCATGTCTTCGCGTTTGGCCAGACGCCTCAGGCGCGGGTCGGGGTTGGTGGCCACCGGGTGGCCCACGGCGCGCAGTCCGGGCAGATCGGTGAATGAGTCGGTGTAGAACCAACTTTGAGACAGGTCCACATTGTGGCGCTGGGCAAGCTGCTTCATCCAGTGGAGCTTGCCCTCGCCGTAACAGACCGGATCCATGGGTCGGCCGGTGAAGTTGCCGTCGACGACCTCCAGGCGAGTGCAGACGTAGTCCTCAAGGCCAAGCTGTTTGCAAGCTGGGGCGGAGACGTAGGGGCTTGAGCCGGTGGCCAGAAAGAGCCGGTGGCCCTTTTGGCGGTGATCTTCGATCAGATCGATGGCCTCCTGGTAGAAGCGATCGCGCAGCTCCTGCTCGTACCAGTTGGCCACCTTCAGGCGCATCTCTTCTTCGTTCTGCCCCTCCAGATCGGCCAGCGCCTTGCGGGAGATCTCTGAGAGATCCAGGAGCGCAAACTTGTAGCGCAGCAGCCACCCCGCCGAGCGGGCCGCGGTCCAGGTGCCGATCTCGCCGCGCTTCCAGAGGTATTTGACCCACATTTTGGCCGAGTTGACCGACAGGAGCGTCAGGTCGAGATCAAAGAAAGCGGCCACATCGCCGTGCTGGTTGGACTTGCTCATGACTTAAAAATAGTGGTGCGTGGCCGCCTCGACCAGGAGGTTGCAGGCGGCGTGGTAGATCACGCAGGTGAAGATGGTGCCGGTGCGGTCGCGCAGCCAACCAAAGAGCAACGAGGGGAAGAAGACCGCCAGGCGAGAAGGGTGAAAGTTGATGATGAAGTGGCCGATGCCAAAGAGGGCGCTGGTGATGACGATGGCGGGGCTCAGGTGAAGCGGTCCAAGGTGAAGGCGTCCGGGCACGGCTTCGTCGAGCGTGGTCTGGAGGTAGCCCCGGTAGAAGTACTCTTCGGGGAAGGCCACCAGGACGACCTGGGCGATGATCAGCAGCCAGACCCAGCCCACCGAGCGATCGAGATCCAGCGCCCCCTGGGCGTTGAGGGTGCCGACATCGTCTGGGGCGGCCAGTCCGCCGCCCAGGCGCAGGGCTTTGGCGGTGATCGGGCGGCCGTCGAGCTTGACGGTGACGCTGAGTTTGTCGGTGTTTTTGACCCGCATCAGAGCGCGGTGCAGGACGGGCTGGCGCGTGGTGCTTGAGAGCGTCAGGCTGGCGGCGGGGCTGCCCGAGCGGCGGATGGGGCCGCCGGCGATGTGGCGCTGGCCCTGGAGGACCTCCACGGTGCCGTCCTGGGCGCCAAAGTCCAGATCGAGCCTGTGGCGTCCGGGGCCGACGGTCCAGGTGGCGTAGAGGCGGTGCCCGTCGCGCCACAGGCGCACCGCCGGGCCCTGGCGAGGATCCGGATCGGCGGGGCGACCTTCGAGGGCCAGCGGCAGCTGGAGGTAGTTGTCCAGCGAGAACTCAAAGCGCTGCTTTTCCACGTCGGTGCGCCACCAGTGGTAGCCACCAAAGAACGGCGCCGCGGTCAGCACCGTCAACAAGCCCGCCAGCGCCAACCCTTTGGGCCAACCCTGCCAGGTCAGCGCATGGGCATCAAAGGAGCGCTCCTTGCGCGTCAAAATGGTGTAGGGGATCGCCAGAAAAACTGCCGCAACCAGCGTAAAGAGGTACTGTGCGATCAGGCCCGAGACGCCGGCCAGATCGCTGAGCACCCGGGTCAACAGAGCGCTGATGGCAAAGACCACCAGGGCTTCGATGAGCAGGCGACGGCGAGCATTGGGGGGCGTTTGAGGCTCGGGTGAGTCTGTCGGTTGGGAGGCTCCCACGGGCTATGGCTCCAGGTGGTCTTATCCGGGGTCTTGCGTGGCCCGCTGGATGATGCGACAGCCCCTCGATGGTTGCAAGTCAGTCGCGTCAGGGGCGACCCTGACGCCCTCTTTCATCATCTTGCGCCCCAAAAGAAGCGCGTGGTAGTATGATCAGTGGTAACAACGCTCTGAACAGTGCTCCCAAGACCATGATCCCAGACTGATGCCCTGAGCATGGGAGTCGCTGCATATTTTGCGGGCGTTGCGGACCGATACAGCTCGGAGGCTGGAGACGAATAGATGAAAGTGACATGTCCTAAGTGCGGAGCGGATTACGACGTGCACGCCGATCGGGTGCCCACTGAGGGCATCGATATGAAGTGCTCAAAGTGTCTCCACACCTTCAAGGTCTATCCCCACGGCTCTGACGCTGAGGGGCCTGCCGCGTCGGGATTCCCGGATTCGAGCAACTTTGGCCTCAAAGGGGTGACCTTCCTGGGAGGGCAGCCCGCAGGTGCGCAGCCCGACGACGCCAGCGAGCGCTTCTTCATTCAGCGCCGCAGCGGCAAGGTCTTTGGTCCTTTTGAGAAGCGTCTCATCGTGCAGATGCTCAAGGCCCACAAGCTCACCGGCGACGAGTCCGTCTCGCGGGACAAAGCCTTCTGGGTGCCGCTGACGGCGATCCCCGATTTTGCGCGTCTGCTGGTTGGGGACGATGCCCCGTCCGACGACGTGCGGGGCCACACTCAATTTCCTGGTGTTGGACGCCCTGGTCCCGCCTTTGGTGAGTCGGGTGATGAGATGGCCGGCGCTTCTTTTGGTGGAGTGCCGCTGCCCAGCCCCGACCAGAGCAACTTTGATCTGTCGAACCTCCCCGGACTGGGCCACGAGATTCAGTTGGCCGATGACGTCCCCGAGCTGCCCGCTCCGGCAGGGTTCGGCGGCCTGGACGCGGAGCTTCCGGCGCCAGCGGGTTTTGGTGGCGGTCTGGACGCCGAATTGCCCGCGCCGGCAGGGTTTGGCGGCGGGCTTGAGCCCGAGTTGCCTGCGCCAGCAGGGTTTGGCGGCGGCCTGGACGCGGAGCTTCCCGCGCCGGCGGGTTTTGGTGGCGGGTTTGACGCCGAATTGCCCGCTCCAGCAGGGTTTGGCGGCGGTTTGGACGCCGAATTGCCCGCGCCCGGCGGTCTGGGGGCGGCGGCGCAGTTGCCCACCTCTCGCCAGGGCGGTGGTTTTGGCGCCGTGGGCGGCTTTGACGCCGAGCTGCCGATGTCGGCCAGCGGCATGGGGGCCGAAGGGGTCAGCCATGTGCGCGACAAACGCGACATGCGCGCCGGCGCCGAGTTGCCCACCGCAATGGACTACGCCGAAGAAGAGGACCTCTTTGATGACGAGTCGTCGGACGGCTTCGACGGCGGGATGTCCAGCGCCTTTGGTGCCTTTGGTCAGAACGAAGATGCGTTGAAGATGGCCCAGGCGGCGCCGGTGCCGCCGAGCAACTTCAAGGTCGAGGTCGAGCGTCCTGGAAGCGCAGGCGCGTCGATGCCGCCCATGGGGGCCTCGGCGATGCCGCCGTCGTCTCCAGCGGCGGCTGCGACGCACGTGCCCGACATGCCCGCCGCTGGCCAACCCGCCGCAGGCAAAGGCAAGAAGAAGGCGGGCAAACGGCGCAAGGTCGCCGCGCCGCTGATCATTGCCATTGTGCTGCTGGCGTTGGCGCTGGTGATCGTCGCTGGGTTGATCTTTACCCAGACCGATCTCCTTGGCGGCGGCGAGACGGCTTCAAACGGCAACAAGAACGCGCCGACCAAGGTGGTCAAGCCCGAGGCTCGCGGGGTCAATTTTGGCCCCATCATGGCCGACACCCACACGGCCTATCAGAAGTACATCGGCGATCTGTCCTCCAAGGCCAGCGCCAAGCCCAACGACATGTCCACCAAGAGCCAGTTGATGGTGGCCCACGCGCTCTACCTCTCCCACTACCCGGAGGATGAGCAGATGCGCAAAGAGGCCCAGAAGCTGGCGCCGACCTTTAAAGATACTGGCGAAGGCCCCACGGCGTTGGCCTCTGGTGCCGCCGCGGTCTTTGAGGGCGACCTGGGTCGCGCGACGCAGTCGTTGGCCCCGCTGCTCAAAGACAAAGAGCACGGCTATATGGCCAACCTCTTGATGGGTCTGACTGGTCTGATCGACCTCAAGGTCGAAGGGAGCAAGGAAGAGGGCAAAGACGGCGGCGAAAAGGACAAGAAAGACGCCGCGCCTGCTGAAGAGAAAGAGGCCAAAGGCGCCCAGGACGCACCGAAGGAAGACGGTGACAAGGCCGCCGCCGAAGGTGAGGAGAAGAAGGATGAGCCTGGCGCCGAAGGCGACAAAGCCAAGGGCGACGGTGACGTGGAGATGGATCTTGTCTCGGAGGTGATCGCCGAAGACGACAAGAACGACGCCCACCGCAAGGCCGCGCTGGACTATCTGCGCAAAGCCGCCAAGCTCAACCCCAAGGCGCCCGCGCCGCGCTTCTTCATGGCGCGCGTCGAGCGCAAGCGCGGCCGCACCGCGCAGGCCCGCAAGCATCTGGGCACCCTGCTCAAGAAGCACCCCGAGCACGTCCCCGGTTTGCTGGAGATGTCCATGCTCTCCTACCTGGCCGGCAACCTCGACGCCGCCAGGGACCAGGCCAAGCCCGTCACCGAGGCCCTCTCTGCGGCGGCCTCCAAGCGCGAACGCTCCCAGTCCCAGCTCCTGCTCGGTCTGGTCTACGTCGCGCGCCGCCAGTCCGAAGAGGCCGTCACGGCGCTGGTCGAGAGTCTCAAGACCGATCCCGCCAACGCCCAGGCCCTCAAGGCGCTCGGCGAAGAGTTCTTCCGCAACCGCAAGTTTGAAGAGGCGCTCAACTACTTTACGACCAACCAGAATCTTTCTCAGACCGACCCCGAGGTCATGCTCGGCGTCGTCAAGAGCCACATTGGTCTGGAGCAGTTCGACGAGGCGGTCAAGAAGCTTGAGGCGGGCGTGAAGACCTTCCCCAGCGATGCGCGCTTCCCGTTCTTCCTGGGTTTGATTCACGAAAAAGAGGGTTTTTGGCCCGAGGCGCGTCGGCGTTACCGCGCGGCGCTGCAGATCGATCCTTCGTTTAGCAAAAGCCGCGTGCGTCTGGCGTTGCTGTTGCTTAAGGACAACAAGCGCGAAGAGTCCGAGAAGCTCCTGGTGGAGGCCGAAGAGCGCGGCGCGGCGCAAGACGCCGACGTGGCCGTGGACATTGGCCACGCCTACATGTTGATGGGCAAGCGCGACAAGGCGCTCAAGGCCTTGCAGACGGCGCTGGAGATCAACGCCAGCAACCTCGACGCCCGCATTCGTCTGGCCCGCTACTACCTCGACCAGGGCAACTCCGAGCAGGCCATGAGCATGCTCCAGCCCTTCCTGGACACCAAGGTCCTGGACACGGAGCTGAGCCTCTTGCTGGGGGATGTCTACCGCGCCCAGAAGAAGTTTGAGCGCTCCATCGAGCAGTACGACCGTCTGGTGGAGGACAACCCCAAAGAGCCCACCTACCTCTTCAAGCGCGGTCTGGCCTACTTTGATTGGGAGAACTTCGACACCGCCAGGGATCAGTTCCTCAAGGCCTACTCGCTCGACCCGAAATACACTGAGGCCTACTTCTACTCGGGCCGTGTGGCGTTTGAGCAAAAAGACTATGGTCAGGCCATGAAGATCTTCCGCGCCGTGCTTGATGAAGACCAGCCCAACGGCCTCTACCGCTTCTACCTGGCCTACGCCCTGGAGAAGAACGACAACCCGGCTCAGGCCCTTGAGGAGTACAAGAATGTGGAGCGCTTTGCGCCCAAGTTTGGCAACTCCTATCCCGAGCTCTTCTACCGCCGGGGCCGCCTGCTGGCCAGCCAGGGCAACTACCGGGCCGCCAAGCAGGATCTGGCCAGCGCGCTGACCGCCGATCCCGATCACCTGGGGGCGCTGCTGGCGTTGGCCGACACGCTCTTTGATGAGCGCGACTACGAGCGCGCCTTGAAGCTCTACGATCAGGCGCTGGAGCAAAACAGCGAGCTGGCGCTGGCCAACTTCCAGCGCGGTCTGGCGCTCTCGTTGCTTGGTCGTCAGGGAGACGCCGTGCGCGCCATTGAGCGGGCGGTGTCGCTGAAGTTGCCCAACAAGCGTCAGGCGGCGGCCCATGAGAAGCTCGGCTTCCTCTACAAAGCCTCTGGCAACCGGGGTCAGGCGGTGCGCAACTTCAAAAAATACCTGGAGTTGTTGCCCGACGCGCCCAACCGCAAGGACATCAAGAAAGAGGTCCGTCGCCTGGGTGGGACGCTTTGAGTGAGGATGGCCTGCGCTGCGTTGGGTTCAATCCCTGGGGGGTAACGCGTGTCGTACACCGACGTTGAGATCATAGTGCTTGCGGGCGACGAGCGGCTGGCCACTGAGTTGGACAACGGCCTCGATCGCCGTGGTCTGGGGGTGGACTTTGTGGCCCCCACCTGGGAGAGCTTGCAGGCGCACCTTGAATCATTGGTCAGCGGTCAGGACGAGACGCTGGTCTTCATGTCGTTGGCGCTGCTGTGCAGCAACGGCATCGATGAGCTGCTGCTGGCCGACACCTATTTCAAGTCGGCCCCAAAGCTCAAGCCCATCCTCCTGGTGGAGCCATGGGTGGAGTCCGAGCGCGGCAGCGTGCGCCTCGTGACCGGGTTTGGACACATGATGGGCGCCTCCTCGCTGGACGATGAGTTGGGCCCGCTGCTGGAAAAACTGCTGCCCGGCTTTCGTGACGGTGCCTCGCCGCTCTCCGGCCCCATGCCCGCGCTGGAGCACTCGGCATCAAAGCTGCGCGGCTCTTCCCCGCGCGTTGAACCCAAGAGCGATGTCCGCGTCGATCTGGAGTTTACCCGGGGAGAGTTGGCCGACACGTGGTTGGCGCGCGTGCTTTACGGCCTCTACGTTCGGGCGTTTACCGGAGAGCTGGTGCTTCAAGACGCCGAACAGCGCCGCTCTTTCTTTTTGCGCGATGGTCAGTTGGGGGGCACCAATCCCCAGGAGCGCGACAAGGTCCTGTCGACCTTTGCGTGGTTTGACGGCACCTTTGAGGCGATCCCTGGAGGGGTGCCGCCCGGGTTTGTGTCGTTTGGCTCAACGCTGGAGTTGATCTACGAAGGCACGCTGCGCTTTGTCTCCCTCAACCGCGCCGCCGAGCGCCTCCAGGGTTTTGATCATCGCTACCCCGTGTGCACCGAGTTTTTTGAGGATCGTCAGGATGAACTCGGCGGCCTGAGCACGCTGACGCGGTTTTGCCGCTACTGCGCAGGTCAGCGCCCCTGGGGCAAGGTCATCTCGGTGACCTGGGACGACATCCGGGAAGTGCTCAAGGTGGCCTGTTACGCGCTGGACACCGACCTGGTGGTCTTGTGTGATGAGCCGATGGATCGGCTGGCCAAGGTCGGTTACACCACGCGCTCGACCTTCAACGTGCGCAAGAGCCTCTCCCAGATGATCGCCCGGACGGACGGCGACAGTGATGAAGAGGCCACCACCGCGCGTTTGCAGCAGCGCCTCGACCACTTCAACAGCATCGACGCCTACGAACTCTTTGGGCTGGAGCCCGGGTGTGGTGGCGACGCCGTGCGCGAGCGCTACTACAAGCTGGTCAAGCACCACCACCCCGATGTGGTGGGGGGCAACATCTCGTCCAAAATCAAGGCGCTGGCCGAGTTGATCTTCATCCACATCAAAGACGCTTATGTGGAGCTTCTTTCTTTGGAGAAGTCGCCCACAAGCACCAGCACCCCGGTCACCCCCGCGTCACCCTCCAAAGGCACCCGCGCCCCAGGAAAAGGAGGGTCCGCTGGACCCAGCGCACACCACAGCTCGTCAGTGCGCCGCGAAGCGCCCAGATCTGCCCAGCGCGCCGCCGATGCGCTGGAACGGACCATCGTGCTGAACGGCGACGGCCTCGA
>CAKZKQ010000767.1 GCA_937123825.1 uncultured Pseudomonadota bacterium
CTCCGGCGCCCATCGCGCAGTGGTCGAGGTTGAGCACCTCCAAACTCGAAAGCCCCTTGGCGCTGGCCAACGCCTGGGCACCTTGCGTAGAGAATTGATTTCGGGGCAACTCCAGGCACTCCAGCCCCTGGGCCAGAGCGCCATTGCCCAGCGCCATCAAACCCAGGTCCCCAAAGTCATTGTTGCCAAGGCTCAACGTCCGCACCGCTTCAAGCGACGGGCTGGCCGCCAACGCCATCAACCCCGCATCGTCCAACCCCGTGCGGTAAAGCGTCAGCGAGGCCAACTCGCCCCACCCCGATGACCAGCTCAAGCGGCGCAGCGCCTCCTCACCTCCGGTCAACTCCACGCTCCCCAAACGCAACGCGCGCACCTCGGGCAGCCACGCCGCTTGACCCAACGACGTCGCCCCCAAAACCCCCAACTCGTCCTGACCAAGCTCCAGGCTGCGCAGGTTCACCCCCATCGCGCGGGCCAGCGCCTCCACCCCCTCATCGCCCAACTCGCAGCCCACCAGGGACAACTGCGCAATGGAGCGCATCGCGGGCTGGTTCAAGACCCGACACAACGCCTCCGAACCCACCGCGCCGTGCAACGGACGCAGCTTCAACACTCTGGCCAACCGCAGCGGCGCCCAGCGCTGACCCGACACAAAGCGCTCACACCAACGCCCCGGCGCCACCCTGAGCGCATCGGGCCACTGCCCCAGGTGCTGCTCCGCGTACGACGTGCCCACCTCCAGCGCATCATCGTCCGCAGGCCCCCCCTCAAAGAGCGCACACACTGCCGCCCAGCGCTCGGCGTCAGGCCGACCATAAAGCACATCACGCAACTGACTGAGCAACGCCGAGAGCATTCACAGACCCACAACCATCCAATGCAAGGCCCAGGTTCACCCCACGCAAACCCACCGCCAGCACCTTGTGTCTACCACAGATGGCCTGCAAAGATCCCCAACCCCGTCGCCGCCCCCTCATGCCCCAAGGCACACACCCGACCACCGCCCCTTCAAACGTCAAGCGCGCCGCAACATCGTCGTCGAAGAAGGCTTTATCGCCTCAAATCCCATGCCCTCATAGAACCCCATCGCGTCCCGCGTGCCCAACAACACCCGCGCACAACCTCTGACCGCTGGATGATCCAGTAAGAGCCCCATCACCGCATCACCCACACCGCGGCCGCGCCAACCCGGCGCCACCATCACATCATAAACCCAGGCCACCTTCGCCCAATCGCTGACCGCTCGGGCCACCGCCACAAGCTCGCCCGTGGCCACATCACGCGCCCCGACCACTGCAGGTGAATGCGCCATCGCTTCCATAAGCTGCTGTGGGTTCATACCCCCGTTCCAATAGGCATCCTCCAACATCTGGGCTGCCTTGCGCCGGTCTTCCAGGCGCTTCACACAAGGGTCGAGCACAATCCCAGGCACACCACATTCCAAAAATGCAGGCACACCCATCGGCACGTCGCTGGCCACCAACTCACCAATGGCCTTCACATCCTCGGGACGCCCGCGACGCCACAACCCATCGACAATCCGGGCCAGGACCGCAGGCGGCTTGTTCTGACCCAGCTTGATCTTGGCGTTGAGACGCTCCAAAGACACCTGCACCACCATGATGTTGCGCACCGCCTTGGTGTAGAGCGGGTCATCAGCCGTGATCGGCACATGCCCACCTTCTGGCTGATAACGCTCCATGAGGCGCTGCAACACCGCCGCCTTGCGCGCCATGTCCGTCACCTCCTCCAAAACCCCGTGAACCTGCACGCTGCGGTAGTAGGTGGTCGCCGGACACGCCCTCTTCGGGTCGGTCATGTAGCTGGGAATCTCGGCCACAAGCTCCTGGGCACAAAGGACCACCTGGCGCCCAATGCATTCGAGCTTCTCTCCTGCCGAGGCCCCATGAAAAGCCAACGCGTCCTCCATCAGCACCCCATGGACGGTCTTGAGCACAGGCGCACCGTCAGCGTTGGTCGACGCCATGTGCACCACCATCGCCCGCTCCAGCACCCCCAACCCAGCTTCGCGCTCTCCCCGATACACCTTTCTTCTGATCGTTCTCATCGCTTCGACCCTCCATTGCTGCATGGTCCTCTTGTGACAAGGCGAAGCTAGCGCTCATCTGGCATACTCAAAAGGTCCAGTTTAAACATTTACAACAGACCAGTTAGCCCTCTACACTCTTCAAAAGGGTATTTTTGCTCCCAACCCATCCCCAGGAAGGCCGTCATGAGTCGCTGGCAACTGAACCTTGTCCTTCACGAAAGCAGCCCCAGCCCCATTTTTGTGCAGATCGCCGACGCCATCGTCGCCGAGATCCAGCGAGGGAGGCTTGGCAAAGGGGCCAGGCTACCGGGGAGTCGGGCGCTGGCCCAATCGCTCAAGGTCCACCGCAACACAGTATTGTCGGCTTATGCTGAGCTGCAGTCCCAGGGCTGGCTGGAGACTCGACAGGCCAGCGGCACCTTTGTGGCCACCGACCTGCCAAGCGCCCACCTGCCCAACACAACCCCATCAAACGGCAGCGCGCCCCACCACAGCCTTGGTTTTGAGCTCAGGTCCGTGCACAAACCATCGCTGTCGTTTAAACCGCCGCCTGGGATCCTGGGCATGACCGCGGGGATGCCTGACCTGCGTTTGATTCCGGTCGATGAGCTGGCCCGCGCCTACCGACGCGCTGTCAAAATGCGAGGCCACGCGCTGATGGGCTACACCGAGCCCCAAGGACACGTGGCGCTGCGCACAGCGCTCAGCGCCATGTTGACCAAGACGCGCGGGCTGACCCCGCAGCCCCAGAACATCCTCATCACCCGAGGCAGCCAGATGGGGCTCTACCTGACGGCCCGCGCGCTGCTGGGGCCGGGAGATGTGGTGGCGGTCGAGGCACTGGGCTATCCCCCGGCCTGGGACGCGCTGCGCCAGACGGGCGCCAGGCTGGTGCCCATCTCTGTGGATGAGCGCGGTTTTGACACCGGGGAGCTGGAAGCCTTGCTTCAGAGAGAGCCGGTACGCGCCGTCTATGTCACGCCCCACCACCAATACCCGACCATGGCCGTGATGGCGCCAGAACGGCGAGCCCACTTGCTGGCGCTGGCGCGCACACATCGGTTCGCTGTCATTGAGGACGACTACGACAACGAGTTTCACTATGACGGACGCCCGGTGCTGCCGCTGGCCAGCGCCGACACACACGGGGTCGTGCTTTATCTGGGCACGCTCTCCAAAGCTCTGGCCCCTGGGCTGCGCCTTGGTTATGTGGTTGCGCCTCCAGAGGCCATCGCCGCGCTGACGGCGCTGCGCACCAGCATCGACCGTCAGGGCAATCAGACCATCGAGGCAGCCGTGGCGGACCTGCTCGAAGATGGCACCGTCCAGCGGCATGCTCGGCGGATGCGGCGCGTTTACAAGACCCGGCGCGATGCGCTGACCGACAGGCTACGCGCCCGGCTTGGCCATGTGTTGAGCTTTGAGCCCCCTGCGGGTGGGATGAGCTTGTGGGCCACAGTTCACCAGGACGTCGACGTCGACCGATGGTCGGCGCAAGGGTTGAAGGAGAAGGTCTTCTTCAGCACCGGCCAGCGCTTTGATTTCCATCAGCGCAGGCTCCAGACCGTCCGCCTGGGATTTGCCTGCTTGACCCCAGAGGAAATTGACACTGGTACCCAAAGGATGCTCCGCGCGCTGCGTGCCTGCGGTCATGACGGGGATCTGTGATGCTGCGTGTGGCCGCAGGCTGCATCAAAGCTCCCACAATGGCTCAAAAACCACTTGTGGCATGAAACGCTTTGCGCCTTGGGGAGCCAGAGGCTTTGCGCGCCACAAAGGCGAGCACTGGTGGCGCCCCTCGGGTTGATGGGGTGGCACAAATCAGACCAAAGCGCGGTCACATTTGGCCCTGGGGCCTTGTGTCGGCTTGGTCGCTGTGGTTCTCATGCGTCCACAGCAAATGGACTCCAACCAAGGAGAAGACATGGAGCGGTACGATTTTCTGGTTCTGGGTGCGGGCAGCGGCGGTCTTGCTTCGGCCAAACGGGCGGCCAGCTATGGCGCCAGAGTGGGCATCATCGAAGGAGACCGGGTGGGCGGCACGTGCGTTATCCGCGGCTGTGTGCCCAAGAAAATGATGTACTACGCCGCCATCAACGGCCGCCTGGGTCGGCTGGCGGCCGATTTTGGCTGGCCCGCCCCCGAGGGGGACTTTGATTGGAACAAGCTCATCGGGATGCGCAACGGCCTCGTCGACCGTCTGGAGACGACCCACACGCGCAACCTCGACAAGGCCAACGTCGAGCTTATCCGCGGCAAGGGCGTCCTCAAAGACGCCAACACCATTGAGGTCGAAGGCAAGCTCTACCACGCCGACAAGATCCTCATCGCCGTGGGCACCGCGCCGGTCTACCCTCCGATTGAGGGGGTGGAGTTGGGCGTCAGCAGCGACGGCCTCTTTGAGTTGGACCACATCCCCAGCACCGCCGTGGTCATCGGCGGGGGCTACATCGGCGTTGAGTTTGCTGGCATTCTGCAATCGCTCGGTTGCCAGGTCACGCTCCTAGTCCGCAACCAGCTGCTGGCGGGCTTTGACCGAACCATCGTCGAGGGACTCCAGGAGGCCATGAAGCTCCAGGGCATCGACCTCCACTTGCAGACCAGCATTGAGCGCGTCGAGCACGTCGACGACCTCTACCACGTCTACACCCGTGAGGCCGACGGCCCCCACGAGTTCACCGCCGAGACCTGCCTGCTCTTTGCCACCGGGCGCAAGCCGCGCACGGCCAACATTGGCATCAAGGAGTTGGGCGTTGAGCTGGGCAACCGGGGTCAGATCATCGTCGACGCCGACCACAACACCTCGGTCGACAACATCTACGCTGTGGGCGACGTCATTGAGTTGGCCACCTTGACCCCCGTGGCCATCAAGGCTGGACGCGCCCTGGCCGACCGCCTCTTTGGCGGCAAAGAAAACACGACGATGAGCTACGAGAACATCCCCACGGCGGTCTTCTCGCAGCCCCCCATCGGGACCGTGGGCATGACCGAAGAAGAGGCCGTGGCGGCCTTTGGCGCCGATGGCCTGGACATCTACAAGGCCAACTACGCGCCGCTGGCCTACGCCGGCAGCCCGGTTGAGCGCAAGGTGCGCACAGTGCTCAAAATGATCGTTGAGCGCGCCACCGACAAGGTCGTCGGCCTGCACATGTTGGGCGACGACGCCCCGGAGATCATCCAGGGCTTCGCGGTCGCCATCCGCATGGGCGCCACCAAGGCCGACTTTGACCGCACGGTCGCCATCCACCCAACCCAGGCCGAAGAGTTTGTCCTGATGAAATGATGCGCGCCGCCAGCACCCATCACGGGGCTGGCCGCTGCTCATCCGCCCGCTTGCCCATCCGGCTCCGCGCTCTGCGGAGCGCATGACAAAGCGGCCGCCAGAACCCCCAGCCCCAGGCAAGCCCCCAACACCGGCGAGGCACCAAAACCGACCCATGGGACGGGCCAGTGGCCCACAAGGGGCCATAGCGCAGTGCAGGCCATCACCACCCACACTGGCCCCACCATCGAACCAACCCCCACAGCCCGGTCTGGTGACCTTCTCCACGCAGCAATGGTCCAGGGCGCCCCTGTGGCCAGCGCCAACGCTGCCACATCCCACACAGCCAGACCCAAGTGCCACTGGGCAGCCAGACCCACAACACCTTCGGTGTGCCCCACAGGGGTGACAGGCCAGTCGCGCCACCATGAGACGAGCGCCAGGAGCGCGGGCAACCAGGCCCAGCGCCTGTGTTGTGTGCTGGAGGCAACGCTCCAGGCCATCGCCAGCATCAAAGCGCAGCCATAACCGGCGTCGGGCTGCGCCAACAACGCCGCCCAGCTCGCCAGCGAAACCCCAGCGACACACTTCCAGCGCCCCTCGACAGCCCATCTGGCCAACACGCACACCAGCACCGGCGTCACCAGCGCCGCGGTGTGGACCAACAACGGCCCCAGGCGAATCCAGCGGCGCACGCCTTCGACGCGCTCTCCCAAAAGCGCAGCCGCCCACAAGAGCGCCACGCTGCCCAAAACCAGCGCCCAAAACCCCCGCTCGGTGCGTTTTGAGCTCGCCTGAAGCAGACCCGGACCACCTTGGCTGACCCCATTGGGGTCGTCGGCAGGATGCGGTGGCATTGAGGGATTGACCGTCGTCGGTCCACGGCGGAGGGCAAACAAGGCCCACATCGCCAGCGCCCACCCCGCAGCCAGCGCCCCAAGCTGGGTCCACACAAGGCGCAGCGGCGCGTCGATGAGATAGAGGGTCAGCGCGCCAGAGAGCACCGCCAGGCTCAGCGGCATCAAAGCACACACGAGCACCGCCACAGGCGCGCTGCGGCGCATTCTGGAGAGCATCAAACCAGCGAGATTCAAGGAAAACCCGTGCTCGCAAACGGCGAGCGTTCGTTCGGCGACCCCAATGGGTTGCCCCAATTTCGCGGCGAGGTCAAGCCGGTGATGTTGCGCCGTTGTGGCTGGGCGACAAGGGCCTGAACTCTAAATCTTTACAAAACTGAATGGGTGAACAACACCTGTATCCAACCACAGAACACCCTCCACACGAAAGGAAACCCACACACAATGAGCCTCTCCAAACTCCAGACCCCCCTCAAGGGGAAGATCACCGCCAAAAAGTGGGTCAAAATCACCGAAATCCTCGACGGCTTGAGCCACTCAGACCAGGCCAAGGCTGTGGCCACCATTGAGGACGCATCCCAGGGTTGGCCCCAGGAGATTGACCCCGATTATTACAGCCCTCTGCTGCCACCCAGCAGGATGCCCAAGCCCCGCAACGACATGGAGGTCCGCGTTGCCCCGCGCGCCTGGCTCAAGGCCCTTGGCGAGGGGGATAATGCCCCAAAGTACGCCACGGTGCGGGTCATCATGCCCCACGGCAACGACCGGCTTAGAAACAAGCACATCGTCACCATGCTGAGCGCCACGCACCTGACCCAGGTCCGCTATCTGCTGTTGAATCAGCATAAAATCGCGGGCTCGTTCTTCAAGGCGCTCAAAAAGGACCACAACTTCATGGAGTTGAGCCACCTGCGGATTTGGTACAACGACTTTAAGCCCATGAAGGCCTCAGTCCTCAAACCCATGCTGGCCGCCAACCTCCCCAACCTGCGTTACCTCAACCTTGGCCAGAACTATATGGGCCCAGAGATGGGCGCGACCTTTGCCAAGGCCAAAGACGAGCACCTGGAGTCGCTGCGCAGCCTGGACCTGTCCAACAACTCCCTCCAGGACGAAGGCCTTGAGGCGCTGTGCACCAAAGCCTTTGTTGGCCAGCTCGAAAACCTCAACCTGGACCTGAGCGGCTTGACCGACGGGGGAATCTCCGGGCTGCTCGGCACCCTGACCCCAACGATGAAAGCCTTGAATCTGGAGCGCAACCAGTTGACCGACGCCACCATGCGCGCGCTGGCTGACGCCACCCACCTGACCTCGCTCCAGCGCCTGGATGTCTCCCAGAACCCCACCACCGAAGAGGGCATCGAGGCCCTGCTGACCTCGGAACACCTCCAGGACAAGCTGCGTTATCTGCGCCTTGGCCAAGGCTTCAACGCCGCGCTGGCCCAGCGCATGGTGGGCATCCACGGCAGCGGGTCGTACGAGCTGGTCGATTTCCCGGATGGGCGCAAGCGGATAGACATAGGCCACTACTACGCCGATTGCTCGCTGGTTGAGTCCGAACTCGGTTGGCGGCCGCGTACGGAGCTGGACGCCGGTCTCGCCCACTGCCTTGCGTATTTCCGGGAGCACCGGGAGCACTACTGGCCGTGACTATTCCCGTTACCGAGCCGGCCCGATGGTGCAGGCTGCACGCCGCCGAGGTTGCGACCACGCAATCCAGGGTACTCGATTCAGGCCGTTTCATCCTCGGGCCGGAAGTAGAGCAGTTCGAGCAGGAGTTTGCGGCGTTTTGCGCAACCAAAGAGGCGGTGGCAGTCGGCTCGGGTACAGACGCCCTGACGCTGGTGCTGCACGCCCTGGGCGTTGCCGGCGGCGAGGTTGTCACCAGCGCCCACAACGCGGTGGCGACGCTGGCGGCCATCGAGCGCGCCGGTGCGCAGCCGGTGCTCGCGGATATCGACGCCGATACGTTCTGTCTTGCCCCGGCATCGGTGCAGGCGCTGGTGGGGCGCATCACCGACCGCCGGGTGGTGACTTTTGGCTTTAACGCCCAGGCAGATGTGCGTG
>CAKZKQ010000768.1 GCA_937123825.1 uncultured Pseudomonadota bacterium
CGATGCTCGACGAACCTCCAGTTCGTCTGCGCTCGCCTCCTCGGCCTCGATGCCATCGGGCTCGCCTGTCTCGGTCCTATTTTGCAAACACGCCCTATGAAGACTTGAGCGAGGCGATGAAGTCTTCCATGAACTCGATGAGCAGCTCGGGTTGCTCCAGCGGGGCGGTGTGGGTGCCTTCGGGCAGGACGACGAGCGAGGCGTCGGGCAGGCGCTGGGACATCTCTTCGGAGAGCCGCATGGGGGTAAAGCGGTCGTTTTTGGCGGCCACGACCAGTGAAGGCACATCGAGGTTGTCGAGGTACTCCTCGGTGGTGTGTTCGGCGGCGTGTCGCAGGGTCCGCAGGAAGGTTTGGGCCTTGATGCGCCCCATATGGCGCAGGTAGGGCATGAATTCGACACGACGGACCAGCTCGGCGTTGACCTCGGTGCGCGAGGCCAGCGGCCAGCTCAACGGCGAGTTGAAGCCCATGGTCCAGACGGCGTTGACCAGATCGGGGTGGCTCTCGACCAGTTGGATCATCTTTTCGATGAAGATTTTGATGGGCGAGATGCCGGCGCGGCCATCGGAGGACTCCTGGAAGGTGTCGAGCGGGCGGCCGTAGCTGCCGCAGATGGGCACCAGCCCGCGGACCTCGGCGGGGTAGCGGTGGGCGTACTCAAGGATGACCTGGCAGCCCATGGAGTGGCCCACGAGCATGGTGGGCGCGTCGATGGTGCCGTTTTGGCGCAGATGTTCCAGGATGCCGTGCATGTCCTGGCACATGTGGCCGATGGTCAGGGCCTCGGGGTCGGCGGGTTCATCGGAGTTGCCGTGTCCCCGGTAGTGCCAACGGATGATGGTGAAGGACTCTTCAAAGTGGTCCATCACATAGGGCCAGACGTACCCGTCGCAGCCGACCCCATCGCACAGGACCATGGGGGGACCTGAGCCCTGGATTCGATACCAGATGCGGGTGCCGTCTTCGGCGGTGTAGCGCCCGGTGGTACGCATGGCTTTCTTCAAGACTTCTTGGCGCGCGTGCGGCGTTTGCGCCGACGAGAGGGTGTGGCGGCAGCGGTGGCCACTTCAACCTCTTCGCTGGGCTTGGGGTCCGCGGCGTCCTTGGCTTCGGGTGCGGCAGCGGGCTTGTCTTCGGGCTTGGCCACAGGGGCAGCGTCGGCGGCCACGGGGGTCGCTGCGGCCTCTTTGGGCTCGGTTTTGGCGGTCGTCGCCGGGGGGACCTTGGTGTCGGCGGCGGGCTTTGCAGCGGGTTTGTCTTCGACCTTGGCGGGCGCCTTGACTGGTGCCTTGGCTTCGGGAGCGGGTGTCGTTTTGGGCGACGGCTCGGCCTTGGCGGGCACTTCTTTGGTCTTGGTGGCGGTCGGCGCAGGGGCGTTGTCGCGGGCGCTGGCGGTGTTTCGCGCGTCGCGGGTGCTGGTCCGACTGATGGGGGCGCTGCTGCGGGATGGGGTGGATGTGCTGCTGGAGCGGCCCAGGGTGTTGCGCCCAAAAGAAGACGTCGAGGCAGAATTGGTGCGAGAGGTGTTGCTGCGCCCCAGTGGGCTGCGGCTGCTGCTGGAGGTGGTGCGCCCTCGGCCAGCGGCGCTGCTGGCGCGGCTGCTGGAGGTGGTGCGCCCACGGGAAGAAGACGCCGCGGGGGTGTTGTTGCGGGCAGCGGCGCCGTCCTGGTCGCCGTCGCTGGCGGGCACCCCGGTCATCTCGATGTAGCCCTTGAAGGCGGCGCCGTCGGCGATGACCACACGGGGGGCCTGGATGTCGCCGACCATGCGGCCCACATCGGTGATCTCGACCGACTCGGTGGCCGAGATGTTGCCCACGACGATCCCGCTGATGGTGGCGCGGCGCACGGTGACATTGGCGCGGACGATGCCGCTGGGTTCGACAAAGAGGGACTCGGAGAGCTCAATGGAGCCCTCAACGAATCCAAAGACGTTCAGATCCTCGGCCCCGGCGAGGTTGCCGACGATGCGAGTGTCTTCTCCGATGACGGTGACGTTGTCAGCCATGACGTGATCACTCAGGTGTTCCGAACCTGTGGCCCGGGTTGGGCGCCCAGATGTGTTGAGCATCGGTGCGCGGGTCGATCAGCGGCATCAAGGTGGCGCAGCCCGACTGGGTCAAGCGGCGCTTTGGGCAAGTCCTATGCAAGATCGCCTTTGCAAACCCCAGGCACGAGGCCAGCGGGTTTGGACAAAACCCTGGTGCGCCTCTCAGACGTCCATGTCGATGTGGCCCTTGAAGGTGGCGCCGTCGGCGATGAGGATGCGCGGCGAGCGGATGTCGCCGACCATGCGGCCGTCGCTCTTGAGCTCGACGCGCTCGCTGGCGGTGATGTTGCCGGTCACAGCGCCGCTGATCTCAACGTTTTCGGTCTCGATGTCGGCTTCAACGACGCCGGATCCGTCGACGTAGAGGCTCTCTTTGAGGGCGATGCGGCCCTTGACGGTGCCCTGGATGATGAGCGCCTCGCTGCCGGTAATTTCGCCGTCGATGACAATGGTGCTGCCGATGATGGTGTTGGCCATGGGTGGGCTCTCCTTGGTCCTGGGTCGGTGTGTGGCCACTGGGCGTCATGGATGGGAGCGCCAGCGTGCCAAGACCGATGCGTTTTCAGTTGAGCCCCTCGGGCAGGGGGACATCCATGTCAATGTTGCCCTTGAATCGGGCGCCATCCTCAATGATCACCCGCGGCGCGCGGATGTCGCCGATGACGATGGCGTCAGTCAAGATGCTGACGACTTCGCCGGCGACGATGTTGCCGGTGATTTGACCGCGGACGGTCAGCTCGACCACTTCCACGTCGGCGACGACTGCGCCGGTCTGCTCGACGATGAGGTGGTTGTTGAGGGCGATGGTGCCTTCGACCCGACCCTCGATGATCAGGTCTTCGTCACCGGTGAGGCGACCATTGATGGTGATGCCTTGACCGATGATGCAGGGTCCGTCCTGGTTGGCCATGGGTTCTCCGCGACGCGATCGTTGACTGTGGTCTGTGCCTGCTGGAGCAATGGCCAAGCAAAGGCACGGATCGGCGGTGGGGTATCTTTATGTTTGATGGTGACGCCAGACGACTCCCCTATTATTATGATAATCAGGAAAAAAGTCGGTCTGACAGGTCACCGGCGCCCAGCCGCCGCATGAACGCACCTATCTAACAGCACCACCCCAGTGCGTCAAGAACCACCTGACCATCTGTCTCTCTCTTGTGGGTCACAAAGGGTGCTGTGGTGGGTTTGACGGGCTGCACTTGTTGATCAATCTTGCCGGTCGGCAGGGCATCGAGTAGACTCCGACCCGACCGGCACCGTCGCGCGCGGTGTGATGATACCCATTGATGGAGGCAGGCATGGTGCAACACACCGGCCCTCTGGAGCGGCCCGTACAGCTTGTGATGATGTTCCTGGCGCTGGTGGCGCTTGCGGCCACGGCGCTGGCCTGCGGCCCGACGCAGTCCACCGTGCGGATCAACGAAGCCGAGGTCGCCCTGGAAAAGGCGGTCCTCAACGAGGCTGAGAATCTGGCACCCTACGAATACTTCAAGGCCAAAGAGTACCTCTACAAGGCCAAAGAAGAGTGGGGATACTCCGATTTTGAGGCAGCATTGGACTACGCCGATCGCTCCAAGGAGTACGCCGAGAAGGCCACGGTCAAATCCAAGGGCACGCCCATGGACGCCAAGCCCATCAAGGCCACCCCGGGCAAGCTGCCCGCAGGGGTCCGCAAGCCCACCGTCAGCGACGATCCCGAAGCGGACGAGCTTGAGGGGCTTCAATGAACGTGCACCACAAACGCATCAAGGCCATCATGCTGCCCATCACCACCAGCCGCCTCTTGACGCTGGCCCTGGCCGCGGCGCTGCTGATCACGACCGGCTGCACGGTCGGCTCCAAGCTGCGCGCCAAGAGCACTGAGATCAACGAGCTGACCGAAGCCATCCGCGATCGCGCCTACCGCTGCGCCCCCAAAGAGTTGGCGCTGGCCGAGAGCCACGGCACCTTTGGCAGCTACGAGCTTGACGCTGGCAACTTTGTGCGCGCCGATGAGCATCTGGCGGTCGCCTACGAGCAAGCCCAGCTGGCCGACGTCAACTCCCGAGGCCCCGAGTGCCAGGAAGTGGCCGTGGTTGTGGAGACCGACACCGACGGCGACGGTCTGCTCGACAAGTTTGACAAGTGCCCCGATCAGCCCGAGGACTTTGACAACTTTGAAGACACCGACGGCTGTCCAGAGGATCAGGACACCGATGGCGACGGCATCCCCGACAGCAAAGATCTCTGCCCGACCGAGCCCGGTCTGGTCGAGAACCAGGGCTGCCCCAAGGTCATCACCGACAAAGACGGCGACGGCATCCCCGACGAAGTCGACCAATGCCCGCTTGACCCCGAAGACATCGACGCCTTCGCCGATGAAGACGGCTGCCCCGATCCCGACAACGACAAAGATGGCATCCTCGACCCCGTCGACAAATGCCCCGTTGAACCCGAAGACGTCGACGGCCACGAAGACGAAGACGGCTGCCCCGACTTCGACAACGACAACGACCAGATCCTCGACGTCAACGACAAATGCCCCAATAAACCCGAAGACTACGACGGCGACGCCGATGAAGACGGCTGCCCCGATGAGTACAAGCTCATCGTCGTCAAAGACGGACGCATTGAGCTGAAGCAGAAAATCTTCTTCGCCACGGCCAAAACCCGCATCCTGCCCAAGAGCTTCCCCGTCGTCGATGAAGTCTCGGACGTGCTGCGCAAAAACCCCAACCTGCGCGTGCGCATCGAAGGCCACACCGACAGCGTCGGCCCCGCCAGGCGCAACCAGCGCCTGAGCGAAGGCCGCGCCAAATCCGTGCGCAAATACCTCATCAGCAAAGGCGTCGACCCCAGCCGCCTGAGCAGCGTTGGCTACGGCGAGGATCGTCCCATTGAGGACAACAGCTCGCCCGAGGGCAGAGAGATCAATAGACGCGTTGAATTCTACATTATCAATCAGGATTAGTAAGATACATGTCACCGAGAAATGAATGGATGCGCCTGCTGGGCGCCACGATGATGGTGATGGCCCTGGCCACCGCCTGGGTTGGCACAGCCGCCGCCCAGGACAACAGCCAGTTGACCGACTCACTGACGCGCGCCCAGGAGTTCTACGACACCCTGGCGCTGAGCGAGGCTGAAAAAGAGATCGAAGACGCGCTGGCGCTGGCCGAACGCCTGGGCATGGGCAACGATCCCGCTGTCGCCGATCTGCACATCTTTATGGGCATCGTGCGCCAGCCGCTGTCCGGCGACGACGCCGCTGCGGCCGCATTCCGTCAAGCGCTGCTGGTCAACCGCGACGTCCAGCTGCCCACCGACTACGCCACGCCCGCCCTGCAGTCCATCCTCGACAAAGAGCGCGCCGCGCTCCCCCCCATCGAGCCCATCAAACCCGATCCCCCCGTGGATCCCCCGCCGGTCGAAGGCCCGGCGCTTCGCCACAGCCCCGTCAGCAGCGGATACGCTGGCGAGCCGCTGGTCTTTGACGCAGAGATCCCCCCCACCGTCCCGGTCTACCGCGTGGTCCTCAACTACCGCCGCTTTGGCGAGAGCGACTACACCACCACCGAGATGGCCCCCAAAGGCGACACCGGCTTTGCCTTCACGCTGCCCGGCGCCCAGGTCTGCGGCTCCCGAATCGACTACTACATCGTCGCCCTCGACCGCACCAGCGCCGTGCTGGCCGAAGAAGGCAACCGCATCTCGCCCCTCTCCGTGGCCGTCCTTGGCGGCTCCACCGGCTGCGACGGCAAGATCACCAAGCCGATCGACGATCCGCCCCCCGGCGACGACGGCGAGCGCCAGTACGTCTTCTTCATGCTCAGCCCCGGCACCGGCACCGGCCTGGTCCTCGAAAGCTCCACCCCGTTGGTCAACCCCGACTCAGACGTCGCCCCTGGCGTGGCGCTGGCCCCCCTGCACCTCAACGTCGAACTCGGCGTTCAAATCACCAACTCCCTGCACCTGAGCGCCACCTACCGCAACCAGTTTGTCTTCCTGACCGACGGGCTCGAAATTGAACCCATCTTCGGCGGCAAGCTGCGCTGGTGGTTCGACAACGAGGGAGACTTCATCATGTACACTGGCGTCGGCGGCGGTTTTGGCAACGTCCGCCACCTCATCACGGTGACGCTGGCCGATGGACAGGGCACCTTCAACGACACCATCAACCACGGCCCCATCCACGCCAGCGCTGGCTTTGGCTTTGGCTACCGCGCCACACCCAACGTGGCCCTGGTCTTTGACATCTATCCCATGGTCCTCTTCCCAGACGTCTCGGCCCACGTGGACCTCAACGCTGGACTGCGGCTGTCCTTCTAAAGCGCCCGTCGCTCTTAGAGACAGGCCCAGCGCAAGATACCCCCATGAACACCACCTCATCCAAGCAAGCCCACCCCATGCACAAAGCGCCCCACCGCGCCCAACGCTGGAGAACCACGCTCGGCCACACCGCCCTGACTCGCCTCTTCGTCGCAGCGATCTCCTGCGCGACCCTGGCAGGGCTCATGCTGCCAAGCGCCCCAGCCCACAGCCAGATGCGCGAACTTGACCGCGCGTTCACCCGCGCCCAGGAAGCCTACGACCTGCTGGATCTCCAGCGCGCCGAGCGCATCATCCTGGACGCCATCGCGCTGGCCAAGCGCCGCGGCCTGGGCAACGACTCCATCACCGCCAGCCTCTACATCTTTCTGGGCGTCATACGACACCCCGAAGGCGGAGATGACGCCGCGCGCGATGCCTTCCGCCAAGCCATGGACATCGACCCCAACGTCGAAATCCCGCCCGACTACCAGACCCCCACCCTGATGCGCCTCCTGGATGAGAGCCGAGGTGGTGGCAGCGGCGGCGGTGGTTTTGGCAATGGCGGCAATGGCGGCAACGGCGGCGGCGGCTTTGAAGAGCCCTACTTCCCGCCTGGCTCCACCTCCATCGTCCACACCCCTGTGGAGACGGGCAGCTCCGGCGAGCCCATGTACTTTGAGGCCGCCGTCCCTCCCAGCGTGCCGCTCTACAAGGTCGTGCTGCACCACCGACGCTTTGGAGAAAACAACTACCAAACCGTCGAGATGGCCCCACGCAGCCAAACGACCTTTATGACCACGCTGGGCGGCGATCTGGTCTGCTCCTCCCAAATCGACTACTACATCGAGGTCCTGGACCGCTCCAACAACCCGCTGGTCGCCACCGGCAGCGCCAGCTCACCGCTCAACGTCTTCGTCTTCGGCTCATCAGGCTCATGCGGTGACATTGTCATCGACGACGACGGCGACGATCCACCCTCCACAGGCGACGACGACGGCCAGTCCATCTTCCTCCACCTGGCAGGCGGCGGCGCCTTCGGTCTGGCCACCGGCACCCCCATCGCCAACCCCGACATCAAAATCAACCCCGGACTGGCCCCCGCGCCGTTCCACATGCTGGCCGAGTTCGGCTACATCATCAACCCGGCCATCCACCTCAGCGCCTTCTTCCGCGGCCAGTTCGTCCTGCTCCAGGGCGGCACCGAGCTTGAACCCATGTTCGGCGCCAAGCTGCGCTGGTGGTTCAGCCGCGACAGCGACTTCAAGCTCTTCACCACCTTCGGCGCAGGCTTTGGCTTCATCCGCCACACCGTCGACCTGCGCCCCGCAGCCGACTTCATCGACACCGCCCAGCACGGCCCCCTCCATGCTGGCTTCGGCTTCGGCTTTGCCTACCAGTTCACCCCCAACTTCGGACTGGTCGGCGACATCTACGCCCCCATCCTCTTCCCCGACGTCTCCGTCACCATCGACGCCACCGCAGGCTTCCGCGTCTCCTTCTGACCGCAGACAACGCCGCTTTCATCAAGCCACCCAAACGCACAAGCAAACGGCTGCGCTGCCTTGTTGCGAGCATGGCGGTTGATTCCAGCAAGCGGCTGCGCTGTGGGAACGTAATTTTTCCCGCAGGTGACGTTAATGCGAGGATGGAGGCTGATTCGAGCAGGTGGCTTCGATGGGTGACCCAAGTGGTTAGGATCGTGTCAAGCGATTATAGCGCTCGCTAAGGGGTCACGTCGCTGGGGCCCAAGGCTTTGCTGTGAGAACGTGGTTGATTTGTGACAGGTGGCTTTGTTGGATGACCCAGGCAGTTAGGGTCAGGCGATTATAGCGCTCACAAGGGGTCACGTCGCTGGGATTTGGGCTTTGCTGTGGGAACGCCCTTGATTTGTGACAGG
>CAKZKQ010000769.1 GCA_937123825.1 uncultured Pseudomonadota bacterium
CGAGAAGGTCTCTGGGGTGCTCAGCGTGACGCTGGCGGGCAGCCTGGACCGCGAAATCCACGTCAACGTCGATCCCGAGCGGCTGGACCACTACAACCTGTCGATTTCGGATGTGATTGGGACGCTGCGCCGAGAGAACGTCAACCTGCCGGGCGGCTCGGTGGACGTGGGGGCGATGAAGTATCTGGTGCGGATCGACGGTGAGTTCAAAGACCCGCAGATCATCGGGGACCTGGTGGTCAAGGACAAGGCCGGCCAGCCCATTTACGTCAAAGACGTGGCGCAGGTCGTCGATGGCTTCAAAGAGAAGACCTCGACGTCGCGCTTCAATGGTTCTTCAAGCGTCAGTCTGTCGATTCAGAAGCGCGCAGGGGAGAACCTGGTGCGGATCACCGACGACGTTAAAGTCCTGGTGGAGAAGTACCGCGCCAAGGCGCCCGAGGGGGTGTCCTTCTCGGTGACGGCCGACGTGTCGGTGCAGGTCCGCGATCAGGTGGCCGATTTGGAGAACAACATCCTGACTGGTCTGGTGTTGGTGGTTGGGGTGCTCTTCTTCTTCATGGGCGGTGTGCGCAACAGCCTCTTTGTGGCGGCGGCGATTCCGCTCTCGATGCTCTTGAGCTTCTCGGTGCTGGACGCCATGGGCGTGACGCTCAACATGGTGGTGCTCTTTAGCCTGGTGCTGGCGTTGGGGATGTTGGTGGACAATGCCATTGTCATTGTTGAAAACATCTATCGACACGCCTCTCAGGGCAAAGGGCGCATACGGGCGGCCAAGGAAGCGGTGGCCGAGGTCGGCTGGCCAGTGATCACCTCCACGGCCACGACCGTGGCGGCTTTTGGGCCAATGCTCTTCTGGCCGGGGATCATGGGCGAGTTCATGGGGTACCTGCCGCTGACGATCATCGTGGTGCTGGTCAGCTCGCTCTTTGTGGCGTTGGTGGTCAACCCGGTCCTGTGTGCGACCCTGATGGTGGTCAAAGACAGCGACAAGGGCGCCGGTGAAGAAGAGGCGGTGCCGGACACGGCGTCCTACCGCGCGTATCGCTCGGTGCTGGAGTGGTCGATTCGTCACCGCTGGGCGGTGATGGCCATCGCTGTCTTCTCGCTCTTTGGGACCTTTGCGGCTTATGGCGTGTTGGGTCACGGCGTGGAGTTCTTCCCCGAGACGACCCCGAAGCGGGCCTTTTTGAAGGTGCGCGCGCCCGATGGAACCAGTCTGAAGACCTCGGAGGCGTTGGCCACCGAGGTGGAGCAGGCCATCGGTCAGATGGACAACGTGCGCTTCATGGTCATGAACGTCGGTGAGGGGGCGGGCGATCCGCAGCAGCCCACCGGTGGTCAGGGCCAGCCCCACCGGGCGCTCTTCACGGTGGACTTTCAGGAGGTCGACAACCAGACCGAGCACCCCAGCGTCACGATGGAGAAGATCCGCGCGGTGACGGGCAAGATTGCGGGCGCCGAGTTTGAGTTGGAGAAAGAGAGTTCGGGTCCGCCTGCGGGCAAGCCCATCAACATTGAGTTGGTCGGCGAGGACTACTTCCAGTTGGGGGCGCTGGCCGAGCAGGTGCGCCTGACGATTCAGGACACGCCGGGGCTGACGGACCTCAAGGATGACTTTGTGGCGGTGCGCCCCGAGATTCGGGTGGACGTCAACCGCCGCGAGGCGGCGCTGCTGGGGGTGGGGACCTTTACCAGCGCCGACACGGTGCGCTCGGCGGTCAACGGGACCACGGCGACCAAGCTGCGCGATGGTCAGGACGAGATCGACATTGTGGTCCAGGTGCGCGAAGACAAGCGCCGGACGTTGGACGACATCCGCAACTTGAAGGTGCCGGGGCGCGACGGGGTGTTGATCCCGCTTAGCGAGGTGGCCCAGTTGCGCACCGCAGGTGGCACCGGCTCCATCCGCCACGTGGACCTTGACCGCGTGGTCAGCGGCCAGGGCAACGTCTTGCCGGGCGTGTTGCCAAACGACGTTCTGCTGAAGGCCCAGGAGAAGCTCAAAGGTCTTGAGCTGCCTGCCGGCTACGAGATCCGCTTCACGGGTGAGAACAAGGAGCAGGCCGAGGCGGCGACCTTCCTGGCCAAGGCGCTGCTGGCGGCGCTCTTTATGATTGCGCTGGTGCTGGTGACGCAGTTCAACTCCATCTTGCAGCCGCTGGTGATTGTGGCCAGCGTCTTCTTGAGCCTCATTGGGGTCTTGTGGGGGTTGATCCTGACGGGCACGCCCTTTGGCATCATCATGGTGGGCATCGGGATCATCTCGTTGGCAGGGGTTGTGGTCAACAACGCCATTGTGCTCATCGACTACACCAACCAACTCAAGGAGCGCGGCTACGAGCAGCGCGAAGCGGTCGTGACCGCTGGTCTGGTGCGCTTCCGTCCCGTTTTGCTCACCGCGGTGACGACCATTTTGGGGTTGGTGCCGATGGTGGTGGGCATCTCGTTTGATTTCTTCAACTTTGAGCTCGTCATGGGCAGCAGCTCGGTCGAGATGTGGGGTCCGATGGCGCGCTCGGTGGCTTCGGGCCTCCTGGTGGCCACGGTGCTGACGCTTGTGGTGGTGCCGGTGATGTACACCTTTGCGGACGACATCGGCCTCTTTGTGGGGCGCGTCTTCTCGGGCAAACGGACCAAGAAGAGCGCGAAGAAGGCGTCAGGGGGCGAGTCTGCCGAGCAGGGCAGCCGCTTGCCGACGCCCACCGCAGCCCGCTTGATGGAGGGTGAAGCATGAGCAGACGTTGGTGGACATCTGTGGTGGTGGCGGCGGGGCTGATGGTCCCGTCGGCGGCGTGGGCCGACGGCATCGAGGCGCCGGCTCCGGTCGAGGGCACAGGCATTGAGTCTGTGGAGATCCCCAGCACGCGGACGTTGACGTTGGAGCAGGCCATGGAGCAGGGACGGCGCGCCAACCCCGACATGGCGCTGGCGCGCACTCGCCTTGAGTCAGCAAGATTGCTGCAAAGCCAGGCCTGGTCGACGCTGATCCCCGACTTTAAGGCCAGCGCCATCTACACGCGCTACGATCAAGAGATCTCCTTTGATCTCGGTGGGGCTTTTCCCACCGATCCCAACGCGCCGCCCACTCCCGCGCCCGAGCCCCAGGTCATTCGCCCGCTGGACGAGTTTCGTTTCACCGGCACGATCAGCTCGGTCTTTGATCCTCGGATCTTCCCGCTGCTGGAAAACGCGCTCTTGGCCGAAGACATCGCACTGCTGAGTCAGTCGGACCTCAAGCGCGAGATCGACTACGCTGTTTCGCAGCTCTACTTCCAGTTGCTGACGCTCGAAGCGCTCCAGGAGATTCAGCTCGGCGCGCTGGAGTCCCAGAACGTGCTTTTGGAGGCCGCCAAAGGCCGCAAGGAAGCCGGTGCAGGGACCGAGTTTGAGATCACCCGCGCCATGACCGAGTTGACCAAGGCGCAAGGCGAGCTTGAACGCACGCGGGTCAGTTATTTGAGTGTGCGCCGGGCGTTGGCGCAGTTGATCGTCACTGAGGCGGACTTCAAAGTCGAAGCCCCCGCGCAAATGCCCGTCCCCAAGAGCGCCCAGGAGATGGTGGATCAGGCCAGGCGGGCTCGCCCCGATCTGTCCAGGGCCGATCTCAACGTCCAGGTGGCCCAAAACGACCTCACGGCGCTCTACTGGACCTACGCCCCGACGCTGGTGGCCCAGTTCAACGCCACCGCTCAGCAAGAGACGGCCTTCAACCCCCAGGCCTTCACCTGGAACATCCAGTTGATCCTCTCCTGGACGCTCTACGACGGTGGTTTGCGCGAGGCGCGGATCGATGACGCTGAACTGAAAGTTCAGGAATCGGTGATCATGCGCGACAAGTTGGACCGGGAGATCACAACGGCCATTTCGCAGGCCTTTGATGACCTACGGGGACATCAAATTCTTCTGGAGACCTCTGAGCGTGAAATTGAGTTGGCAAAGAAGGCCCTTGAGCAAGCTCAAGATGGTTACAAACTTGGCGCGCTGCCCCAGCTGGAGGTGATCAACGCCGAGTTGGTCCTGCGCATCGCGCGGGTGCGTCAGGCCACCTACATGCTCGACTATCGACTGGCTGTGCGCAACATCTACCGACTTGCCGGGCAGAACTGAACCCCCCTTAAGCGTTTCAATCTGTGAGAAGCGTTCATGAAACGCTCCTTGATGACCCACCCGCGATCGAGGTCCACGCCAACGGACTTCGGACGTTCAGCCTGTCTGTATTGGTTTTGTGGTCACCAAAAAATGAGCCGTGGTATTGTAATTTGGGTGGGTTTGAGTTAGGTTTGTTGTCGTAAACATCATCTGCATTCAAAACATTGTCAGCAATACACAAAGATGACGTCACAAGACCCATTGATTGTGTTCTACAATAGAGAGACAGGTGGTGGTTGACGCAGGATTCGCGTTGGGAGTTGGGGGAGAGGTCGTGGGACTTGCCTTTGACATTCCGCTGGCCAAGCCAGGGGAATCGTATCACCAGTCGGGACCAGGCCCGGCACACCCTCCTTAATTTCATCTCCTTCGATCAGGCTTTGTGCGACCTGATCCCCAACCCTAAACATCTCTCCGAGGCGACTTTTCCCTCAACTCCGAACGCGAATCCAAAAACGCATCAAGCCGATCCCGTTGCCGGGGTCGGCTTGATGCGTTTTTGGTGTTTTGAGCGGGCGCGGCGACCTCGTGGGTGTCAATCCGTGGGTCAGAGCTTCCAGCGCACCGGGATCAGCGGTTGCAGCCGGTAGCCCTTGTCGTCGTTGACCGTGACCAGGGCGCTCTTGCTGGCGGGCAGGTCAAACCAGACCCAGGTCTCGCGCTGGCCTCGGCTCATCTCCAGCACGCGCTGCTGGGCGACGCTCTTGCCATCGACCTCCACGCTGTAGCCATAGCCGGGCAGGCTCAACGTCATGCCTTTGATGGGGGCGTCGGTGGTGTTGGTGACCATGATGCGACCATCGGCCTGGGGGCTGACCTGGATCTTGGAGATGGCCTCCAGGCGCTGGCCCATGGACGAGACCGAGGTCGCCCAGAGCTTGCCGTCTTCAACAGGCATCTTGAGGTCGAGCAGGAGCGTCTCAAGCTTGGGGGCCGTGGAGAAGTGCCCCGCTTTGCCCTCCTGAATGGCGTTGTCCACCCCGTCTCCCAGAGGGGAGTTGCCCGGGTCGGCCATCGAGGTGCGCAAGATGGTGATGCCGCGCTCTTTGAGCAGCCGCTCGAGTCCTTTGGGGGTGATGTTACGGCGCAGTTGGAGCAGCCCGCCGTCGACCGAGAGCGTGCGAAAGAGGTGCTCCTGCTGGCCGGCGCGGTTGTGGGGCCAGAAGACCACCGCGCGATCCTGGCGCCGGGCGGGGCGCAAGAGGTTGAGGTTGTCTTGTTCGGGCGGGCTGCTCATCCCGCTCCAGCGGTAGAGCGTGCCGCTTTGGGGTTCGGTGGTCGGGCATTGGGCGGGGTCGGCGCTCCATGTGCTGGCTTTGAGCCCTTTGGAGGCCGCCGCCGCTGGTGCCCTGAGCGCAAAGTCGATCCCCAGCTCCTGAGCGTCGGTGGCCATCTTGACCAGCGATGCGGGCAAGAGCCCCGGCAAGGTCACCGTGCCCTGGAGCCCGTGCCCCAGCAGCCCCCCGTTGCCATAACGGGGGTCGTCAAGGTTGCTGTGGCCCCACATCAGCGCCCCAAGGCGCGCGTCGTCCAGCGCCTGACTGTCGTCCAGGAGTGCCAAGGCTGCTTGACGTCCTTCGGGCCAGCGGGTCACCAGCGGCCCCCAGGTGTGTCCCACCCAGATTTGACCCGAGAACTGGCGCTTGGTCCCCGCCAGACGGTGTTGCCGGGGTTCATTGATGTGCTGCTCCCCGTCGCAGCCTCTGGCCGGGTGGTTGCGGGCGTCATCCAACTCCAGCGTCACCAGCGCTCCGGTGTTGGTCCCGGTGACCTGCATGGCGTCAAAGCCTTGCGCCGTCCATTGAAGGGCTCGCTCTGCGCTGCCCGCGATGAGCCTGTGAGGGGTCGAGCGGTCGCTGAAGACGGTTTTGTTGGGGGCCACAGTGGCAAACTTCAAATCCCGGCCCAGGACCGCAGGCCGCTCCAGGAGTTCAAAGGTCAGGTGCTCCAGATCCGGGTAGGTGTCCTGCGTGTAGGTCACCGTCACGTCGAGCCCCACGCGCGGATCCCCCGGTCTGAAGGTCCAGGTGACATCCAAAGAGGCCTCGGGGCCTTTGTGGCTGGCGGCAAAGACGTGCGTGTCCCCTTGTTGGGTGTGGGTCCACTGGTTGAGCGTGGCTGACTGGGCGCTGGTGCAGTTTTTGGACGCCGCGCAGCCCTCTTCACCCTGCGGCGGCCCATAATCGGCTTTCCAACTCAACGACAGATCCACGATGGGTTGGCCCGCAGCGTCGGCCAGCTTCAAACCAGCGCCCTGGAGCTGCTGAATCTGGTAGGTGGGGGACTGATCGTCGGTCTCCCAGGGCAACTCCTGACCATCGGCGCCGGGGGTGCCCGACGGGCCAGTGTTTGTGAAGAACCAGCCAGCGATCAGGCCGACGATGGCCGCCAGCGCCAACAGCGCCAGCAACCCCATGTAAAGGCCGCGGCCTGGGGTCTTCTTGGTGGGAGAGGTCTGTTCTTGTGGTTTGGGGGTGGACATGGGGCGCTCCGTGCCTGCTTCGGGCCAGCGCACCACAATCCCACGTGCCTTGCTCGCCCCGGTCCTGACCCATCATGGGCAAAACCTGGGGTATGATGGCGTGCCGCGGGGGCTTGCGCAACTTATCTTGACGTCGCTGCGGCCCTGTCGGCACTGTGTGACCAGGTCTTGGCCCCAAACACACCCCATTGATGACCAGGAGGCGGCTCACAGACGCTTGTGGCTGCCGCGGAAAGACGCATGACAAAGACCCCTTCACAACCGGCCGCGCTGAGCGACGAGGACAGCGAGCGCACCCCATGGGAGCGGTGGGCGCCTTTGGCGGTCTGGCTGCTGCCCTTGTTGCTCTTTGCGCCGGCGCTGGCTTTTCCGCTCCTGGCCTGGGACGATCACACCTTCATCTTGCGCAACAACGTCGTGACCGGCGACCCAACGCTCGTTGAGCGGTTGCTGACCCCCCAGAGTGGGTACATCATTCCCGTCACCACCAACCTCCAAAGCCTCCTTTGGGCGCTTTCGCCCAGCGCCTGGCTCTTTCACGCCTGCAATGTTCTGCTCCACGCGGGGGTGTGCGGCGTGCTTTACGCCCTGTGCCGTCGGTTGGGAGCTTCTGCGTTGGGGGCAGGGGCGGCGGCGTTGGTCTTTGGGGTGCACCCGGTGGTGGTCGAACCTGTGGCCTGGGCCACGGGGCTCAAAGACTTGCTGGCGGTGGGGGCGGGGTTGGGGGCGACCCTTTTGTTTGTGACCGGTGTCCAGTCCGGCAGCCAGGAGAGCGCTCCTCCAAGCGGCAAGCTGTGGGCAGGAGCGGCGGTGTTGGCGCTGGTGGCCATGTTCTCCAAGCCCGTGGGGGCCACGGTGGGGTTGGCGTGGTTGGCGTGGTTGGGGCTGTGTCACCGCGACGCCTCCAAGGCGGCCTGGGCGGCAGCGGCGAGCGTCTTTGTGGCGGGGTTGGCGGTCTTGCTGGGCAGCTCGGCGGTGCATCAGGCGCTGCTCGACACCCAGCCCAACCCCGAGGTGGCCCCCACGGGGGGGCGACTGTGGCAGCCATTGATGGCCGCTGGTTACCACCTGGAACATTTGCTCTGGCCGGTGGGTCTGCACCCGTCCTATCCGATCGATCGCACGGTGGGTTGGGGGGACTGGCACACGTTGTTGGGGGCGGCGGGTGTGTTGGGTGTGGGTGTGTTGGCGTGGATGGGGCGCAAGCGGCCCGAGGTTGTGTTGGGGCTGGCGCTGGCTGCGGTGCTCTTTGCGCCAGTGTCCAACCTGATCCCGTTTCCGCGCTTTTTGGCCGACAGTTACATGTATGGGCCGCTTGCTGGGGTGGCGCTGGCGGCCTCAGGTGTGGTCTCTTGGGCGCCTGCAAAACGCGCAGCGGCAGTGGCGGTATTGGCGGTGGTGGTTTTGGGTGCAGTGAGCGTGTCCCAGGTGCAGCGCTGGTCTTCCCATGAGGCGTTGTGGGTCCCTGTGACCACAGCCCACCCGGATTGGCACCGCCCATGGCAAGCGCTGGGACAGGGGTTGATGGCCGAGCAGCGCCCCAAAGAGGCCGCCGAGGCCTACCGTCAGTCTTTTGCGCGCCACTACGACCCCGGGCACCTGTCGACGTTGGCCCGGGCGCTGGCCATCAGCCAGCAACCCGCGGAGGCCGAGTGTGTCTTTGCCGAGGATCTGCGTCTTGGCCCCAAGCCCGAGCGGGCCGGTGTCAATCTGGCGCTCTTTCTGGTCACCCACCCCCAACACACTCCCGCGCACCCCTGGGAAGGGCGTCAGGCGTTGGAGATGGCCCTGAGTGTGTCAAAGCAGGGGGAGCTGCGCTGGAAACCGCAGTGGATTGAAGCGCTGGAGCCGCGTCTTGCTTTGCTTTCCAATGCAAAGCAGGGCCCATGGTCGCCCCGTGTGTGCCCAAGTCTTCAGGCCCGGGCCGAGAAGTTGGTGCCGGGCGATGCGCTCACGCCGTGAGTTGGCGACGGTCTGCCCAACGGCTGTGTGCAGAGCGACGTGCGCCCGTTGCGGGCGTGTTGATTGGGTGAAGTTCAGGGGCAAAAGCCTGTGCCGGTTTGTTGGCAGGTCGCATCCTGTTGGTAGGCACCCATGTTGTTGATGTTCATGCCGTTTGGTGTGTTGTCCAAGGCCCAACCATCAAGAGAGACCCCGGTTCTGGGACCGCAGGCGTTAAACGCAGGCGAGGAAATCGGGTCCAGGTAGTAGTCCGCCATGGGGACGGCGCCGGGGTTTGTGGTGGGGAAGAAGATGGGGTCAGCGCTGGTGCTCATGGGGCCGACGGTGGGCATCGAGATGTTGCAGCTGCCCATGGACGGGGCATCGCCCGTGAAATCGCCCTGAGCGTTGGCAAAGAAGATGCTTTGGTTGAGGGTGGTGGTGTAACCGGCGAAGTTTGTGGGTGGGTTGGCATCAAAGATGGAAAGCCCCGCGGTATTGTCGGCCACGGTCACGCCTTCGAGCATCAATGAGCCGTTGACCGAGCCGATGAACGACGAGTGGCGCACAAAGATGGCGGCGGGATCGCAGCCGGGCAGGCCTCCTGCGTCGTTGCCTGCGACCAGGGTGTTCAGGATGGTGTGGTTGCGCCCTTGGGAGCCGCTGGTGTGGAGCCACAGCGCGCTGCCGTCGCAGTCGGCTGTGTTGTCTCGGAACGCTGAGCGCTCGATGTTCACGTCGTTTGAGGGGTGAGAGATGGCGATGGCGCCGCCGTCTACGGCTTTGTTGTTGGCAAAGTAGAGGCAGGGCAGTGAGGGAGAAGTCGGGACGCCGACGTCTTGGGCCAGAGGGCACGACGCGCCGAAGTTGAGCGACACGCGTTGGGCCATGATGGCACCACCCTGAGCGTCGGCGATGTTGCCGTCAAAGAGCACACGGTTGATGGTCAGGACATCATCGGTCTGGTTGATGACGGGGCCAGTGAGGGTTTTGCGAAAAATCAAAGCGCCGCCCTGGCCAGCGTCGGTGGTGGAGTCCACCTCGTTGCCCACAAATTGGCAATTCTCCAGAACGGGGGAGAGCATGGCGTCTTGCGCGTCGCCGTCGCCGATGATGGCCACGGCTCCGCCGCTGGTGGCGTTGTCGGTGCCTCGGACGAGGTTTGTGATGAAGTCGGTGTCACGGATGCTCAGCGCGTTCATCATGGGGATGTCCCAGTTGAAGTGGATGGCGCCGCCTCTATGGAAAGAGTTGGTGGCCATGTTCATGACACGGTTTTCCATAAACCGGCCTCTGTGGAATTCCGAACGCTGGATGAAGAGCATGGTGTCATGGGCATTGATGGCTCCCCCTGAGACTTGTGCGACGTTGCCTTGGCCCGAGCCGCCAAAGCGTACCCCACTAAGCATCAACATGCCTGCATCAAAAGTCCCGATTGCACCGCCGGTGAGGTCTGCAGTGTTGCTCTGAAAGCGGACTGGGTCTTCGGGGTCGTTGGAGTCGATGGTCAGATTGGAGTTCTCACGCAGGAATATGGCACCGCCGTTGGTGGCGGTGTTGGGCCGCGCGGCAGTGCCAATGATCACATCGCCCAGGATGAAGATGTGGGAGTTGGTGCGGGCCGCCAAGGCCCCGCCAAAAGAGGCCTGATTGTCCACAAGGCGACCGCGCGTGCGAATCGTCAACATGCTTTGGTTGGTGGCCAGCACCGATCCGCCGTGTTCATTTGGGTTTGTGGCGCGTCCTCCTCGCAAGAGCGCGTCGTTCATCACGACCTGGCTGTTGTCCAGGAAGAATTGACCGCCGCCCCCGTTGGCGGCAGTGGCGCGTCCTCCAATAAATCCGACGCTGAAGATGGATACGGAGCTGTTGGTCAAGTCGGCGATGTTGCCTGCCCCTGTTTTGCGCAGCGCAGCCCTGGAGCCGGTGGTGGTTCGCGTGCTGCAACTGGTGTTGGTTTCTGCCACAGCGATGATGACGTTGGAGATATTATTGAGCGCTCCGGTTTGGGTGATGGTGTGCGTGCCGGGCTCAATCAGGATGGTGCCATTGTCTCCCACTGCGTTCATGGCGTCGGACAGTTCACTGTATATGCACCCGCTGCTGACGCCCATGGCATCCACGATGCCCATGGTTTGTGCTTCTGCCTGGGTTGAGAGTCCAAGCACGGCGCCACACGCCGCTGCCATGATGCACACACCCTTCCACTGAAAAACAGACATTGTTGCTCCTTGGTCCCGATTTGAGTTGGCGGGACGCTTGAAAGTCATCGTTTGACCTGGCGTGGCGCCAATCTATGACCAGGGGGCAAAGCGTGTTGTCTCAAGTGTGTCTCAAATGTGTCGCAAGGGTTTGTGGGGGCTTGCGAACCGCCAAAAAGAAAACCCCAGCGCCTTGGGTGCTGAGGTTTTGTTTGAGCTTTGCTGGGTATGGGTTGGGGCTGTGTTTACACCGTGACGCTCAAGGTTGCAGGACGTTGATGGCGGTGACAACACCGTTGCGGCATATCACGCTGAGATCATCCTGCGGGCCGCTGCACTCGCCACAGATGGTGCGTCCCACGTAGGTGCTGCCGCCGTTCCAGTTGCACGTGATGATGAGGCCGTCGGAGTTGGCCGTGTTGATGGCCTCGCCGGCGATGTTGGTATTGCCGCGAGAGGTGAAGGTGTCAGCCGCCAGCGCGCTGGGGACGTTGACGCCGCCGTTGGCGATGGTCATGCGCTGGTTGCCACCCGCGTAGAATCTGTGCACGGCGCCCAGCGCCACGTTGTAGAAGAGGGTGCTGCCTTGAATGCCCAGGCCGTAACTCTCGGTGGCGGTGCCGCCGGTCCAAAGCAAGAGTTGGTAGTCGTTGAGGTTGTCGAGTGTGTCGGCGACGTTGTTGTGCAGGCGCAAACGGGCCAGACCCGAGTCAGGGCGAGTGTTGTCGACGCCGATGGTGGCGTGCTTTCCGTTGATGTCGACGTCTCCACTGATGGTCAGGCTGCTGGCGCTCAAGGCGCCTGTGGCGCTCAAGTTGGTGTTGAAGGTGGCGTCGGTGGCGGTCAGATTGAACTCATCGGCGCCGCTGATTTTAAAATCAAATTCCCCGTCTGAGTTGGCAAAGAGGGTGCCTCCCTGGATCCCGAAGCCGTAGCTATTGGCGGCGTCGTTGGCAGGGTAGAGCAGCAACTTGAAGTCGCTGAATTCGCCCACATTGGCATCCCGATCAAACTCGTTGGTCGTGAATCGAATCTGGCCAGCATCGCCAGCAACATTGAGTTGTTCATCGACTGTGGTGGTGCCGTTGAGCGTGGTGTCGCCGTTGACGGTGGTGTTGCCGTTGATGATGGGGATGACGGCGTTGTCGGTCCTCAAGGTGCCGTCCACGCGGAAGTCAGAGCCCTCGGCGGCCCAGTATGAGAACGGGGCGGGGTTGATCCGCTGGCGCCCTGCCAACGGGACGTGGTCGGTTTCTTCATTGCCGCCGCGCACGGACATTTCCAGGAAAACGGCGTCGGCGTTGAAGAGGCAGGTGGGCAGATCGCCGGCGACCGAGCCGATGTTGACGCTGAAGCGCCCGGCGAAGACCTGCACGTCCTCGTGGTCTTCGGTGAAGTTGCACTGGGCGTCGTCGGTCAGTCGAAAGCGGACATCGGCGGGTCCTGTAAAGGCCTGCCCGTTGAACTCCAACACGCCGTTGTAAGCGATGACGCGTGGCCCCGAGTCCAACTCTGAGTTCTCTGC
>CAKZKQ010000770.1 GCA_937123825.1 uncultured Pseudomonadota bacterium
AATTGGGAGTTGGAGCCGCTCAGCGAGGCCCAGCAACCGCCCCCAGCGCCGCGCTGGTCTCAGCAAGAGGCGGTGGAGCGCGCGTTGGCGCAGCGCGTGCAACTGAGTCTGGCTCAAAAGCGCGCCGAGCAGGCCGGTTTGGGTCTGGATCTGGCGCAGTCGGGGCACCTGCCCGACGTCAACCTCATTGGCAGCTACCTGTTTACTGAAGGGCAGGGGCTCAACGCCCCCAACCAGGCCTTCATTGGCCTCTTCCTGGCCTGGAACGTCTTTGAATGGGGCGCGACCCAGAAAGAGGTCGAGGCGGCCCAGATCCGCGTCTCACAGGCTCAGATGGCCGACGAGGCCATACGCCAGGGCGTTGAGCTGGAAGTGCGTCAGGCGTGGCTGGAGTTGGACTCCGCGCGCAAGGCCTGGACGGTGGCAGACAGCGCCGTGGCGCAGGCCCAGGAGGTCTACCGGACCGAGAAGGTGCGCTACGACCAGGGCGCCACCACGGCGGTCGACCTGCTCTCGACCCAGGCGGCGCTGACCCAGGCCAGAGGGGCGCGCCACATCACCTGGTATCAGGCGCTGCTGGCCTCGGTGAACCTCTGCTCGGCGATGGGAGAGCCCATCAGCGCTGCCTCCATCCTGCCCTGAACGGCCCACATCCCACGTTTGACCAAGGACATAAGGAGAAACCCCCCATGGAAGCCACGCCGATCCGTGTTCACGACGCCGTGCTTGTGTTGAGCTTGCTGGTGATGGCCTACGCGGCCGCAGGTTGCCAGACCGAACAAGAGGCCGAGGCGGCCACCGCAGGGCCGCGACCCGTTCACCTCCACACCGTAGAGTCTGCCCAGGACACCACCGTGGTTCAGTATCCTGGGCGCGTGGAAGCGCGCCGTTCTGTGGGGCTGGCCTTTCGCGTGGGCGGTCCGTTGACCGGGCTGCCCATCAAAGAGGGGGACGAGGTCGAAGAAGGTCAGCTCCTGGCCCAGATCGACAAGCGCGACTACCGGTTGCGCGTGCGCGCCCTGGGTGCAGAGGTCGCCGCCGCCCGTGCCCAGCGCCAGCAAGCGGCGCGCGATCGCAAGCGGACCGAGCGTCTGGTCCAGGAGAACGCGGCGGCGGGCATGCAGCTCGATCAGGTCGAGACGGGCTTTAAAATCAGCGCCGCGCGAACCCAGGGCGGCTTCAGCCACCTCCAGAGCGCCCGCGCCGCCCTCAAAGACACCGCCCTCAAGGCCCCATTCAAGGGCCGCGTGGCGCGCTTGATGGTGGAAAACCACCAAACCGTCGGCCCGGGTCAGCCCATCGTGCTCTTGCAGGACCTGAGCGCCTTCCACATGAAGATCAACGTCCCCGAGCGCGACATGCCCGCGCTGCTGGCCACCGAGTCTCCCGACATCCGGGTCAGCTTTGAGGTCTCCCCCGACAAAGCCTTCAAGGCCTCGGTGGTGGAGTTTGGCACGGCGATCGACCCCCAGACCCAGTCCTACCAGGTCACCCTGGAGATCGCCGCCGAACCCGGCATGGAGGTCCTGCCCGGCATGACCGCCACCGCCCGCTGGCACCGCCACAGTGCCGACTCCCCCCTCTCCATCATCCCGCTCTCTTCCGTGGTCACCTCGCCCGACGGCCAGGCCCGCGTCTGGGTCGTCTCCCAGGAGCGCACGCTCAGCGCCCGTCAGATCAACATCGGCGCCGTGCGCGACGGCGGCGTGGAGGTGATCGGTGGGTTGTCCTCCGGCGAGGAGATCTTGAGCAAGGGCGTCCATTTTGCGCAGGAGGGCCTGCCGGTCTTGCCTGTCAACGGCTCCAAACCTTCGGCAAGGCGGTGAACCCATGAACGTGACCAGCTTCTTTTTGCAGCGCCGAACCTTCGCGCTGGTCTTGATGGTCTTTGTCTCGCTGGCTGGGTTGTTGTCCTTCAACTCCCTGGGGCGCCTTGAGGATCCGGAGTTCACGATCAAAACCGCCGTGGTGGCGACCCGTTACCCTGGGGCCTCGGCGCTCGAAGTCGAGCAAGAGGTGACCGAGCGGTTGGAGATCGCCATTCAGAGTATGGACGAGGTGCGCAGGCTGCGCTCGATCTCGCGCCCCGAGATGTCCATGATCGTGGTGGACATCCAGGAAGAGGTCCCCGGTGAGCAAATCCCCCAGACCTGGGACAAGCTGCGGCGCAAAGTCTCGGACGCCCAGGGCCAACTGCCGCCCGGCGTGGACCCTTCGAGGGTCAACGACGACTGGGGCGCCGTCTACGGGATCTTTTTGACGGTCACAGGCGATGGCTACTCGCTCCAAGAACTCGACGGGATCGTCAAAGACCTGCGGCGCGAACTGCTCCTGGTCGATGGCGTGGGTTCTGTGGCGACCATGGGCGAGCAGCCCGAGGCGATCTACATTGAGATGCCGCGCAGCAAGATGAGCCAGGTGGGGGTGACCCCGATGACGTTGGCTCAGACGCTCAGCGGCCAGAGCGCGGTCGAGCCCGCCGGACAGATCCACACCGGTCAGCGCAACATCAGGATCTCGCCCACTGGGCAGGCTGACTCGGTGACGGAGTTGGGTCAGACGCTGGTGCGGGGGCGATCGCAAGGGCTGACGCGGCTCAGCGACCTGGCGCAGATCGAGCGCGGGCTCTGGGATCAGCCCCCGTCACTGGTCTACTTCGATGGGCAACCGGCCATCGCGCTGGGCATCGCGACCGTCACCGGGGGCAACGTGGTGGAGACCGGCAAGGCGGTTCAGGCACGCCTTGGCGAGTTGGAGCCGACGATGCCGCTGGGCGTGAAGCTCAACGTCGTCTATGACCAGCCTCAGGTGGTGGACGCGGCGGTGTCTGACTTTGTGGTGGGTTTGATCGAGGCGGTGCTGATCGTCATCGGCCTGCTGCTGCTCTTTATGGGGCTGCGCAGCGGTTTGATCATCGGCGGTGTTCTGTTGATGACCATCCTGGGCAGCTTTGTTTTCATGGACATGATGGACATCAACCTGCAGCGGATCTCGCTGGGGGCGCTGGTGATCGCGCTGGGGATGTTGGTGGACAACGCCATCGTGGTGGTCGAGGGCGTCTTGATCAAAATGCAGCGCGGGGTGTCCAGGACCCAGGCGGCGATCGAGAGCGTGGCCGAGACCCAGTGGCCGCTGCTGGGGGCGACCTTCATCGCCATTCTGGCCTTTGCGGCCATCAGCCAGTCGCCAGACAGCGTCGGGGAGTTCCTCTACTCGCTCTTTGCGGTGATCGCGATCTCGTTGCTCCTGTCGTGGGTCTTGGCGGTCACGTTCACGCCGCTTCTCTCGGTGATGTTTCTGAAGGTCAAGCCTTCCTCCAAGGTATCGCAGCAGGAAGACGAGCAGGAATGCGAGGCAGACCAGCCCCAGGACGACGTGTATGGAGGATGGGCCTTTGGGGCGTACCGCAAGGTGCTGCGGGTCATGATCCGTCACCGTTGGCTGAGCATTTTGGCCACGGGGCTCATCTTTGCGGGTTCGATCTACGGTTTTGGGTCTGTGGAGCAGAACTTCTTCCCCAACTCCGCCCAGCCCATGATGCTGGTCAACTACTGGAAGGTCGAAGGGACCCACATCCGCGACACCGAGCGCGGTGTGATGGATTTGACCGACTTCACCCGGTCGCTGCCAGAGGTCGAGCACGTCAGCACCATGGTGGGGCAGGGCGCGCTGCGCTTCATGTTGACCTACGAGGCCGAGCTTCCCAACACCTCCTACGGCCAGTTGATCATCCAGGCCAGCGACGCCGAGCACCTGGACGCCATCGCAGCCCAGTTGCGCCAGCACGTGGCCAAAGATCAGCCCGATGCGCAGATCTTCGTGCAGCGTTTTGCGCTCGGTCCCGGGGGCGGCGCCAAGATTGAGGCGCGCTTCCAAGGACCAGATCCCGAGGTTCTGCGCCGACTCAGCGCCCAGACCCAGGCGATCTTCGCTGCCGACAAGGACGCCACCCACATCCGCGACGACTGGCGCCACCGCGTGCCGGTCATCAAGCCGCGTTTCTCCGAGGCGCAGGCCCGCCACGCAGGTGTCAGCCGCTCCGACGTCAGCCAGATCCTCAATTTGAGCACCTCGGGGACCCCGATCGGGCTCTACCGCGAGGACGACAAGCTGATCCCCATCGTGATGCGCCTGCCCGAAGAGGAGCGCACCAGCGTTGATGGCATCATGGACGCGCAGTTGTGGTCGCGCGCCACCGGGCAGGTTTTGCCCGCCCGCGCGCTGATCGATGGTTTGGAGACGGGTTACGAAGACGGGATCATCCGCCGGTACGATCGCCAGCGCACGTTGACGGTGCAGTGCGACCCGGCCACGGGACAGGCCAGCGACTTGCTTAATCGCCTGCGCCCTGCGGTGGAAGAGATCGAGTTGCCTCCGGGCTATTCGTTGGAGTGGGGCGGCGAGTATGAGAATTCGACCAACGCCAACGAGCGGATGATGGCCAACGTGCCGTTGTGCATGGCGTTGATGGTTTTGATCGTCATTGGGCTTTTCAATGAACTGCGCACGCCGATGGTGATTTTCTCGCTCTTGCCGCTGGCGTTGATCGGTGTGGTGGCGGGGTTGCTGCTCTTCAACCAGCCCTTTGGTTTCATGGCCACTTTGGGGGTGCTGAGTTTGGCAGGGATGATGATCAAGAACGCCATCGTGTTGGTGGAGCAGATCAAGATCAACGACCGCGCCCGGATGCCGCCATTGGAGTCTGTCATTGAGGCGGGCGTCAGCCGCGCGCGTCCTGTGGCGATGGCAGCGTTTACCACGGTGTTGGGCATGATCCCGCTGGTTTCCGATGCGTTCTTTGGCCCGATGGCCGTCACCATCATGGCTGGCCTGACGGTGGCCACGGTGTTGACGTTGCTCTTGTTGCCGGTGGTCTACGCCACGATCTACCGCCTGCGGGCTTGATTGAGACTGGTTTGAGCCAACAATCCTTGTCCTTGGAGGACCTGTGCGGACCTTGTAGCGTCAAGATGAATCATCCAACGTAGAGGGCATGACGACATGCCCCTTCAAAACGCAACAACGTCACTTTAAACGTTCGCCCACGTGGCGACTCAGCACGGTCCAACGCGCATGGCAACCATACCCCAATCGTCCGCCGCGCTCCCTGTGGATGACGCGATCCTGTCCTTTATGCCCATGATCTATGTCGCCTGGGCCGACGGTCAGCTCAACGCCGACGAACTCGACGCGCTGGAGCGTCAGGTTCAGGGCTTTGACTGGCTCGACGGCGCCCAGCGGCAGAAATTGGCCCAATGGCTCAATCCGCAGGCGCCGCCCTCGGCGCAGGACCTCCAGGACATCCTGGGGCGGATCCGCAGCGCGTCGCCGGGTTTGGACGACTCGGCGCGGCGCTCGCTGGTCGAGTTGGGCTTGAAAATGGCCGCCCTTGACCCTGACGAAGACGCCGCCGCTCAGGCGCGCCGTGCTTTGGACGAGGTTGAGAGCGCGCTGGGCTTCCTGGGACAGGAGGCCGCCCGCGACATTCTGGCGCCCGAGACCGCCCAGGAGCCCGCGCCGCCTCTGGAGCCCGAGGCCAACTTTGATGTGGCCGCCATGGCGGCGTTTCTGGATCGGACCTACCCGGAGACGCGTCAAAAAGTCCGTCAGATGCTCACCGGCGCCGAGTTTCAGACCAACACCGACGAGTTGAGCAAAGAGGCTTATCGCGAAGAGGTCCTGAAGTGGTGTCAGCGCGTGGCCGACGAGGGTTTTGGGGCGCTGGCCTACCCCGGTGTTGTGGTCGAGGGGGAGGATCTGGGCGCGTTTGTGGCGGCCTTTGAGACCCTCTCGGGCTTTGACCTGAGCCTGGTGGTCAAGTTTGGCGTTCAGTTTGGCCTCTTTGGCGGCAGCATTTACTTCCTGGGCACCGAAGAGCAGCGTCAGAAGTACCTCCATGACACAGCGTCGCTGAAGTTGCCGGGTTGCTTCGCCATGACCGAGCGCGGCCACGGCTCCAACGTTCGTGGTTTGCTCACCGAGGCTGTCTATGAGTCTGAAACGGACTCTTTTGTGGTCCACAGCCCCGGCGAGAGCGCGGGCAAGGAGTACATTGGCAACGCGGCGGCCCATGGGCGGATGGCCACGGTCTTTGCCCAGCTTAAGGTCGGCGAGGATGTGCACGGCGTGCATGCCTTTTTGGTGCCGATTCGGGACGAGGACGGCAACGCGATGCCTGGGGTGCGGATCGAGGATTGTGGTCCCAAAATGGGCCTCAACGGGGTCGACAACGGTCGCCTCTGGTTTGATCGCGTGCGCATCCCGCGTGGCAACCTCTTGAGCCGTTATGGTCAGGTTGATGAAAACGGCCAATACCACAGCCCCATCGCCAGCCCCGGGCGGCGCTTCTTTACGATGTTGGGGACCTTGGTGGGCGGGCGCGTCAGCGTGGCGTGCAGCGGCGCTGCGGCGGCCCGCAAAGCCCTCACGATCGCCATCCGTTACGGGGCGCGCCGCCGTCAGTTTGGGCCCACGGGCAAGCCCGAGGTGGCCATCATGGACTACCAGACCCACCAGCGCCGCCTGTTGGTGCCTTTGGCGCGGGCTTACGCCCTGGACTTTGCCCTCAAAGAGATGGTCGGCCACTGGAACACCCAGGACAAAGACGAGGACAAGTCCCGCGAGGTCGAGGCCATGGCGGCGGCGCTCAAGGCCACCGCGACCTGGTTTGCCACCGAGACCATCCAGACCTGCCGCGAGTGCTGCGGCGGCGCGGGCTACATCAGCGACAGCCGCTTCGCCTCGCTCAAGGCCGACACCGACGTCTTCACCACCTTTGAGGGCGACAACACCGTGTTGCTCCAACTGGTGGCCCGCAGCCTCCTGACCGCCTGGAAGCAGCAATTCATGGAAGATCGCGTCTTTGCCGTCTTCCGCATGCTCGCCCGGCAAACCACCACCGCCATCGCCGAACTCAACCCCTACGTCACGCGCCAGACGGACACCGCCCACCTGCGCGACCCCGAGTTCCACCTGGCCGCCATGCGCTATCGGGAGGAGTCGCTCTTGAACTCGTTGGCGCGCCGCCTCAAAAAGCGCATCGACGACGGCATGGACTCTTTTGACGCCTTCAACGAGTGCCAGACCCACGCGGTGGGCCTGGGGCAGGCCTACGCCGATCGGGTCGTTGTGGAGGCGTTCGCGCGGGGCGTGGAGGCGTGTCAGGACGAGCGCCTGCGCGCCACGCTGATCGAGCTGCGCGATCTGCACGCGCTCTCGGTGATCGAGGCAGACTCGGCCTGGTTTATGGAGGCTGGCTACATCGAGCCCACCAAGGCCCGCGCCATCCGCCGTCAGGTCACCGCGCTTTGCAAGGCGATCCGCCCGCAGGCCACCCACCTGGTGGACGCCTTCTCGATGCCGGAGGCCTTCATGGGGTCTTTGGGCGCCCCGCTCTGAGCAAAAAGTTCACGGTGCAGGCAGGACCTGGACCTCGATGCTGCCCTGGACATCGCCAATCACGGCGGTGGCCACGGCACTCCCCGGCGCGTGGCCAGTGGCGCGCCCTTCTTTGACGGTCATGATTGAGGGGTCCGAGGAAGTCCACACGACTCGCTGGGTCACATAGCGGCTGGAGTCGTCGGCGAAGGTCGCCGTGACGGTCAGGTGAACGCCCTGACCGACCTCCACCAATGGCGTCTCGGGTGTCAGCCCCAACGCCGTCACTGGCTCCTGCACGACCTCGACCACGGCTTCGGCGCTCAGTCCGTTGGCCTCGACTGTCACGGTACACAGACCCACATCCAACCCTTCCAGGACCCCATCGGAGTCCACCCCCAAACGCTCGGGGCAGTTGGTGCTCCACTGGGCGGGTTGCGCCATCGTCACGCGCTCGCCCTGCGCCGACACGCCCCGAATGATCAGCGGCATCCGCTCACCCACCGAAAAGAGCGTCGTTTGGGGGACGATCTCCAGGGCAGCCACCGCGACGGCGTCCTCCTGGGGTTCTGAAACGCAGGACATCGCCCCCAACATCCAGCCCAGGCACACAATGCCCAGCACAAAGGGCGGTGTTGTGGCAATGTGGTGTGGCATCGTTTCTCGCGCGGTTTTGATGGGTTGATGTGTGAATCACAGCGCTCCGACAGGGCTGCTGAGTTCCAGAGCATAGCGCGCGGCGCGGTTTGTCTCAAACGCTGCGATGTAGGACAGTCGTTTTGAACCGCGATGACGATAGAGCGTGATTTGGTATGGGATTTTGGGGCGAAGGAGCGTCGGTGGATGGGTCCAAACCATGTCGGGAGAAGCAGCTTTGGGTGAGGCAAAGTTTCAAAACATGGTGGCGGCCGCCAGTGAGTTGGTGGATGCCGCAGCGGCGGCCCCTGCAAAGGGCCTCCAATTGGGGGCGTTGGTGCGCACGGGCAGCTACGGCACGTCGTTCGCCAATGGAGCGGCCGCGTCTGACGAGGTGATCACGCTGGCCTGGATGATGCCCGGCATGTCTCAGCAGTCCGCTGGCGGCAACCGGCTCTTGTCCTTCGTCAAGCCCGAGACACCGAGCGCAGAAGATGTTGAGCCGGTTTTGGAGACGCTGCAGCGTCGAAAAGACGTCGCCAAGCTCCTATACAAGGCGTGCGTGCGTCAGCAACGCGCGCCGACCAGCGTTTTGCCAGCGCTGCGAGGCGGCGGCACGCTGGGCGATCTGCCGTTTGCGCGCCACGAGCGGCTCAAGGGCACGACGCTGCGCACCATGGTGGCCATGGACGACGGCATCTGGCCCCAGATCGCGGCGGCGCTGCTCAAGCTTCACAACGAGTTTGGCCCCCACGGCGACCTCAAGCCCGAGACGATCTTGCTCCAGTGCGATCAACAGGTCCGCTTTCTGGATCCCATCTGTGACGCGGTTTGGTTTGGCACGTCGGGCTACACGCTGGGCACGGTGGTCAACCGTCGCCTGGCCGATCTGGGCGCGTTGGTGGCGTTGATGGCAGAGCTCTACGGCGCCGATGTCCGCTGGCGAGGGATCCCCATGATGTTGGCGCGCCAGCGCCAGGGGGGACCGCCCGTCGACAGCAACAGGCTGGCCATTGGACTTGACCAGGCCCTCCACCACCTGCCCCCGACGCTGCGCGCCTGGGCCATGGAGGTTGGCCGCGCCTACATCGAGCACGCCTGCAAAGGCACCGAGCCAGATTCCCAGTTCTGCCGCCGTCAACTCCTGCTCCTGAGCGCCGAAGGCGCCCCATTGCCCGTCTCCGCCATCCACAACCCCGCACCCATGCGCGAGCGCACCGCCCGAGGCGTCCCCCTCAAGCGCCTGGCCCAGGCATGGCTCACCACCGGCCACCACACCCACGCCCATGCCTACGCCAAAGCCCTCCAGAGTCGCGGCTGGTTGGAAACTCGCCCAGAAGCTCTACTGCACCACTTCACCCCATCCAACACACCTGGCGGGATCGGCATCGGCCCCGAAGGCGCCCCCTCCATCAAGATCCTCGATGTGTCCGGCACCATCCTCCCCGGCCGCATGGAGGCCGTCACCCAACAATTCTGGCAATACCACTCACGTTCCTGCATCCTCTTCCTCCACGAGGAGGTTCCTTATGTCTTCACTCGCCTTGCCGGAAACCTGACCGCCCGCCTCTTGATCAGCCAAGAGGCGCCCAAAGAGCATGTCCCCGAGCGCGAATTGACCGTTGAACTTGGCGGATTGGTCTACGACACGATTCAGGGCCACTTTTTAAAGGGTAAGACGCTCGACCATGGCTTGATTGAACGCGTGATGGGGCTCTTGGAGCTGCTCGACAACTTTACCGGCTACCAGGCCGATGAATTGGAGCGCGCCGAACTCTTCTTGGGCTTCCGCGCCCTGCCTCAACCCTGGAAAGACAAGCTCCAACAAGCCCGCAGCGGCTCACTCTTGCCCCATGAACAGGGCGATCAAGCCTCGCCATCGTTCTTGGCCGAGGTCGGGGGAGCATTTCAGTTGACGGCTTACGCCATCCGGCGGACCACCCAGGAAGACGGCACCAGCGCATTGACGCTCTGCCGCCTGGGGCTGGTCCTCGGAGAGATCAACTGGCGCTTCACTTCGGTGTTGCTGTGGCGCTCGGAGTCTGAGGCCCAGGAACCCGGCTGACCATATAGAATTGAACGTTGTCGGCAGTGTCCGGCACCTTCCACAGCGCCGTATTGCCCACGCTCTCACCCGACACAGTCACCGCCTCCGAAGGCAACGCGTGGCCAAAGTGAACGGCGGCGGCGTGCCCCGACAAATCCAACCCCGGACCCCGCGCCAGAGACGGCGCCGATGGCGCCACAGGAGCCATCCACCACCACAACAGCGCCACCGCACCGATCGCCACCGCGCTCGCCGTTGCCACAGAGGTCCGCCACAGCGCGCTTCGCCGTTGACGTGCTTCCAAACGGCCCCGCAATCGTGCCAGTCCGCCCCTGGGGGGCTCCAGCCAGGGCAAGAACTCTTCTTCTTCCGGGGGCCTCTTCACGATTTGCCCTCCTTGGCCAACATGTGTTGGAGGTTTTGCAGCGCTGTGTGGCGTCGGGACGCCACCGTGCCGGGTGAGATCTCTAAAATGTCGGCGATTTCAGCGTAGCTCATGGCGCCAAAGGCGCACAACGTCATGACGCGGCGCTGTTTTTCAGGCAGCGCATCAATGGCCCGTCGCACAGCGGCCTTTTGTTGGTGTGCAGACACCAGCGCTTCGGCCCCTGGACCTTCGTCGGCGGTTTGGCGCAGCGCTTCGAGCGTCACCCAACGCCACACCTTGCGCCGTCGGCGACGGTTGGCGGCCAGATTGAGCGCGATGCGGTACACCAACGCCTGCGCGGTGTGCGAGTCCACGCGCTGGCGCATGTCCCACAACCGCATAAACGCCTCCTGGACCACGTCCTGGGCATCCTCGGCCTGCCACAGCCACCGGTAGACGACGTTGTAAAGGGGGCGCTCAAGGCGAGCGTAGAGCTGCTCCCAGGTGGTCTGATCCAATGGCGAGGGGAGGTCGGGCTTATGGGGCCCGGTGGAGGTCATTGGACGCGGGCCTTGACGATGATGAAGAGTTGGGCGTTGTCGGCATCAACCACCGCGCCCAACACCTGCCTGGCGATCTCGGGTTCGATCCCTGATTGACCCAGGATGGTCCAGCCATTGGGGTCAAGGCGAGCCTTGGTTTCGAGGGCTGTGGGGGTGTCGCGCAGCCGGATCTGCATTTCGGCAAAGATGTCTTGGCCGATGGTGGTGGCGCTGTGCTTGATCGACGTGTGGCGACCGGTCAGCTCGGCCCATGAGCCGTCCTGGGAGGCCAGGTTGAGGTGTTCGACCTGAGCAAAGTGGGTCGGCCCCTGGGCTTTGACGATCTCTTTGAGTGCTGGCGCCAGCGCGGCGAACTCCTGGCCGTTGTCTTTGCCGCTGTGACCAAGCATGAACCAGTAGTCAAAGACCAGACGTTGGGGTCTGGCCTCTTCGGCGCTCTTGTCGTCAAAGGTCTCCAGCAGCGCTTTGATGTCGTCTTGAAGTTGTTCGGTGGTCATGACCAGGACGCGGTTGCCTGGGCCTGGGGTCACGGTGCCCGCCATGCGCAAAGAGCGCAGCATGCCAATGAAGCGGTCGCGCATCGGCTCGGGGACGTCGTAGGAGCGCAGCACCAGCTTTTCTTTGGTCTCTGGGGCTTGGACGGTGGCCACCACGGGGGCGGCAGGGGTGGTGGGGGCAACGGGAGCGTTGCAGGCGCCAAGCAGGAGCGCGGCGCAGAGCATCGAAGCGGTCAGGAGCGTGCGTTTCATGGTGTGACCTCCGTGGGGGGTGGGTTTGTCTGCATCGTTCGACAGGTTTCTACACACCAGCCCGGAGGTTCTTCATTTATTGTTGATTTTTTTATCGGATCGCGGCCCCAAAGCTCGAGCTGATTGGGGCTTGAGCCTGTGGTGTCTGGGGTTGAAGCCTTTTTAAGGGGCGATGCTTTGGCCGTTGTTGCAGTCGATGGGGCCAAAGGGGAGGGTCTGATCGGTGGCCACGCCGAAGGTCATGGTGTCGAGGTGTCGCGAGCCAAAGTAGATGTGGATCTCTTCGGCCGCGCCGCCGATCCGCTCCACGTTCCCGGGGCCATTTTCGTAGCCTGCCGCGCCCACGACTGCCTTGCCGTTGAAGGGGTTGAGGACGATGTAGCGCTCGCCGCGCTCGGGGCGGTTGCGCCAGCGCATGTTGATGTACCAGGCTTCGGCTTCTGCGGGGGGTTTGACGCTGCTGCCTTGCGCAAACTCGTTGCTGGGCTCGCAGCACGGCGCCCAGGGCTCATTTCGGTCGGTGACAAAGCCGCTGGCGGCCTGGGAGATCTCGTAGTGGTGTTCGATCCCATCGGTAAAGGACTGCGGCCACTCCTGGGGAAAGAGCTCCATGCCGCTCATGATGTTCTCTTCGTGCTCTTCGGCCGTCAGCAGGTGGGCCTCAAGGACCACGGGACCGGTGGCGGGCATGGTCAGCAGATCATCGGCGCCAATGCGTGGGATGGCGTCTTCGACCATGCCGCAGGGGCCGCTGTCGGGGATGAAGTTGAGGGTCATCTCAAAGGGGCCGGGCAGAGCGTTGCCGCCGCTGTTGACCCAGGTGTCGGCGATCAAATAGTGGATGCCGGGGGTGACGCGCAGCCCAAAGGCCTCATCGTTTCGGGCCAGACAGGCGTCGGGGTCGAGCGCGTCGAGCAGGTGCAGGTCGATGTCGACGCTGCTGCCATCGGTCACACCGGCCAGAATGAAGCCCGGCTCGTCGATCCGCATGATGTAGGCAAACTCGGGGCCGCTCTCGTTGGTGTTGGGGGCACAACTGTAGCGATCAAAGCGGTTGATGGAGGTCTGCGTGTCTCGTGCGTCGGTGAACGGAAAGCGATCAATGACCATGGGGCAGGGTTCGGCCTCACAGGGCGGCACCCAGTCTTCTTCGTCGGGAGTGTCGGGCTGATCATTGACGTCGTCCATGGACAGGGTGTCGTCACCTGGCGAAGCATCCTCCTCTGGCACGTCGCCGGGTGAGTCGGTGTCCTGGGGATCGGCAGAGGTGTCCTCTGGTGTGGAGGTGTCTGGGATGGATGTGTCTGGCGAGCCGCTGTCGGGTGTTTGGTTGTTGACCGCGCCGTTGTCGGCGGTGGGGTCATCGGTGTCTTGGGTGCAGGCGGTGCCCATCAGCACAAGCCCCAGAATCATCAACGAGGCGCCCATTTGCGGATGAACCATGATGCACAACCTCAGCTTTGATCGGGATCGACCTTGATCATTTCGGGTGGGGGGGTGATCCCCCAGTTGGAGTCGTCTTGTTTGCGTTCCGTGTTGGTCATCCAGTCCAGGAGCGAGTGCGAGACGAACGACGCGGGGACTTCGGGAGCGTCTCGAGTGCCTGGCTGTGAGTTTTCCAGGTTCTCGACCAGCATATCGAGCAGCTCCTCATGATCGGAGTCGTCGGCGGTGATGCGCTCGGGGCGCGCGTTTTGCACACCCAGCCCGCTCTCATCCATGGAAAAGAGCGCCTCATCGACCAGGTTGAGCACAGTGTCGTCGTCGATCGTGCCCAACTCTGGGGCGCTCTGCGCCAAACAGGCCTCGCGCAGCCGCAGCATGTCATGTGCGTCGAGTTGCGAGGTCCGTGGGCTGTCGTCTTCCAGGAACGAGCTTGTCATCCGGCGCAGCGGTTTGGCGGCGCTGGGCATGGATGAGTTGATCCACGGCGTGGATTCGGGCGCGGTGGGCAGCTTGGGGGCGGACAACTCTTGCGGAAAGGTTGGTGAAGAGACCGGTTCGGCCCTCAGCAGCGCGTCGTGATCTTCATCGCTGGAAAAATCGGGTGCTGGGGGCAGCGACTCGGGCTCCAACTCCAGCCTAGAGGAGCGGCGCCAGCGCGGTTGGCTTGAGGTGGTCAGCGGCCCGGCCTGGCCCAGCGGCGGTGTGTGATTTGGCGGCTGGGTCCGCTCATTCATGGCCTTGGCCAGCCGCAAGCGCTCTTCTTTGGCAAAATCGGTGGGTTGGATGACCTGGGTGCCTTCATCGACCTCGGCTCGCGCGGGGGTTTTGGCCTGGCGATCCATATAGATCCCCGCCAGCAGGCAACCCACGCCGATCAGCACCGAGGCACCGATGGCCAGCGCATAGACCAAGGGGGTAGGGGACAGATCTGCAGCGACGCGCACAACGCACACCACCAGTATGGTGCCCATCAGGGCCCACACGACTTTCCATGACAAGTGCTGCATGTCTCTTTACCAGCAGGGAATGTCGTCGCAGGCCGTGTTTGGTGGCCTTCATCCCCTCTGACCTCTCTCCCCAGGAGGTACTAAAAGCGCATTCAAGCGCTCTAAGGCGGAAGTTTCAAGCGCTCTGAGGGCTCTTTTGCCTGAAAATCGTCCGTTGGCACCAAACTTTGGCACAATAAAAGCCTCAACCGTGCAAAACCGCTCAAATTGGACCTGGGGCGCGCCGATGGGCATGGGCAGGCGCAGAGTGTAGGCGCCGCCTTGAACCTCCCGATCCTCTCCCCAGGAAGGTCAGCGGCAAGGCGTCTTTGCAAAGCGCTGTGTTGTGCGCTTGCGCGCACCTCAGCGGGGGGTTCTGTACCGGCAAGTGTCACCAGCGCTCGCCGGGCAGAACTGCCCTGGGGTTTTGGGAGGATGATGTGGGGAGGAGAATTTGGACAAGAAAACCAAAGACCCGATGAAGACAATGCTTCATCGGGTCTTTGACACGTCCCCGGCGGGATTTGAACCCGCGTCGCCGGCGTGAAAGGCCGGTGTCCTAGGCCTGACTAGACGACGGGGACAGGGTGGTTGTTTTGGTTTTCACCAGAACAGGTCCACGTTTTAAGCCTTTCGGTTCCGACTGTCAATGACAATTGTGTCGTAAACCGCAAGGTTGTTGATGAAAACTCACCAACGGGCACCTTGATGGCAAAATGAATGCATCCTGCTATGATGCAGGGCGTGCACTCGATGCCAAGGCGAGAGGGCCGTGACGGACTCGAACCGTCGACCCGCGGATTAAAAGTCCGCTGCTCTACCAACTGAGCTAACGGCCCGCCTTAAAGACCCCACTGCGTCAGCGGGGAATGGTGTGATAGCAACGCTTTGGCGTTGTGTCAAGGAGCGTTTGCAGATCTTTTTGTTGGACCCTAAACTTTATTGGAGGCATCGCTCTGGTATTGGGGGGTGAAGACACCACCCTGATGAAGCCCACGAGCGCATGGGGGTTTGAGGTTGATGGCAGAACATTTCTCCCAACACGCTGCCGAGGCAGTGTCGCTGCGTCGCGCCCACTGGGGAGATCAGCAGGCTCTTGAGCGCTTTCTCAACCGCGACAAGGCCACGCACCTCTTTGTCTTGTCCTGGCTGGAAAACCACGGGATCCGCCCTGCGGCCCCTGGAGGCGGCGGCTTTCGCTTTCTCCTTGGAGAGCGAGAAGGGCGCCTGGAGGGGGCTTGCTTGATCCTCGCCCGGCGCACCGCCATGCCCATCTCCACCAGTCACGAGGTCGCTGGCGCCTTTGGCGCGCACATGACCCACGCCTTCGCCGAGCTTGAACACATCGTGGGCGAGTCCAGCGCCGTCGACGTTTTCTGGGAGCGCTACAAGCGCAACCGCCGCCCAAGATTGTGCCGCTCACAGCGCTACTACGTCCTGCGACCCGATCACTTTAAAGACCCCTGCGAACCCGTCCCCGTCCGCCTGGCTCGCCTTGAAGACCTCGACGCGCTTGTGATCGCCTCGGCGGCCATGTACCGCGAAGAGACGCTGGCCGACCCCTACAAAGACAACCCCCAGCTCTTTGTGCGCATGCACCGGCACCGGATCCTGCACCGCACCAGCTACCTCTGGTGCGATCACCAGGGAAAGGTCATCTTCAAGGCCGATGTCTCTTGCGTCGGCCGCTACGGCGCGCAGATCGCTGGCGTCTACACCGCCCCTGAACACCGCGGACGCGGCGTCGCGCGCCGAGCCCTGGGCAGACTCTGCCGCGAGCTGCTGCGCCAACACGCCTGCCTGACACTCTACGTCAACGACACCAATATCCCCGCGCTGCGCCTCTATGAGCGGCTCGGTTTTGTCACGCACTGCCCCTACCGCACCATCTTTGTGACCTGAATCCCCTCTGTGATAGAACTCGCCCTGAGAATGAACGGCCGATGGTGAGCCTCGCCGACCCAAACGGCCTCAGTGGGTTCTGATATGAAACGCCTCCTGCCCCTTGCCTTCCTCCTGCTGACGATCACGGCCGCCTGCACCGATCCCCCGCCGCCGCCCTCTGGGCCCGGGTGGCTGGCCCAGGGCGCGCCGCTGCCTCCCGAGGAAGAAGACCCCCTGCCCACACCCAAAAAACCCGCGCGCCCAGAGATCGCCACATCCCAGGCCCTCAAACGCGTCCTGCCCAAGCTCAAAAAACGCTCCAAGCGCTACACCTGGACCCATCACACCACACTCGTCCCCGGACACATCTCCTCACGGCTCTTTGAAACCGAAGACCTCAACGAGGACAAACGCCACCACGTCCTGACCTTCATGATCACCGATCTGGTCAACGAACCTCAGCGCGTCCAACTCCTCAAGGCCTTCCCCACTGTCCTGAAGCGCTACCACGGCGAGTTTGCCGCCGACTCCCTCATTCGCATCCTCGTCAAAGACCGCTACGAAGTCATCATCCGCCCCACACACCCCAACTGGCGCAGCTCCGAAAAACTCAGCGCCTGGTTCAAAAAAATGCGCTTGAGCGAACTCCCCTGAGCCATCAGCGGGGCTGATGGCGGTTCGCGGCGCCGGCGCTGCGCTTGGCTTGCTTTCGGTTCGCTTGCTGGCGCTGCGCTTGTGGTGCGCCTGCTGCGCAGGCTTTTGGTTCGGTCGCTGCGCTCCCTTATGGGATTTGTGATGGGTTGGGTTCTTGGCTTCGCCGGTACGAGCCTGGCATTGAGACAGACCTTGGTCAGGCTGGCGAGGGCATCGGCGTCAGG
>CAKZKQ010000771.1 GCA_937123825.1 uncultured Pseudomonadota bacterium
GGTTTTGGCGTCAGGTCGGTGGCGGCTTGAAGGGTCTTATAGCGCTTCTATGGCTGCGCTCGTCCGTCAGGCGTCTGACATCCATCATTGCTCGCCCCAAACCCGTGGCTTATCACTGAGAACTTCGGCTGCTGACATCCATTATTGCTCGCCCCAAAGCAAGCCTTTCTTCTGCATTTTGGTATCAGAAGAAGCCCATGGGTTTGGGATCGTAGCTCACCAGGAGGTTTTTGATCTGCTGGTAGTGGTTGAGCATCATGCTGTGGGTCTCGCGGCCGATGCCGGACTTCTTGTACCCACCAAAGGCGGCGTGTGCAGGGTAGAGGTGGTAGCAGTTGGTCCACACGCGGCCAGCCTTGATGGCGCGGCCGGCGCGGAAGGCCGTGTTGGTGTCGCGGGTCCAGACTCCGGCGCCCAGGCCGTAGAGGGTGTCGTTGGCGATGTTGATGGCGTCGTCGTAGTCCTTGAAGCTGGTGACCGAGACCACCGGCCCAAAGATCTCCTCCTGGAAGATGCGCATCTTGTTGTGGCCCTTGAAGACGGTCGGCTGGACGTAGAAGCCGCCAGCCAGGTCGCCCTCAAGCTCGGCCCGCGCGCCGCCAGTCAGGACCTGCGCCCCTTCCTGCTTGCCGATGTCGATGTAGCTGAGGATCTTCTCAAACTGGTCGTTGGAGGCCTGCGCGCCCACGGTCGTGGCGGGGTCGAGCGGGTTGCCGGGCTGGTGCTTGCTGCTCCTGGCCACGGCCATCTCCAGGAACGAGCCGTAGATCGACTCCTCAATCAAAGCCCTCGACGGGCAGGTGCAGACCTCACCTTGGTTGAGGGCGAACATGCCAAAGCCCTCAAGCGCCTTTTGCAGGAAGTCGTCGTCTTTGCTCATGACATCGGCAAAGAAGACGTTGGGGCTTTTGCCGCCAAGCTCAAGCGTCACCGGGATGATGTTTTCCGAGGCGTACTGCATGATCAGGCGCCCGGTGGTGGTTTCGCCGGTGAAGGCGACCTTGGCCACCCGGGAGGAGCTGGCCAGGGGCTTGCCGGCCTCGACACCAAAGCCGTTGACGACGTTGAGGACACCGGCGGGCAGCAGGTCGCCGACCAACTCGGCAAAGAGCATCATGGTCATCGGGGTCTGCTCGGCAGGTTTGATGACGACGGCGTTGCCCGCCGCCAGCGCCGGGGCCAGCTTCCAGGCCGCCATCAACAGCGGGAAGTTCCACGGGATGATCTGACCGACCACACCCAGCGGCTCGCGCAGGTGGTAGGCGACGGTGTTGTTGTCCAACTCCGCCATGGTGCCTTCCTGGGCGCGGATGCAGCCAGCAAAGTAACGAAAATGGTCAATGGCCAGCGGCATGTCGGCGGCCAGGGTCTCGCGCACGGCCTTGCCGTTGTCCCAACTCTCGGCCACCGCAAAGCGCTCCAGGTTGGCCTCAAGCCGGTCGGCGATCTGCAGCAGGATGTTGGAACGCTCGGCGACGCTGGTGCGCCCCCAGGCGTCGGCGGCGCCGTGGGCTGCGTCGAGCGCCAATTCGACGTCTTCCTTGGTCGAGCGCGCCACCTCGCAATAGACCTTGCCGGTGACGGGCGTCACGTTCTCGAAGTAGTTGCCCTTGGTGGGTTTGACAAACTCGCCGCCGATGAAGTTGCCGTAGCGGCTGTCAAATTGAACCAATGAACCATCGGTGTTGGGTGCCTTGTAGACCATCTCGTGTCCCCCTTGTCTGGCAGCGCGTGGGTGCGCTCCAAATAAGTTGTTGTGGGGTGTGCGATCCCTGGATGCGTTTGAACACACCGATGGATTCGCCTGCCCCGTGTTGTTGGTGCGCCCTGGTGGGCGTTGCATCGTGCCTTTGGCGTCGGTTTTGCTCTTGAGCAATCCCAGTGCCAGGTTTTCGATGCCCTGATAAAGGGGGTCGATGGTCTGAATGAAGTTGATTGTGTCGCACCGTGCGACAGGTCAGTTGTCGCAGGTGACGCAACACCTGTTGCAAAAGGCGACAGGGGGACCCATTGTCAAAGGACAGACTCGATGTGCGATGGCCTCAATCAACCTGTGTGGTGGATGTGGGAGCGTCGGGAGGTGGGCTTGTGGATGAGCATGAAGATCGCGGCGCGTTGACGCTTCGGACCCAGGACCAATCGGTTTGGGAGCGCTTTCAGGGCGGAATGATCAGCGCGCTTGGCCCTTTGGGGCGCTCATGGGCGCGGGCGCTGGCCAGCGGCGTTGATCCTGAAGGCCGCCATCATCAGGCCCAGATTGAGACAGCCACAGCGCTGCATCAACGTCGTCAGCGGATGTCCCAGGTCATCGACGTGGCCGAGCCCATTTTGGAGCGGTGGTCGAGTCAGGTGGCGCGACACGATTTTGTGGCCTTGCTGGCCGATCCGGACGGCGTGGTGGTGCACCGCAGCGGCGGCGGCGAGTTTGGTCAGGTGGCCGAAAAGGTGCGTTTGATCGAAGGGGCCCACTGGTCTGAGCAGGCCAGGGGGACCAACGCCATCGGCACGGCGTTGGCTGAAGGGGTGCCGGTCAACGTGCTTGGTCAGGCCCACTTTGCGCGCAACAACCACGGCCTGGTCTGCTACGCCAGCCCGGTGCGCGGCCCCGACGGTCAGACCGTCGCCATCCTGGACATCACCAGCCACATCAGCCGACAGGCCGACTTTGCACCTTTGACGGTTCAATCGGCCGCCTACGCCATTGAAGAGGCGCTGCGGCTGCGCACCTGGCCTTCCTGGGGTGGCCACTCGCTCCAGGTGCTGGCCCAGGCCGTGGAGCGCTGCGCGACACCCGCGTTGATCATCGAACGCCCCGGCCGCGTGCGTCTGGCCAACCCTGCGGCGCGTCTGGCGCTCTCCAACAACCGTGCGTCGTTTCAGGGCGGTGGTCTGGAAGGCCTCCTTGGCGTGGGGTGGGGGCAGCTTGAGCGGGCGTTGCTGGACAATCGCCTTGAGGCCACCGTTGGGGCGGCGCACGACGGGATCTTTGCGCACCACAAAGTCCACGCCGAGCCAGTCACCGACGCCCACGGCAGACTTTGGGCGGTGGTGCTCTTCATGGAGCCGCCCAGCAGCGCTCGGCGCACCCCGCTGGCGACGCCCTCGCCGTTGCCCGATGGTTTTGAGGCGCTGGTGGGCACCGATCCGGTCTTTGGGGCCTCGCTGAACAAGGCCGCGCGTCTGGCCAGAGCGCGCCTTCCGTTGCTCCTTCTGGCAGAGACAGGCACCGGCAAAGGCATGCTCGCCCGAGCCATCCACCGCGCCAGTCGGCGCGCCGACGGGCCGTTGGTGACCCTCAACTGCGGGGCCTTCGCGCCTGATTTGGTGGCCAGCGAGCTTTTTGGTTACGCCCCTGGGGCGTTTACCGGTGCGCACCGCGCGGGCCGGGCGGGTCAATTGGCGGCGGCCAACGGGGGGACGCTCTTTTTGGACGAGATCGCCGAGCTGCCCCCGAGCGCACAGGTGATGTTGCTGCGTTTTCTTGAGGACGGTCAGTACCGGAGGGTGGGCGAAGACAAAGCAAGGCGTGCCGACGTGCGGCTGATCTGCGCCACATGCCGGGATCTGGGGCAGATGGTGTCGGAGGGGACGTTCCGCCAGGACCTCTATTTTCGGATCAAAGGGGCGTCGTTAAGCCTGCCGCCGTTGCGGGAGCGTGTTGATCTGGAGGTCTTGTGCGAGGCGCTGTTGGAGCAGTTGGCGGCCGAAGAAGAGATGGAGCCAGCAGCGCAGTTGAGCCCAGCGGCGATGGTGGTCCTGGAGTCCCACGCCTGGCCTGGCAACGTGCGCGAGTTGAAGATGGTGCTGCATCAGGCGCTGGTGATGTCTTTTGGAGAGGCGTTCATCGAGCCCCATCACCTGGGGTTGGAGGTGGCGCCGCGTTTGCCGTTGCCCGAGCCCGCCGCCGAGTCCGTCTCTGCGTCGACGATGGTGGAGCGGCAGGTGACGGCGCTGCGTCAGGCGCTGGCCCGCGCGGGCGGCAATGTCAGTCAGGCGGCCCGCTCGCTGGGTGTGGCGCGCAGCACCATTTATCGGATGATGAAGCGCCACGACATTTCTTGATGGGACCACCGGGTTGATTGGGCGGTGATGTGAAGGGGCGCGGATGTGGATGATGTGACCGATGGGCAGCGCGAGCGGGTCTTTGCGACGCTCAAGAAGGCGCTGCGTTCGCAGGGCGTGACCTACCGCCAGTTGGGCCAGGAGATGGGTCTGAGCGAGTCGGCCATCAAGAAGATCTTTTCCAACAAGGATTGTTCGCTGGGGCGACTGACGCAGATCGCGGCGGTGGCTGGGTTGCCGCTGGCCAGGCTCTTTGAGTTGTCGCAAGAGTTGCCCTTTGAGCGCGTGTCGTTGAGCCACGGGCAGCAGACGGGGTTGCTGCGTCACCCGGCGGCGTTTGCGCTCTTCTGGATGCTCAGCGTGGAGTTGCTGACGGTGGCCCAAATCAAGCGGCGACACGGGCTGGACGACAAGCGCTGTCGGCGCTTGCTCTCGTTGCTCGACGATCTGGGGCTGATCGTGTTGGGGGTGGACGACTCGGTCCAGGTGGTGCACCGGGGGTTGGTGCGTTGGGCCGACGAGGGGCCGCTGTTGGCACACATCCATGACCACTGGCCCAGGCGCTTGCTGCGCGACGCTCAGGACAGCACACAGGGACTGCACAGGCTCCATGAGTTGCATTTGAGGCCAGAGACGGCCGCCGAACTGCGCCAGGAGTTGGCGGCGTTGTTGGATGATTTTCTGCGCCGCGCCCGATATGAGCAGCACACCACCAACCGTCCAAATCTGGACGTGGTGCGTCTGGTTTTGGGGGTTGCGCCCGGGAGCTTTGTTCCCACCATCCCTGATGATGATTGATGGCGTTTGTGTTTGATAGGAGGTGAGATGCAAGGCGGTGCATGGGAGTTGAAGGGCAAGGTGGCGCTGGTGACCGGCGCGTCCAAGGGCATTGGGCTGGCGATCGCCAAAGAGTTTGCGGTGTTGGGGGCCGAGGTGGTCATGGTGGCCCGAGGCCAGGAGGTGCTCGACGCCGAGGTCGAGGCGCTGCGCGCCGCAGGTCACAAAGCCCACGCGGTCGTGGCCGATGTGGCTGAGGCTGGGGGAAAGGCAAGCATTGTGGCGGCGGTGGGGGCGCTGGGTCGGTTGGATGTGTTGGTCAACAACGCGGGGATCAACATCCGTCAAAAGACCATGGATTTTGAGCCCCAGGCCTACCAGCGGATCATGTCGGTCAACCTGGAGGCGGCCTGGGCGCTGTGCCGGGCGTTTCAGCCTTTGCTCAAGGCCTCTGGGGGTTGTGTGGTCAATGTTTCGTCGGTCTCCAGTCAACTCTCGGTGCTGACGTCCACGGCGCCCTACGCCATCTCCAAGGCGGGCATGGATGGGTTGACGCGGTTTTTGGCCGCCGAGTGGGGCAAGGACGGCATCCGGGTCAACGCCGTGGCGCCCTGGTATGTGCGCACACCGCTGGCCGAGCAGGTGCTCAAGGACCCGGCCAAGCACGCAAAAATCGTCTCGCGCACGCCGCTGGGCAGGGTGGGGGAACCGGTGGAAGTGGCCCGCGCCGTGGCCTTTCTGGCGATGCCCGCCGCCGCTTGGATCACGGGGGCGATCGTGCCGGTCGACGGCGGATTTTTGACCCTCGGGGTCAACCCTGCCTGATGGAGGCCTGTGCATGAGGCGTCTGGATGGGCTTTGTGTGCTGCCCCTGGGCGATTTTGGTGCCCTGCAATTTGAGGACGTGGACCGCATTGTCCAGGATCTGGGGGCGCGGTGTGAGCACGACCCCGGTTATCTAGGGGAGCAGGGCTGCGATGTGCTCCTTGTTGGCCGGGGTGTGTTGGCAGAAGAAGCGGCGCAGATCAAAGCCAACGAGGTGATGGACGAAGCGGCCTTTCTTAAGGTTGTGGGGCTTGCCGAATGGTCGCTCGACGTGCGTTTGGAGCGGCTTCGGGGAGTTTTGGCTGGGGAACCCTCGGCGCAGCGTTGGGAGGAGATGTGCGCCGTCTTTGATGGCTGGCCGTGGGAGGGACACGGTTTGGACGTGGCCGTTGAGTATGCCATGGCGCACCTGCGACGCTGGCCCGAAGCGCTGCGTGTCCTGCCCGAGCGCTGGGCCAGGCTCGACGATTGGGGACAGATCGATCCGCGCCTGGATCTGGTCTGTGTCTCAAACCCCAAGCAGGGCGTGGGTTACCTCGCCGCGATGACTCGCCCCGACTTCTTTGAGCCCTTTGAGAAGGTGCACACGCTGGGCAAGCTCAAGCAAGAAGACGCTCATCAGCGGCGGCTGTCGCTTGAGAACCGCCGCGTGTCGGTGGTGGACGCTCAAGGGGACGTGTTGGTGCGCGCGGTCGAAACGATCGAGGCGACCACGGTGGGGTTTTCATCTTGTGAGCGTTATGTCTGGGCGTTGGAGAGCAGGCAGGGCCAGAGTCTCATCCGACTTTTGGACGCTCAGACCCTTGAGGTGGTCGAGCAAAGGGGGTTGGAGCACGATTCTGCGCCGCATTACTGGGAAGATTTTGGTTTTGAACCCATCGCGGTGTCGCCCGATGGGCGCATGATCGCGGTGTACTCTTCGATTGGAGATTCGATTGGCGCCACGTGTGTGTTCTGGCTGCGCGAGGGCCAGATCGAGTTGGTGCCTTTGGAGGTCACCGACCGTGAACCTGGGGAGGTCATCGGGTTTGCGCCCGATGGCAGCCGGGTGCTCTTCATGTCTTGTTACAACGTCCTGAGCGTGTTTTCTCTCCCCGATGGGCGTCGGCTTTGGAGTGGTGGTGCACTGGACCACGATGATGGTGTGGATCGCTACGTGCTCTTCTTCACGTACGGTTTTGGGGCTGGCAACAACAGCGCGTTTGGGAACGACGTGATGCTTGTGCTGGTGTCTGACGAGCGAGATGATCTCTGGGGGATCAGCGTGCATGACGTCCGCAGCGGTGAGGCCCTGGCGAGCATCGATGGCTGTCTGCTGGGCTCTGGCATTGTCTCAGAGATCCTCTCGGAGCGGTTTTGTCGCTGTAAAAACGGCAGTGTTCTGCGCTACTTGCCCGCTCTGCGCTTGAGACAGCCGCCTCCAGGCCCCGATGGCCTGGTTTGAGGTTGCTGGGTTTGGTCAGGAGGTGTGGTGCGGCACGGAGAATGTCAGTGGTTGTGGCGTTTTGAGCGGTGTGGGAGTGATGGGGATTTTTGATGGTTTGTGGGTGTCTTATTGGGGAGGTTTTGGGGAGCTTGACCACAAGAGTGTCTGGCGAACCTGCATGGATTTGGGAGCGTATTGGGCCGAAGAGCGAAACAACGTCGATGATGAGTTTGATGTCTTTTTGGTGGGCAGCAACGCTTCAGACCTCGATGTGACGGACGCCGCTGGGCGCCGTGTGGTGGATGAGGCGACATTTCTGGAAGCTGCAGGGCTGGTTCATTGGTCGCTGGATGCTCGTCTGGAGGCGCTGCGCGAGGTGCTTGAAGGCGAGCCCTCGGCGCAGGCGTGGGAGGCGATGTGTGTGGTCTTTGATGGCTGGCCGTGGGAGGGCCACGGTCTGGACGTGGCCGTTGAGTATGCCATGGAGCGTCTGCGTCACTGGCCCGAAACGCTGCGTGTGTTGCCTGAGCGGTGGGCCAGGGCTGATGAATGGGGAGAGCACGATCCGCGATGGGATCTTGTGTGCGTCTGTGAGCTGGCCGAAGGGGCTGGTTGTTTGGTCAACGCGGTCAATGAAGCCTTTTTTGAGCCCGTGGAGGCGACGCCCGCAGTGGGGGCGTTGAAGCGCGAGGATCTTCGGGGGCGTCGGTTGGTGGAGCAAGACCGAGGGCTTGTGGTTGTCGATGCTCGGGGCGATGTGTTGGCCTGTGCGCCGCCTGAGGTGGGGGCGACGACGGTGGGGTTTTCGTCTTGCGAGCGCTATGTCTGGGCGTTGGACCGCAAGCATGACCAGAGCACCATCTGGCTTTTGGACGCGCAGAGCCTTGAGGTGGTGGACCGGCGAGGGCTGGAGCATGAGTCGGCGCCGTATTACTGGAAGGATTTTGGTTTTGAGCCCATCACGGTCTCTCCCGATGGTCGCCAGATCGCGGTGTACTCTTCGATTGGGGATTCGATCGGCATCACGTGTGTGTTTTGGCAGGACAATGGTCAGATCGAGTTGGTGCCTTTGGAGGTCACCGACCGTGAGCCTGGGGAGGCCATTGGGTTTGCGTCTGATGGCAGCCGGGTGCTCTTTTTGTCTTGTTACAAGGTGTTGAGCGTCTTTGAGTTGCCTTCGGGGCGGCGGCTGTGGACCGGTGGGGCGTTGAACAGTGAAGACCTGCATTACCGCTACAGCTTGTCTTTTGTGTACGACGAAACAAGCAAGGGCAACTGCAGCGTCGGACCCGATGTGATCCTTGTCCCTGTGGCGGATGATTGTCAGGACCCCTGGGGGGTCAGCGTGCACGACGCCCAAAGCGGGCAGCCGCTGGGGAGCATTGGCGCTTACCCTTTGGGTGCCAGCATTGCCAGCGCGGTCCTTTCACCTCGGTTTTGCCGGGGACAACACGGCAACATCATGCGTTACTTGCCTGCGCTGAGCCTGTTGCGGCGGTCTTCAGCGCCCGCTGAGCCTCTTTGAAACCACCGATTTGAAGCGCGAAAGGAGGGCCCATGCGACCTTTTGAGGGGATGGATGTGTGCATCTGGGGCCAGTTTGAGGCCGTGACGCGCAAAGACGTGTGGCGCGCTTTGATGGATTTGGGGGCGCAGTGGGTCGAAGAAGGCTCTGGGATGTTGGAGTTGGAGGCGTACGATCTCTTTGTGATGGGCGATGGCGTTGCGGAGGGGTCATCCCACCAGGATTGTGCGCGGTCTGTGATGGACGAGGCGGCGTTTTTGCAAGCCGCAGGCCTGGCCGATTGGTCGCTGGATGAGCGTTTGGGGCATCTTCGGGGGGTTTTGAGTGCAGAGCCCTCGGCGCAGACATGGGAGGCGATGTGCGCCGTCTTTGATGGTTGGCCGTGGGAGCGGCACGGTCTGGACGTGGCCGTTGAGTACGCCATGGCGCACCTGCGCCACTGGCCTGAAGCGCTGCGTGTTCTGCCCGAGCGTTGGGCGCGTTACGACGAGTGGTTCCAGGTGGACCCCCGCGTGGATTTGATGTGTGTCACAGGCCCCAGTCAGGGCGCGGGCCACCTGGTCAGCATCGCCAACCCTGCTTTCTTTGAGCCCTTTGCGGACCATCCTGGGTTGGGAGATTGGAAAGCACAGGATGCCGAGGGGCGGCGGTTGGCGATTCAAGGCGAGCTGCTTTCGCTCACCGACGCGCAGGGCAACGTGTTGCACGCGTGGGATGGGCTCGACGTGCAGGAGGCCGGGTTTTCCCACTGCGAGCGCTACATCTGGAGCATTGCCCTGGCCTCTGAAGGGACCTTCGGGAACGCACTTTGCCTTTTGGACGCCCGGAATTTTGAGTTGGTCGATGAGGTGCTGCTGCGGTGTGACGTGACATGGTTTGAGTGGGATGAGCAGGGGTTTCACTCCGTGTTCATCTCGCCCGATGGCCGCCAGTTGGCCTTTTACTCGGTGGTCGATGAAGACACCGTTGAGGCGTCGGTGTACTGGTTTGATGGTCTTCAGATCGACAGCGCATCCTTGGAGCTGCCCGATGATTCCCCTGGCAATGTGTTGGGGTTTTCGCCCGATGGCAGCCGCGTGGTGCTGATCTCTGCAAGGGATGTGTTGAGCGTCTTTTCGTTGCCCGACGGCCGTTGTCTTTGGCATGGGGACACCGTTGAGGCCCCATTGGAGGCGGACGAAGAGCCTGTGGCGCTCTATTTTTCACGTCAATGGCTCTACCCCTACGGAATGGTGGTGGGGCCAGACGTGACGCTGGTGCGCGTTCATGACGAAGCGGAGTGCAATGCGGGTTTCAGCGTGCACAGCACCGCCACCGGCGCGCCGTTGGGCTGCGTTGGAACCGGGCCGCTGAGTCCTCGCCAGTCGATCTCCAGCCTCAAGTCCGAGCGTTTGTGTCAGGCCCTCTACGACGACAAACACCTGCGCTATTTGCCTGCGGTGCACCTTATCCGCGTGCCTTGATGCGCCTGCGGCCTTCTGGCGTCGCTTAAATGTGCAGCATGCCTTGGCGAGAGATTTGTCCCTTGAACTTTGGATCATGGCGCAGGACGTGGTGCTTGGGGATGGAGACCAGGGCATGGCGCATTTGGGTGTGGTTGCTGCCTCCCGAGGTGCGCCCGGCGACGTCGGTCATCAGCGTGACGCCAAAACCATGGAAGAGCTTCAGCGCGGTGATGGGCGTGGAGCGCGCCATCTTTCCTGCCATCCCCGAGTCCACGCGGATTTCGAGGTGGTGGGGAGGCAGGTGGTGTGTCTGGCACCATGTCCAACCGCGTTGGACGGCCTGTGTGAAGAGCGTGGTGGCCCGCGCAGGGTCGAGTTTGCGGCGGCGGCGACCTTCTTCGAGTACGGGGAGCCTTGCGTTGAAGAACGCCTCCCGCTGCGTTGCGTCGCAAAACGCCGAAAAAGGGATCCAGGGCGTGTCGTTGGGGGCGCGGCCTAGTTTGCCCAGCGCCGGGTCCCCCTTCCAGTTCCACGGGCGGTGGCTGTGGGGTTGGTTGAAGACCGCAGGCAGTGGGTCTGCAGCCAGCATGCCGTCGAGGGCCAGGACAAGGCCGTCGGGGAGTTGTCGCAGGCGCTCAAGCAGGTCGCAGGTGCGCGTCCAGGCGGCGATGGTGGTGGCCTCGGGGTCATGAAGGAGGTCGCGCAGCTCTTCAAGCAAGGCGTTGACGCTCGGGGCGAGTCGAGGGTCGGAGACGCCCAACAGGGCGGCGGTGCTGGTGGTGTGGACGGTGCACGCGGCGATGGCTTGTTGGAGTGCGCCGCGCGTTTGGGCGGACTTTTCACGGTCTAGGGCTTTGATCAACTCGGGCAGGGCATTGGGGTCGCCGGTGGTGGCCAGCGCGTTGGCGGCGGCGGTGCGTGCGCTGGCGCGCGAGTGTGCCAGTTGTGCCATCAACCCGGCGCGCATCTGTGCGTCCAGGTTCTGGGTGATGTGGCTGTGGGCTTGTTTGCGCAGCTCGGCGTTGGTGTGTCCCAACATCGACAGGTGCAGATTGTGGTCGTCGCCGCCAAGCTGGCACAGCCACTTGTAGAACGTGGGGCCTTGTTTGGGGCTGCTGTGCCGCAACATGTGGGTCATGCACTGGATCAAGGGCGTTCCCAAGGCTTTGGTGGTGCGCCCGATGGGGTAGATCATGTGCCAGTGCTGAGTGTCGTATTGCAGGAGCAGCGCCGAGGTGATTGCGGCGGCCAACTCATGGTCCATGTTGTTGTCGATCGCCGCAGAGAACTCGCTCCAGCCGATGGTGCGTTGCCTGACGCGCAGGTAGGTGTCGAGCAGACCGTCGGGGGGGAGCGTCTGGTCAGTGGTGGCGCCTTGCGCGCTGAGTCTGTGGAGGGTTTGTCGCCACAAGCGCTCTTCGAGTGTGAACCAGGGTTGTGGTGTGTGGTCTGCGGCGATCATGTTTTGGGCGTCGCTGCGCGCCGAAGAGCGTTTGCTGAGGGTGCTGGACCAGCGTTTGAGCCATGTCTGGGTGTCGGCTGGCGCTGTCTCCATCCAAATGCGCGCGACGGTGATGGCGCCGCTGCGCAGGTGTTTGAGGTGAACGCCCGGTGGCTGTTGGGCGGCGCTGGTGCCCAGCGCGCGCTCCAACGTGGGGCCTGCCGTCGCCAGACCAAGCGCGCCGAGTGCGCGGGCGGCGTCGCGCGCACAAGATGGGTCTGTGCCCAGAAACCAGCACAGCGCTTCTGTGCATGAATCGTCGGCGACCAGACGCAGGCCGCGCGCCGTGCCCGCGGTGCGGGTTGTGGGGTCCTGGGCTGCCTTGAGGAGTTCGGCCCGGCTCAGCGGTGGATCCTGGAGGAGGATGGCCAGTTGGCGCGCGACGGCGTCGGGTTCTGCGACATCGCAGGGCAGCGCCGTGATCTGGGTCAGCGCCGCCACGGCGCTGGTGGGGTTGTCGCGCAGCCATACAAAGCTGCCGTGGACCTTTGGGGCGGCTTGCCAGATGGCTTGGAGGCGCTGGGCAGAGAGTTGTTTCAGCAGCGGGAAGGCGTCGACGTCGGCCTCCTGCTGGCGCTCTTGGGCGACGGCGCGGATCAGGGTCTGGTCGTGTTCTTGTGGCCAGAGTGTGTCCAGGTGCTGTGACCAGTGGTGAAGCAGGGCCAGCTCGGCCTGTGGTGGGTGGTTTGAGTGGCCAGCGGCGGCGTCGAGGAGCAGGGGCAGCAGCGTGTCTGTGTCCTGGTCCAGCGCGCGTTTGAAGAACGCACGGCGCCAGTCGGCGTGGGTGTCGCTGTGGTACTGACGGGCTTTGCTGCGCAGGTCCGTGACCACGCGCCGCGCCAGTTGTTTTTGGAGCCTTGGTGGGACAGCCAGGATGGCGCGCGTGAACGCCACGGTGCAGTCGATGTTCCAGAACTGGCTGGCGGAGATGGATTCAGAGATCTTGCTGTAGAAGTTCAGTCGCATCAGGAGCGGGCGTTCGCGGTCGTGGGCCCACAGGAGCCACGCCGCCAGCGTGCCATAGGGCGCCTCGGGACCCGTTTTCTTGCCCAAGAGCGCATAACCAGCGTCTCGCCAGGCGCAAAAGGTCGAGAAGGCATCGCCAGGGTTGGGAAAGAGGGTCTGGTGCGCCTCTGGGTTTGAGGTGCGCAGGTCTTCCTGGAGGGTCTGGATGGCGTCTAGGAGCATGGTGTCCTTTGGGGCTGTGTTTGGAAGACAGGAAAACTCGCCTTGGGGTCCCAATGCAAGCGTCTGGAGGCGCTTCAGGGCAAAAAGAAACCGGCCAGAGGCAGAAGCCCGTGGCCGGTTGAAGGGGATCGCGGCGCCGAGTGGTTCGGCGCTGCGTTATGTCTGCGGGGTGCGGATCACTCTTCGACCGGGAAGTTCTCGCACAGCTCGATGACGACGTTGCGCTCATCGACCAGGGGCAAGAAGGGCGGGATGGTCCACATGCAGTAGTCGAGGAAGGTGTCGGCCTCGATGTCCAGATCCATGGTCAGGTCATCGTCATCAAAGAGACCGCAGCCCACCACGCCCTCGGCCGCTGACAAATCGCGCTCGCCGCCGATGAAGTCGTCCTCGGTGGCGTCGTCGCAGACAAAGTCAAAGATGTCGTCTTCGGTGATGGAGCCCATCAGCGCCGTGGTGTCCAGGATGCCGCACAGGAGCGTGTCGTCGTTGTTGCCCGCCAGGAAGCAGTCGGCCAGGAACTGGGCCAGCTCGCGCAGTTTGACGTCGTCGCCGCTGAAGGTGCGCACCTGGATGTCGTTGCAGGTGAAGCCTGCGCAGAGTTCTTCGCCGGGGCAGTCGGTGTGCTCGATGCACTCGACGCAGCGGGCCTGCTCTTCAAAGCACAGCAGGTCGTCCTGGTCGCAGGCCAACTCAGTGCAGATGTCCACATCGGGGTTGGCGGTGCACTGCTCGTTCTGGCAGACAAAGCTCGGGGCGCAGTCGCCGTCGCCGGTGCACTGGATGCCTTCGGTGCCCAGGCACTGACCTTCAACGCAGACCAGGGCGTTGTCGCAGTCGCCATCGTTCTCGCATTCGCCACCCTGCGACACCACGCACTCGCCGCGGTTGTTGTCGCAGATCTCCAACTCGTTGGGGCACTCGTCGACTTCGTCGTTGCAGTTGTCGTCGCGGCCGTTGCAGACTTCCTCGGCGCTGGCGTTGACGGCGGGGTTGGCGTCGTCGCAGTCGATGCCAGCGCATCCGGCGCCTTCGCCGTGCATGTCGCCGTCTTCGTCGATGCAGTCTTCGGCGCAGGGCTCGTCGCCGCCTTCGCAGTCGTCGTCTTTGTCGTTGCCGCAGATTTCGCGGGCGCCGGGGCGCACGTTGCGGTCGGTGTCGTCACAGTCTGGTCCGCGGCATTGGGCTCCTTCGCCAAAGCCGTCGCCGTCCTCGTCAATGCAGTCGAGATCGCCGCCGACGCAGTCGTCGTCTTTGCCGTTGCCGGGCACTTCGATGCCAGCGGGGTTGACGCGGGGGTCGTTGTCGTCGCAGTCCGGCCCGCGGCATCCAGCGCCGACGCCGAAGCCGTCACCGTCGTTGTCTTCGCACGACGAGCAGGTCTCCTGCACGGTGGGATCGGTGTCGTCACAGTCCGGACCCCGACAACCAGAACCGCGCCCGAAGCCATCTCCGTCGTCATCGAGGCAGTTGGTGACGTTGCCACCGTCGTTGTTGCCGTCCTCATTGTCGGTGTTGTTGGCAGGCTCGGTGGTGTTGGCGGGTTCGGAGTCGCTGCACGCCACGGCCGTCAACGACAGGGCGGCGACCAGCAGCGCGCACCTGACACTAAACATCTTCATCATCATCCTCTTGTTGTCATCTGTGCCTGGTTGCGACGATGTCCGATGCTCTGCCTGACCGCCCAAGACGAGCGGTTTGATAAGGCGGTTTTGAACTGGCGCAACCTGCAGCGGGTCCTTGGTTCATTGTGTCCAGGGACCATTTAACACGATCGTTGCTGGCGCGAGCAAGCGGGTTCTTTGAGGTGGGCGCAGGCCGCCGCGCGCAGCGCCCCGCGCAGTCCCTCGTGGTGGGGGTGCGCAGTGAAAGGTAGGGCGTGCGCTCATGTGGCGTTGTGAGGGGGCACCTGGAAAGTTTGGTGTGTTCAAAGGGCGAGTTGTGGTGGTGGGCGAGTTAAAGTCTGATGGGGACGCTGGCGTTGAGCCGGGTGGAGGGGCGCTCATACCAGATGTAGGTGCTGTTTTTGTGGAGTTTGAGGGCTTCGGCCAGGCCTTCAATCGTGAAGACATGGCAGAAGTCGTCGCGTCCTTGAACGCCGACGCCGGTGATGAGGTCCTTGGCCATGAAGCGCTGGTGGTCGTCGGCGTTTTTGGCGGGGCGTTTGCTGCTTTTGACGATGGGCGGCTTGAGGCTGGCGAGCTTGATCCCGAGCTTCTTTTCGACCTCGGCTTTGAGGTGGTCGCCGCTTGGCAGCCGCCGGTAACCTTCTTTGAGTTTTGTGTCGACCTCGGTTTTGAAGCGCTTTTTGGCCTCTTTGGTGCTGTCGAGGGTGATTTCGGAGGTTTGGGGGTTGTAGCGCATGCTGGTCCGCGGTCCCCAGTGCATTTTGAGCGTCTTGCCCTCGCGCTCGATTCTCCAGGCTGCGCGCGCGCCGTCCTGGTCCAACCAGAGCACGGCGAGCGTGTCGGATTGGGCGGCGTCGTTCTTTTTGGAGGCGGCCTTTTTGTCGTTCTTGTTGCCGGTTTTTTTGCGGCCCTTCTTGCGGCGCTTTTTGCGCTGGCTTTTGCGGTCATCGTCGTCGTCAAAAGGGACCGCCGCTTCGGATGGTCCGAAGGTTTGGCAGTCGCAACAGCACCCTGTCATGGCCAGTGACGACGCCGTGAGCAGCAGCGCGCATCCAATGGTCATCCATCTCATGGTGGAACCTCTTGGGTTTGGAAGCAGGGGTCAGGACCAGGCGCTGAGCCAGGCGCCGTAGATCTCCACGGCCTCCATAAAGTCGTTGTAATAGCGGTGGTTGCCCAGAGTGGCGCTGTCGCCGATGACCACCAGCGCGCGGCGCGCTCGGGTCAGGGCGACGTTCATGCGTCGTGTGTCGGTCAAAAAGCCCAGCTCGCCTCGCTCATTGGAGCGGACCAGATCAAGGACGATGGCCTCTTTTTCTCGGCCCTGGAAGCCATCGACGGTGTCGATTTCGAGCCCCAGGCGCACCGGTTCGGCCAGGAGTTGGCGCAGGAGCCTGGCCTGGGCCAGGTAGGGCGTGATGACGGCCATGTCGCTGGGGAAGAGGCCGCGATCGAGGATGCGTTGGACCTCTTCAACGACGCGCTGCGCCTGGTCGGGGTTGTGGGTGCTGGGGTTTTCGGCGGTGCGGACCTCGTCCCAGCCTCGGCCGCTGGTGTCGATGAAGATCAGCGGGTCGGCGCGCATGGGGTCGGGGCTGACGCCGGGCAGCGCTTCGAGGCGGTGGTCGGCGACCTCCTCGGCGGCCACCAGCCGCCCGTCGTATTTGCTCTCCGAGGGGAAGGCCATGATGTGGGCGTGCATGCGGTGTTGGACCACCAGCATGTGCCCGGCCTGGGGCCATTGTTGGTAGAGGCGCTCAAAGAAGGTCTGGGAGAGCCCGGCTTTGGCGGCCTGCGGGTCGATGACGGTGGGCGGCAGCTGATGGGGGTCTCCGGCCATGACCACGCGCTTTGCGCGGGCCATGGCGACCAGCGCGATGGGATCGGCGGCCTGGGTGGCCTCGTCGAGGACCACCAGATCAAAGACCTCTTTGCCAAGCAAGGTCGAGTCTGCCCCGGCGGCGGTGGCGCAGACGACCTGGGCGGCGGCGATGAGGGATTCCTGGGCGGCGCGCAGGTGGCGGCGCGCGTCGGAGGTCATGCGGCGCGCCTCCTGATAGAGGTCGCGGCGCTCCTGGTAGGAGATGGAGCGGCGCTGCCACTTTTTGGCGACCTTGCGGCGGATTTCGGCGGCGTCGGAGATCCAACGCCGCGCCATTTTGAAGGCGCTGGTGCGCTCCAGCAGAGCGTCGAGGCTGTTGGGCTCCATCTCGCTGGAGACGCGCGCGGGGTGCCCCAGGCGGATCACCTGCACGCCCGCCGTCACCAGCCGCTCGGCCAGGTTGTCCACGGCGGCGTTGCTGGCCGCGCTGACCATCACGCGCTCGCCGCGATCCACGGCCTGCCGCACGATCTCAACCAGGGTGCGGGTCTTGCCGGTGCCGGGGGGACCGTGGACCAGGGCCAGGTCTTTGGCGGCGGTGGCCAGTGCGACGGCGGTGCATTGGGCGTCGTTGAGGGCCTTGTCCTGGATTTTGATGGCCGGTTCGGGGCCAAACTCGGGCTTTCGGGTGCCAAAGAGGGTCTGGCGCAGCCGCCCGATGTCGCTGTCCTGCGGGGCCTCTTTGAAGGTGCGCAGCGCCTTGAGCCCTCGGTTGAATGTCGCGTCCGGGTCGTCCTTGTCGAGGTTGAAGTTGCCCGCCTCAAGCTCCACCGGGGGGACGTCGTCGATCATGACGCCCAGACGCTGGCGCTGGCGTCTGGCCACGGTGCCCAGCACGGCCTCGGGGTTGGTGGGCTCGTCCCACCACAGCCGCACCGGGGCGCCGGGGCCCACGCGCAGCTCAGACATGCCTTCGGGGTTGTCGGTGGTCAGCCACAGCAGCATCCGGCCGCCTGGGGCGGCGTCCACGTCATCGATGGAGAGGCCTTTGAGGGCGTTGCCCTGCTCGACGCGCTCCTCAAGGCTGGTTTGCTGGCGCTCGGCGATGAAGCGGGCGCGGGTGGCGGCGCGCTCCATGTGCCAGAGCTTGATCAGGGCGTCGAGGGCGTCTTTTGGGGAGGGTTGGGTCATGGTCTGCGTGTGGTTTGGGGATGTTTCAGCGGTGTTGTTGGACGTGTTCCTGGTGTTGTTGATGCGCCTGGGCCTCCTGGCGCTGCGGCAAGGTCAGCCCGGAGCTTGTGGGCAACGCCGCCGGGGCCTGACGGCGCGCCTTGGCGATGCGCCGCAGGGTGAGCCAGTAGTGGGTCAGTTGAATGAAGAACGGGATCCACAGGACAAAGGCCCCGATGAAGAAGTTTGTCAGCGCAAAAGTCCACCACACGCCTTTTTCCAGCGTGTAGCCCGGTGAAAAGGCCTCCTTTGTGCGCCGCAAGGCCAAGACAGTGTCCAGGTCCGCGTGCTTTATGGGGCGCTTGTTCTGAGTGCTGGTCAACTCACCGACATTTTTAAGGTGTTCGTCGTAATCCTGAATCAGATCTTCGGTGCTGCGGCGGCGCCAGTTGCCGTTTTTGAGCCCCGCCTGACCGCGCTTGCTCCGCAGCACCCAGGTGCCATCCTCAAAGAAGGTCACCAGCTCGCCGGTTGGGCCTCTGACCTCCCCCTGTCTCTCGTTCATCAAGACGCCGGGGATGGTGGATTCGATGAAGTAGACCGTGCCGGTGGGATCGACCCAGACGTCCAGCGCCTCCTGAAGCGGGAAGGCAAAGTGGTGGCGCTTGCCCAGGCGCTTAAAGCCCAGATGCTGGGCCATGCCGCTGAGGTTGGTCTCTTCGATGGCGTGCTCGGGCCAGTCCTCCTGCCGGTGCAGGCTCCGGACGAAGTTGTCTTTGAAACCCTGCGGCTTGTTCCCTGTCGTCAGAACGCGGTCAATGACGGTTTTGGGAGTCGGCTGTGAGGGGGAGGGCGGGCTTGGTGGGGCGTTTGGGGCCGGATTGGGCGCCGGGTTTGGGGCTGGTGAGGGCGATGAGGGGGCTTGGACGGGTGCGGTGGCGCGCTCCAACTCTGCCAGGGCGTGGCGCGCGCTTTGGAAGCGGTCTTCCATGGCGGGTTCGAGCATGCGCTCGATGATGCCCATGACATCGGAGCGGAAGTTGAGGTGGGCGGCGAAGTCCAGCTTGGTGCGCACCAGGCGAACCTGCGAGGGGTTCATGCCGGTCATCAACTGCCCAAAGGTGACGCCCGTGGAGTAGAGGTCGCTGCGGGGCTCGGCGTGGCCGGTCATCTGCTCCAGGGGCATGTAGCCAGGGGTGCCGATGACGGTGGAGCCGCTGGTGTGCCCGGCGTCGAGTTGAACGGCGCCAAAGTCGATGAGGCACAGGCGCCCGTCGGGCCGCCGGATGAAGTTGCTGGGCTTGATGTCGCGGTGGATGAGCGGCGGGATGCGCTCATGGAGGTAGATGAGGATCTGGAGGACCTGGGTCATGTCCTTAAGGGCCTTGCCCTCGTCCCAGCGGCCCTGGGCGCCCATCTCTTTGACCAGGTTGGTGCCCTCGACAAACTCCTGGACCAGATAAAAGGACATCTGTCCGTTGGATTCATGGCTGAAGGCGTCGATGTACTTGGGGATGTCGGGGTGGTCGAGGTTTTGGAGGCTCTTGCCTTCGCGCTCAAAGAGTTCGACGCTCTTCCAGTTTTCGACGTGGTGGAGGTGGAGGGCTTTGAGGGCGACAAGCTGGCCTGTGGCAAGCTGGCGAGCCTTCCACGTGGTGGCCTGGCCGCCTTTGCCCAGCTCTTCAAGCACCTCGTACTTGTCTTTGAGATGATCCACACTCGCCCCCTTCAATCACGCGCTGTGTTTGAACCTTTTGAACCTGACAACGCGTACCACATCGATTGATTCCGCGCAGCGGTTTTGCTTTGTGCAAAGCCGCTTTGGCGTGTCGCCATGGACGGGGCGGTCAAGCCCCTGGCGGCCATGCTTAGATCGGGCGAGACACGGAAGTGCTGGTCCCTGTGGATGGGCGCGTGAACCAGATGTAGGCGCTTTTGCCGGTTTGCTCTTTGAGGCTTTCGGCCAGTTCCGCCGTCGTCAGGATGTAGTTGAAACGGTCTCCGCCCATCTGACCGACGCCGTTGATGATGTCATTGGCGCGCAAGCGGCGCGTGTCATCGTGTTTTTGGGCTGGATCTTCGCAGGTTTTGATGGTGGGCGGGGTCAATCGCTCCAGCTTGGCTTTGAGGACGGCTTCGACTCTGGCTTGGACCTTGGGACCGTCTTTGAGGAGGACGTAACCCTGGTTGATTTTGGATTTGACCGCTTCTTCAAAGCGTTTCTGTGCGTTTTGCACCGAACGGCAGTGTCCCTGGGTGGTTTCTCGCTTGAACGGCATGGAGTGGCGCGAGCCCGAGCGGCGCTTGAGCGTTTTGCCAAAGCGTTGGATCAAGAAGGACCGGCGAGTGCTGCCGTGGTTGTACCAGAGGACCGCTTCCTGGTCGGGAATGGGTGGTGTTTTGGGTTTGGGTTTGGACTTTTCTCTGACCGGTTTGGGCAGAGTGCGGTCGCGGATGGAGAAGGGGGCGTCAAAGTCCAGCAGGTGTTCGAGCCATTGTGGGTCTGTGACTTCGACGTTGAGCGTCGCTGTGGGCCAGGGCTCTTCGAGGGCGGCTTTGGCCTCGGCGTGGGAAAGCGACTCCAACCCGGGCAAGAGCGTTTTGGGCATGTGGCCGCGGAGCTTGAAGGACTTGATGTACTTTTTGGCCACCTTGGGCAGGACGCCTGCTAGGCGATAAGCGCCCTCGATGTTGTGCTCGACGCCGTCCTGGATGATGGCGGTGATGAGCTTGTTCTGGTCTTTGTGGAGGCGCGAGTCTCGCCAGTCCCAGGAGGGTTCGATCAGGACGCCGAGGACATCGGTTTTGCTCTTGATGCAGTGCTTGCGTCCGTCGGGAGGAAAAGACAGCGTCAACACAGCGCGCGTGCCCTGGCAGGCCACAGCGGTGACTGTGGCGTGGGCTCGCCTCAGGATCCTGGTGTAGTCCAGTTTGTCATTGGGGCGCTCTTTTTCCTTTGGGATCAATGTCCCGATGGTCTGCATGGTCCCACTGTAGCCATAGCTGCTGTATCCCATTTTGGGCATCGTGGGGCGACCTGGGGACTCGACATGCCCCAGGTAGCCCAACTCCGTGCCTCCTGAAGAGGTTTGCATCCAGATGGGGCGCCCTATCCAGGAGGTGTCCCCGGGTTGGAGGTCGGCCACCGCGATTTTGTCTCCCACCATGTAATGGGCTTCGCCGTAGAGCGGCATCTCCATCAAGCGCGGCAACTTCATGCAGTGTTCTCGCTGGGCGTAGCACTCTCTGGGCACCCAGATGAACATCCCTTCATTGCTGGCGACTTTGTCGGGTGTGGGGACAATGGGTGGGTGATCCTTGTAGGACCGGTACATCGCGTCACCGGTTCCCCACTTTTGGCCCACAGCAAGGTGCTCAATCCAAGCCGGATGAGAGACCTCCACCACCATTTGCCAGTCGACCCACTTGCTGGTGGCCCAGTCGGGGCGATTGGGGTCGTCTGGTTCGTATTCGGCGGTGATGCGTGAGCTGCGGACAAAACCTTTTGCCCGCGTGCTCATCCAGTTGTCGTCGCAGATATCTTCGAGCGCGATTTCTTTGGAGAGCGGATGGGATGTGCCGTAGGGCACCCCTTGCCAGAGCATGAGCAGGACCATTCCTGCGTTGTTTTTGGCCCACTTGGCGTCCATGTAGACGCTCTTGATGTTCAGGGTCACCTCTTTGTCTTCTTTGGCAACGACGGTGACGTTGTAGATGTCGGTCATAGGGGTTCCTGTGGGGGATGTGTGTGGGGTTCTGTGCGGATGCAGGTGCGGTTGGGGCGATGGGTTTGGTGCGGTGAGGCTCGCAGGCCATCGCCCTGGGGTGTTATGAAAGGTGATTTTGGTGCCGTTTAAGGGGCAGGGTAGATGAGCGCTTTGGAGCGCTTCTTGGCAAAGTCGTCCAGTTCGGGTTGCCAGCGCGCCTCGATCTCGGCCACGGACTTGCCCTCGCGGATCATCTTCAGCACCCACTCGTTGCCCCAGACGCGGGCAAAGCGTTTGGGGTTCTTGACCGTCATTTTGCCCCCGTAGAGCTTCTGCAGGGTCACCAGGATGGTCAGCGCCGTGCGCAGCGGCCGGTGGGCGCTGGGGTCGGTGAGCATCAAGTGCACGCCCGCCACGCGCTTGTCGGTAAACTGCCGTCCCCAGGGCTTGTAGATCAGCGGCCTGAAGAAGACGCCGGGCAGCGCCGCGTCGTTGAGGTGGCGCGCCAAGCGCTTTGGATCGCCAATGAAGAGCGCCCCGATGAGTTCAAAGGGCATCGAGTTGCCGCCGCCCTCGTTCACGTTGGGCCCCGAGCCGCCCACCATCCCCGTGGTGACGTAGAGTTGGGCGTTGTGGGGATGGGGGATCCCCGGTGAAGTCGGCACCCAGGTCAGGCCAGTGTCCTGCCAGACCATGTCGCGGCGCCAGTGCTTCATCTTGACCACCTCCAGATCGCACTTGATCCCCAACTCGTTGCGGTAGAAGTGCGCAATTTCGCCCACTGTCATGCCGTGGCTCACCGGCAGCGGCCCCCAGCCAATGAAGGTCTTATGCTTTCTAAGTCGCACCGGCCCCTCAAAGAGCGTCCCGCCAAGCGGGTTGGGGCGGTCAAGCACGATGATGGGGATGCGCCCCACCTGGGCCGCCTCCATGGCCAGCCCCAGCGTGGAAATGTAGGTGTAGGTCCGCGAGCCGATGTCCTGAATGTCGAAGACCAACACGTCGATGCGCTTCATGGTCTCCTTGGAGGGACGAAAGTGCTTGCCGGTCAGCCCCTGGACGGGAATCGACTGGCCGCCATAACGGTAATTGGCGTCCTTGTCGCTGTCGCTCTGCCCATTGCGCATCTCACCGGTCAACCCGTGCTCGGGCGAATAGAGTTGGGTCAGGTTGACGCGTTTGTCGTCGATGAAGCGGTCGACGGTCAGGTTGAGCTTGCCGTCGACGGCCGATGCGTTGGTGATGAGCCCAACTCGCTTTCCCTTAAGCAAATCAATGCGTTCATCCAGGAGCACATCCACGCCGAGCTTGACCGGCGCGTCGGGCGCAGGGGCGTCTTTTGGGGCTGGGTCGTCCGCGGGCGCGGGTTCTGGGGCGCTTTTGGCTTCTTCGGGGCAGGGTTGGACACAGATGCGGTCGATGCACTGGTTGCCCTGGCCGCAGTCGCTGTCTTGCTGACAGCCGGGGGGGCGATCGGTCTTGCTGTACGAGTTGTCCCCACCGCACCCGGCGCACAGCGCCCAAAGCGTAGCGGTGGCGGCGCCCATGATGAGCAGCCTCTTCATATGGCCGTGATCTCCTGTGTCGGCGTAAACTGTGGAATCTCTCAAAAAGGGAGTCTGACACGGACGCGGACCAGACGCAAAGAAGAACTGTCAGCCTATGCCAGGACAGCATCTTGTCGGCAGTGTGCCGCGATGAACAGCGCTCATACCAAAATGCAGACAAGGTAAGTCGGACGTCTGCATTTTGGCATCAGTAGACCTTGCCGGGGTGGTCGTACGCGCCCATCTGCTCGTGATGGTGGCGGTCGCAGTGGCGCACCATGTTGTGGGCTTTGACCGTCACACGGCAAAACGGGCAGGTGAGCCGTTCATCCCCTTTGAAGCCGCGCACAAAGGTTTTTATCTCTTGGCGGTTGCGGCTGGTGGGGGTGGGATAGGGGCCCACGCGGATCGGTGGGTTGTACTGCGCCGGGGCGCTGATGTGCAGCAGCTCGGTGCCGCGCGGCGCGTCGGGATAGAGCCCGCGGGTGATCTGTGGCAGGCGGTGCCCGTGGGCTTGCGAGGCGTCCATGACCAGCGGCCACAACCCCTTAAAGTGGCCCTCGCGCAGCCGCCCTGCGCGTTGCTGCAGCGCTTTGGCCTCGGTGGGAATGGCGCTCCAGGGCAGGGCGGTGATGAAGGTGATGGCTTGGAGCTTCTGGCGTAAAACGACCGCCAACCAGCCCTGACGTTGGTCTTTGGGCCAGTAGGTCAGGTGGGTGACAAAGGGCTGGTTGAAGTCCACCACGCGGGGCGGCCCATCGCGGACATCGATCCGCAAAATCTGCCCGTCGCGCAGGCTCAGTTCGCCGTACGACGGCCACCACCGCAGCCAACGCCGCCACCAGGGCATGTGCGCTGGCATTGTCCAAAGCGGCCAGCGTGTGTGGGACTGATGCATGATCTTGTTGAGCGACAGTGGTTAAAGGACTTGCAGGCTCAATTTCTGTTGGGCTCCATCTAAAGAGGCGCCACAAGCCTTTGTTTGAGCCTGCGGCCCGCGACACGCACGGGGCCGTAGATGGGTCACTCGGTCTGGGCGGAGTACTCGCCGAGGTTGCTGAAGAAGGTCTCCAGGTTGGCCTGCTTGTTGGGGTCGGTGAAGAGGTTGTAGCCGGGCTGGCGCATGGCCGGGGGCAGCGTGTGATTCATGAGCTGCTGGAGCGGCTCGGTGGCTTTGTCCTCGCCGATGCCCTCAAAAATGGCAGAGAGCAGGTTGGAGCCGTCGATGTCGATCTCGGCTTTGCCGGTGGCAAAGTTGTATTTGACCTTGTCGAGGTAGAAGTTGCCCACGCTGGGGCCGTCGATCCAGATCTTGGGGGTGAACTTGATGTGGATCCCGTTGCCGCTCAAAGAGGCCTTCATCACGCAATTGGTGGGGATGTAGAGGCCGATGCCATCGGACTCGAAGAAGTGGTTGACGTTGTCCTTCTTCTTGCGCAACTCCATCTGGTCGCGGAGCTGTGCGGCCATGCCCTGCTGGTTGTTGGTGTTGACGCCCGATTTGGCCAACATGGGCCCGAGCATCTGGCGGGCGACGTTGCGCGCCAGCGTCGTCTCCAACCGGCCCAGGCCTTCCATGGCGATGTCGCCCGTGTCGATGTGGTAGTAGAAGGCGTAGAAGGTCTGGCTGATGCCCAGGTCCGGCAAAACAAGCCGAGCGCCGTTGGGGACCTTGATGTTGAAGGAGCGGGGGTCTGCGCTGACATTGATCTGGTCGTCTTTGCGCGTGTAGATGCTCACGCGGCCGACCAGATCGTTGTTCATGCTGAACCATGTGGTTTCGTTGCGGCGAGGACCCGCTGAGACGGTGGGCTGTGCCTCGACGCCGGCAAGGCCCAGCGCCCGCATCTCGGGGGTGAGGTGGGGGTCGAGCATGCGCCGGGTGATGGCCGAGAGGGCGTCCTGGGTGAGCCCGGCGACCTCGGTGGCGTCTTTGTAGACGGTGTTGTCGCGCGTATCGACAAGGTCGATGAGGATCTGGCCGGTGCCGTTGTGGTAGCGGATGGCCTGGATCCTCGGCGGGGCGTCCTCAAGGTAGGACGACTCCAGGAGGATGCCACCGGGGGCGCTGACCTCGATGAAGTCGGCGTTGCGCTCGACGCTCAGCGCGTCGCCTGCCGAGACCTTCAGCGCGTGGCCCTGGAAGCTGGCGATGGTGCGCAGCCCTCTGGCCCCGTCGCCCCGTTGTCCCTGGGTGTACTCGGCGATGAGCGGGCCGGCAAAGTGGTTGATGGCCTTTTCGATGATGCCAAGCTCCCCGGCGCCCACCGCCGGGTTGGTGGCCAGGTTGTGGATCTGGCCGCTTTGCGGGTCAAAGCGCAGCCGCATCAGCGACACCGCCACGCCCATGCTCGGCACCCGCAGCAAGAGGTGGCCGTTGATGTCAAAGAAGCCCTGGGCGTCCGAGGCCACCGAGAGGCGACCGCCGCGCAGGCTGACGTCGTAGGCCATGCCGCCGGCCTCGCCCTCGTAGAGGATCTCTCCGGCGTCGGGCACTTCGGGGAGGTCTTGCTGGATGGGGTCCTTGCCGCCAAAAATCTTCTGCCGCAGCCCCGCGTCGAGCTTGGGCAGCGCCATCATGTGCACCACCCGTGTGGCGATCTGCTCGCCCAGTGGCCCGATGTCGGCCTGGGCGTCGATGGTCAGGTCGCCGGTGTTCAAGTCCAGGCGGATCTCGTTGATGCGGTTGGTCGGCAGCAGCTCGCCCAGGTCTCCCGCGGCCAGCCAGAAGATGCCTTTGTCGCTGGAGAGCCGCAGCGCGTCGGCGTCTTCCTGCAGCGCGATGGTGTCTCCCGCCTCAACGCAGATCTTCAGTTTGCCAAAGCCCTCGATGTCGGCCCGGTAGAGGACCGTCACCGAGTCGGTCAGATCCTGGTCGTTTTGCGCGATCCAGGCCTGAAGCTGTGGCATGACAAATTCGCCCAGCGCCCCGCCAATGAGCGCCTCTTCATAGGAGCCCAGCTGCGGGTCGGACTGGATGTGGGCCTTGCCGGTGGCCGGGTCGTAGCCCAACTCGTAGATCCGCACCGTGAAGCCCAGCTTCGGGATGCGGACCATCAGGCCCTGCTTGATGGTGGCCACGGCCATGTCGGGGCCGTTTTTAAAGCCGATGGCGTCGCCGGGCACCAGCGAGACGTCCACTTCACCCAGAGCTCCCCAGGAGTCGCTCAGGATCACGTTGCCCTGCGCTTCGGGGACCTGCTGCGCTTCGGTCGAAGCGTTCATGCCCGCCGATTCGCGCACCTGACCGGGCATCAGCGGCAGCAGCTGAGTGCGCACCAGCGCCTCGACGGCCCGCTCGGTCAGCGGCCCCAGGTCCAGCGCGGCGTCTCCCTGGGCGTTGCTTGGCGGTGAGATGGCGATGTCGCCGCTCTCGGTGTTGTACTTCAGGCTGCCCAGGACCAACTCGGGGATCCAATCGGCGCCCATGACCCGGATGCGGATGCCCTGCGCCGAGGACATCTCCAGGCTGCTTGGCCCGCGTGAGATGTTGACCGTGTCGCTGTTGTCGGCCAGGAGCTGCACCTGACCCATCCCGGCCACCTCGGTGGCATAGAGGACCTCCAGCTCGCCCAACTCGTTGAGCGGAATCGGCTCCTGGTCCACGCCCAGCTTGCTGAGCACCTCGCCAGGCATCTTGGGCAGGACCTGGGTGCGGATCAGTGACTCCAGCACCTCCGTGACCAGTTCGCCGACCTGCTCCGAGGCGTTGATCTCCAGCTCGCCGTCGGCCAGCCCATAGCGGATGTCAAAGATCCGCAGTTGCCTGGCCCAGTCGGCCCCTGGGGCGACCACAAAGAGGCCGTTGCTGGCCCCCAGGCGCAGTTCCGTGGGGCTCTTGGAGATGTCCAGCGAATCTTCTTTGTCCACAGCCACGGCGATGGTGCCGTTGCTGGTCTCGACCGTGTAGAGCGGCTGGTAGTCCAGCTCGGGCTCTTTGGACTCGACCTCCGAGGCGCTGGCGGGCGCCGAGGTCTCGGTGGACTTCTCGGACTCGACCACGGGCGCGGGGGCCCCGGTGCTGGATTGCTGCGGGGCGGGCGCCATGGAGCCCTTTTGCGGGGTGACGGTGTTCTGGGCGGCGGACTCGCCGATGCCCAGGTTGACCAGCAGCTCGTTGAAGTGTTTTTGCAGGTCGGGGTCGGCCTTGGGGCTGTACCCGGCCTTCTTCATGGCCGCCGGCATCTTGTCGCGGATGAAGTCGTTGCCGAAGCTCTCGCCCAGGCGGCTGACCATCTCTTCAAGGCCGACGCTGACCATGTTCCCGTCGGCCGAGGGGATGAGGTCGATGCTGGCGGTGGCGAAGTTGTACTCGATGGCCATCAAGTGCAGGTTCACCGGCCCCAGGATGTCGGCAAAAATGGGCTTGCTAAAGTAGATCCAGAAACTCTTGTCCGAGAGCTTGGTGGTGATGCTGGTGCTGGCGTCGAGGTAGACGTCGGCCCAGAACGACTCGTAGAGCGGGATCTGGCCGTCTTTGTTGACCTCCAGGCCCAGGACGCTGGCCAGATCGGCCTGAGACTCGGCCTGGGTCATGCCCGCCAGCATGGTGGTGCGCAGGCCCTCGCTGATGATCTTCTCTTCAAAGGGCCCCAACTCCGGGTCCGAGATGATCTCGACGTCGCCGGTCTTCATGTCCATGCGGACCAGCTTCATGGTGATGTCTGGCAGGTTGCCCGGCGTGCGCAAGGTCAGCCCAGAGGTGCTAAAGACCGTCACCACGCCGTCCATCAACCGGGCGCTGACCCCGTTGTCCACATCAAAGAGGACCTGGAAGTCGCCCAGGAGCGGGTCATTGTAGCTGGCCAGGACCTCTTTGCCGGCGTTGTCGCTGTCCTTGGACTGCTCGGCGGCCGTTTGCTCCTGAATGCCAAAGCTGAACGCGCTGGTTTGCTGGGCCGAGATGGCCTCGGTGGCCGAGGTGCCCAGCGACCCCAACTGCTGGTCGAGCAAGCCGCCGTCGCCCTCGAGCAGACCCGCCACCTGACCGGCAAAGAGCGCGCCGTGGTGCTGGCTCAGCCACAAGAGCGCCGCCTGTTGCTGCTGCCCGCTAAACTGGCCCACAATCGACGCGGCCTGCTGGACGCTGGCCCCGGGGGTGACCCCTTGCGCCATGGTCTGATCCACGGCAGAGGTCTGGACGTTGGCAGGGGGATCCAGATCGACCTGGGAGGGGCCGTCGATCTGCTCGACCTCGTCCCGGAATTCAAGTTCGTAGTCCATGCCTTGCGCGTGTTCTCACAGCAGGTGGGGTTGGTGTGCGCTCCCAAACCGTGAGCGCTACAAATGCCAGTATCCCCATCATATAAGAACACTCTGGCCCCACGCAAAGGCCCCAGGCGGTAAGAACTGCCCACAGCCGGACAACGCATTGTCCGTCGCCTGGCCAAATGGCGCCTCAGCGCCGCTCCTTTGTGCCCTCGACACCGGGTTTGATGGGTTTGGCATCGATGTTGCTCAAGCACAATGGCCAGCGGCGTCCGCAGCGGGTTGCGCCGTGGGTTTTCAAGTCAAAGAGGAGTCGCGATGATGGGCAAAGGGTTGTGGTCGATGCTGTGTCTTGGGGTTCTGGTCGCCAGCGCTTGTGTCACTGAGGAGGTGGTCGAACCCGCCCCTGAGGGGCAGCAGGATCCCGGTGTCATTGTGGAAGACGATCAAGGCCAGCGGTTTTGCAGCGTGGACCTCAACGGCATCGCCGTGGACAAATCCACCGACACCGCCATCGTCATCCAGCAATCCCGGCCCGACTGCAGCGGCCCGCTGCTCAAGAGCCTCTATGGCCTGCGCCCCGAGTTTGATGGCGCGCGCCATATGGTCACCATGAAGGACGTGCGCCGTGTGCGTGTGCACACCCCCGGCGACAAGCTGCGCGTGACCGCGCGGGCCGAAAACTCCGAGCGTCTCCAGGTGCACGACATCGATCCCCAGACGCTGGAGCGGCGCTGGACCTTGGAGCTTGGCGAACCCGAGCGCTTCAACACCTCTCCGCAGGGTCGATACATGGTCTTGGACATGGCCGACGACACGCCAGCGGGTTTTGAGGGTTTTGATCGCCGCGTGGTGGTGGACACCGAGCGCCACCGCGAGCGCCTGGACCTGCAGGTGCCTGGGCTCCTGGTGGAATTCCATTGGCTTGACGATCAGACGGCGGTGACCGTGTCGATTGTGTCTGCCGGCGATGAAGAAGGCCTCATCGGGCAGATTCAGGTGTGGGATACGGCGCAGTGGGACTGGTCCGACGGGGCCACCAACGAGCCCGCGCGGCTGATTTCCCTTGAAGGGGTGCTCTTTAACAGCTCCAAGGTACACGGGCGCACCAACCAGCTTGTGGTGTTGGGCACGGGGGAGGCCGAGGAGACTGTGGTGACGGCCGTGGATCTTTCCACCGGTCAGCAGCGGCGTTGGAGCAGTGAGTCTGCGCCTGAATCTGGTCCTGAGTTTGGGGCTTTTGCCAAGGATGTGGCCTTTGTGGGCTTGGACAAGGCCATTGTGACCGATCGGTGGGGCTTTATGGTCTTGGACCTCACTTTGGAGGGAGAGCTTGTGGCCACTTCACGCGTCACGGCGCCGCTGGGGGCCAGTCGCGTGGTGCGCGATCTGAGCGGCGAGTTTGCCATGGTGGAGATGCGCCTGGAGGAGGGGGAGTCTCCGACGGGGCTTGAGGGTGTGGCGGTGTTGGTGGATTTGAACGAGGGGGTGTTGACGGAGTTGGGGCCTTTGTCGCTGCAAAACGCGGTGCTGCGCGGGGTCAACGGTGAGTTCTGGGGTCAGGAGCAGGGGGTCCTCTTTCGGGTGTCGCCCAGAGATGCGGTGGTGGAGGAGATCGACCCCGATGTGGTCAGCGCCGATGTGTTGGCCACGTTGGATCTGAGCGATCGCCTTGTGGTGCTCGATCGGGAGGCGATGACCGTGGGGCTCTTCAACCCCGACACGCTGCGCGCGGTGGAACTCTTTGAGATCGAGCCTGCCCCCGAGCCGTGACGATCGCCGTCAGTGGCGGTTGTGGTCGGTGCTGGCCGAGCGCTGGAGTTGTTGGCGCAGCTCGGCGTTGAGGTGAGGGGCGTTGATCACGGCGTCCAGGATCTCCTGGGAGATATGGCGAGGCTTGTAGTAGTTGAGCCCCAGGCGCTGGAGTTGGCCCAGGTGCTGGCCTTCATGGAGCAGGATCTTCAACACGGCATTGTCGATGGGGACGCTGCTCATGTTGAGGCTGGTGACCCCTTGCATGGAGCGGTGGCTTAGGAACATGCAGCCCAGGCGCAGGTTCAACTCGTGGCTGCGGAAGTTCATGTTGAGGTTGAGGCGCTCGACCTTCTCCAAGGCCCGCGAGCCCAGCAGCGCCGCCACGTTCTCTTCAGTCAGGTTCTGGGTGATGGACAACTCCCGTGGGCGCAGCGACGAGGCCGCCAGCGCCGTCACGCCGTTGTTGTTGCGCGCATCAAAGCTCAGCGTCTGCAGCCCCTCAAGGTGGGCGGCGTTCATCAAGTCGTTCATCTGGGTGGCGGTGGTCAGCTCGCCGAGCTTCAAGCGCCTCAGGTGGGTCAAGTGGTGGGCTTCGGTCAGCGCGTCGATGTGAGCCGGACCCAGGCGACAGCCGTAGAGGTTCAACTCGCGCAGGTTGGCCAGTTGGTCGGTGGACATCAGCGCTTTGAGGCCTGTCGCTGAGATCTCGTTGTAGTCCAGCAGCAGCGTTTCGAGGTGTGCGATGTGGCGCGCGTCGGCCAACGCTTGCGCTGGGCAAGCGTTCCGTTGGCGCTGTTGGTGGAGGTTCAACTCGCGCAGATGTGTCCAACACTCACCACCGAGGGCCACCGCCAGCCCATTGCTTTCAATGTTGGCGCTGCGCAGGCTCAGGTGTGTGGCGGACCACGTCGCGGGGCCTGCCAGTGCGGCGCAGGCCGCTTCGGTCAGGGTCATGTCCCCCATGTAGAAGTGGGTCAAGCTGGCCAGGTGTTTGGCGCTGCGCAAGGCCCGAAGCAGTTCGGCGGAGGGCCTGTTGCGCCCCAGGTCGATCATGCGGGCGCGGTTGAGGCTTTTGGCGCCAAGGAGCGCTTGCGGCTCAGCGCTGGCGGGTGCTCGGGTGCTGTTGAGGTTGATGATGCGCACCAGGCGCAGCCTGGGGTTGTCGCGCCCCGCCAACATGTCACGGCGCCATGCTGCGGGCAGGTGGCGCCACTGGTGTTGCTGGACTCGGGCGCCCCACTCCATGGCGTAGACCTCGGGCCACCGGTCCAGGTGACCCTCGATGTAGTCCAACGCCATCGGCAGATCTTCGTCGCTGCACTGATCGAGGAGCTTACAGGTCTTTTGCCAGACCTGGTACGAAGGCTCTTCGTGGGCCATGCCGCGCAGGCGCGTCAGCGCGTCGTCGAGCGATATCTTTGGGTTGTCCTCGGGTGCGTGTCCCAGAGCCTCTACCTCGCTGGCTGTTTCGCCCCTGAGCAGGGCCAGAAACTGCGCCTCGTTCACGATGGGGATGTTGTACTGCCTGGCTTTGAGTTCCTTGTCGCTGAACCCCGACTTTTTGTCGTGGGTGTACCCGGCAGAGACCAACGCATCGACCCGCTGCGTGAGGGTGTTGGAGAGTCTGGCGCCGCGTTTTTGCAAGGCCTTGCTGACGTCAACATGGCTCATGCCTGGGACGGCGCTGGCAATGGCCCACATCTTCCCTTTGAAGGGATCGCTGTTGAACATGCTCTTAAATGGATCCAGGGATGGCTCTGGTATGTAGTGATGTATGAACAAAGGTGCCTTGTTTCCCGTTTTATACCAGGTTGGTGTTCGGTTCCAGACTCTGACCCCATGGATTTCATCGGCACGCCGCGTGCGGCGGTTGAAAATGGGCGCTTTGGGCTGCCCCAAACGCACCCCTTCGGTGACACACGTGTGCTGAGCGCGACGACAGCGTCGCAGCACACGCACCGGTGCCTATGCCGACGGTGAGGGCCTGCGTCGGGGGCAGAAGAGGGGTTATCAGTGGGCTTTGACCTGTTGGAAGGTCCTGTGAGTGTGTGGTTTGGTGGGCGAACTGCGACCCGTGTTTGTCACGTCAATCAGAACGTGTTGGATGCAGTATGGTTACAAAAAAGACGACAGAAAGTGATCGACAGCGCTGTGTGCCAGCGACAGGTCATGGGGCGGCGGCGGGCAGCGGGCGTTGGAAGCGGCTTTGGTAGCGCTCCTGGAGGGTTTTGAGCGCCTTGGTGTCCTTGCTGGTGCGCAAGACGCCCGCCAGCGCGTGCCAGTGGTAGGGCGCATCGGGGTCGAGGTCCACCGCTTTGGACAGGTGGCGGCGCGCCTGTTTGAAGGCCTTGTTGCCGATGTGGAGCATGGCCGTGAGGTGGTGCGCGGTGGAGCAGGCGTCGTAGCGCTTGATGGCTTGCTGGCAGGCGGCCATGGCCTCTTTGGTGCGGCCAAGCTTGGTGAAGACCTCGCAGCGGGCTGCCAGCGTGCCCGGGGCCTGTGGGAAGTGTTTGTCGAGCGCGCCCTGGATCTCCAGGACGTGGGGCATGTCGCCTTTGGCGATGGCGCGGCGTTGGGCTTCGAGCATGCGAATGAAGGCGCCCTCTTGGATGGGGTCCATGGCCAGGTTGGGCCTGGGCGGCAACCCATAGCGGTGTCTGACCACGGTCGCCCACGCCCGCATGCCTGCCACGCGCCGGTCGTTGGCTTGCAAGGGCGTCAGCGCCTCTTCGGTCATGGTCACCAGCAGCGCGCTGGCCATCAACTCGGCCAGTTGCCAGGACGCCGAGGCGGAAGGGGCCACGCGCAGCCGGTCTCGGGCCTGCATCAAGCTGGCCACGGCGCCGTTGAAGTCTTCTCGCGCCAACTGCGCTCCCCCCAAACGAAGCAGCGGCCAGGCGCTGTCGGGGGCCAACCTGGCGGCCTTGGCGCAGATGTCTTCGGTGGGCAGCTTGGGGTCGCCGAGCGCCGCGGCGATGTCGCATGCCAGGCTCTGCACCCCTGGATGGGAGTGTCGCGCGTTTTGGAGCGGCCGCAGCGCGGCCCAGGCCTTGTCGGCCTGATTGCTGCGCAACAACCCCAGGGCCTGGTTGATGGTGGCCATTTCGGCCTTTTGCAAAGGGGTGCGGTCGGGGCCGCCCGAGAGCAGCGCCATCATCTGTGTGACCTCGGCGGCCACCCATTGGGCTTGATGGCGGCTTTGGGACAGCGTCTGGCGCATCTCCTTGTGCAGCGCCTCTTTCGAAGCCGGCCGCTGATGCGCGTCGGGCCACTGCAACGACAACAACATCAGCTGCTTGTTGCCCGACTCAAACGCCTGCGTGGTGCCCTCGTAGGTGGGATACATCAAACCCGCGCGCGACACCGCTTGCAGCGCCCCCAACGAGCGCGCCCATTGATGGAGGAAGATGGTGGACTCTTTGTGCGCTAGGCGCTCAGCCACAAAGGCCTCGCGCGCCGCGTCATCAAGGGAAAAGGTCTCATCGGCCAGGTACTCGCGCTCAGCCAGCGGCATCAAACCGCGCACAAGCATGTGCGCCCCGAGCGGCCGCGCGATCCCCAACGCGCTGTGGTCCACGCTAAAGTCATCCAGCGGCCCCAGCAAACCCACCACGCGTCCCACGCCCTCGGCGTCGTCCTTGCCCTCCAACTCCAGCAGCGCCGCCTCAAGAGATGTCTCCAGATTCTGGCGCGTCCACGTGCGAAACTCCACGGCCTCAAAGCGCACCTTGAAGTCTTCCTGAACACGCGCGTTGACGGCCTCCAATTGCCGCCTGAAGCGCTCTTCCCAGCGCTCATCCTGCGCCCGATAACGTTGGTCAGCCCAAACCCGCACCCGGATCAAAGGCATCTGCTGCGCACCCTCGTCCTCAGGCGTCTGTTGCGGCGCCGCCCCTTGCCCCAACACCCCAAACGAGTTGCCCTTGTCAGCAGACCCATCCGAAGGCGTCCCACACCCCCCAAGACCCACCGCCAACATCAGCACCAACACCAACCCAAACCACACACTCCTCACCATCTCCACCTCCACGCACAACACTCTAACACAGGGTGACCTCACTTTGTTCGGTCACCGGTTCGGTTGCCGCGCTTCGCTTGGCTGCCCTTTCGGTTCGCTTGCTGCGCTGCGCTTTTGGTTCGCCCCTTTGGGGCTTTTGGTGCGCTCGCGTTGCTCGCTAATAGCATTTGTGATGGGTGGGTTATTGGCTTCGCCGGTAGGAGTGGGGCATCTCGTCGAAAGTGCTTTCACTTTTGGAGGTCGGGTGAGCGGTGGTGGAGGGTTGTGGGGCTTTCCAAGGGGTTTTGTGGTCGG
>CAKZKQ010000772.1 GCA_937123825.1 uncultured Pseudomonadota bacterium
GACGAGGTCGGGGACGCTGTCCTGGTCGGTGTCGAGCAGTCATGAGGCGCCTTTGGTGCGCGGGCAGGGGTCTTGGGCGTCGGGGATGGTGTCGCCGTCGAGGTCGCCGTCGCAGGCATCGCCCAGGTTGTCGAGGTTGGAGTCGAGTTGGTTGGGGTTGGGGACCAGGAGGCAGACGTCGAGGGCGTTGGGGACGCCGTCGCCGTCGTAGTCTCCGGCGCAGGCGTCGCCGATGCCGTCGTTGTCGCTGTCGAGTTGTTGGGGGTCGGGCAGCAGGGGGCAGACGTCGCAGGCGTCGCCGACGCCGTCGCCGTCGGTGTCGTCTTGTTGGGGGTCGGGGCGCGTGGGACAGAGGTCGTCGCGGTCGGGCACCAGGTCCGCGTCCCAGTCCTCGCCTTCGCGGACGCAAAACTCTCCGATGCCGTCGCCGTTGTCGTCGCGCTGATCGGGGTTGGGGTCGTCGGGGCAGTTGTCGATGGGGTCGACGACGCCGTCTTTGTCGCGGTCGAAGGAGACGGTGCCGGGCTGGCAGTGATCGCCGACGCCGTTGCCGTCAAAGTCGAGTTGGCTGGGGTTGGGGGTGATGGGGCAGTTGTCGTGCAGGAGCGCGACGCCGTCGCCGTCTTCGTCGCTGTCATTGCCAAGGAAACGCCCGGCGCAGATGTCGCCCTGGCCGTCTTCGTCGGCGTCGAGTTGGTCGGCGTTGGGGGTCAACGGACAGTTGTCGCAGGCGTTGGGGACGCCGTCACCGTCGCCGTCGATCTGGTCGGGGTCAAAGATGTCGGGGCAACCGTCGATGATGTCGCCGATGCCGTCACCGTCGGCGTCGGCGTTGAGCCCAGATTCGCAGCGATCGCCTTTGCCGTTGCGGTTGCGGTCGAGCTGCTGGGCGTCAAAAATCACGGGGCAGACGTCGCAGGCGTCGCCGTGGCCGTCGCCATCGGTGTCGCGCTGTCCTGGGTTCTCCAGCGCGGGGCAGTTGTCTTCGGGGTCCAGGACGCCGTCTTCGTCGGTGTCGGGCCACTGGGCGCGGTCCTGGGGGTCACAGCGGTTGCCAAACCCGTCCTGGTTGTCGTCAAGCTGGTCGGGGTTGTAGGCCCTGGGACAGACATCGCAGGCGTCGCCGACGCCGTCGCCGTCTCGATCCTGATGGGGAAAGTCGGGCAGCGCGTCGCAGGGGTCGCAGACATCACCCAGGCCGTCGGCGTCACCATCGAGTTGCTCGGGGTTGGGATCGACGGGGCAGTTGTCGCGCTCGTCGGGGATGCCGTCTTCATCACGATCGGGACGCACCATGACGTCGGGATCGACCGGCACGTCGTCCGGCACATCGCCGGTGTCTTCCTCAACATCTTCTTCTTCGGCGTCGGGGACGCCGATGTCGGACGACGGGCGCAAGAGACACCGCCCCTGGTCGCAGACCTCACCGGGGCCGCAGTCGCTGCTGGAGCGACACGCATTGCCGTCGGCGTTGGCCAACGTCCCCAACGCTGTGGGATCTGCGCAGCCCCACAACGCCGTCAGGACCCAAAACACCAGAATGGTCACGCACCACCACTGCTTCATGCGCGCCGCAACCTCCGACCGTCAAACCAGGCGAGTTCCAAACCCGACGCCTCCAACATCGCGCGCCCCTGCTCACTCTCCTCCTTTGTCAACGCTCGCCAGGGGGCGTTGTCCGCCAGACCAAAGGGGTGAAAGGCGGGCATGACGTTGACGTGAGCGTGCGGGGCGTGCTCGGCCAACCATCTTAGCGTCGGAGAGGTGCAACACGCCAGATGGCCCGGCATCAAGAGGTGACGCACCCAAAGGACCACGTCAGGCACGGGGTCGGCGTTGGGGTTCGAGCGGGCACGTTGATGAAGCCACCGGAGATTGCGGGTCAAAACGGCCCAATAATCCTGCACGTTGGCGATGGACTGGGCGCAGGCGTCGTTGCCAAACTTCAGGTCGACGACAAAGATTTCGCACAGGTGCGCGGCCAACTCCAACGCGCGCGGCGTCAGGTAGCCGTTGGTGTTGAGCAAGATCGGCGGGCGCTGCTCGACCAGTTCATCCAAACGCCGGGCAAACCGGGCGATGAACGGCAAGATGATCCCCGGCTCGCCGCCGACAAAGTTGATGTTCTGGGCCGCGGACCACTTGCCGGTCAACTCCACCGCCACCCGCAGCGCCAGCAACTCAGGGTCGGCCGCAGGGGGCGCAAAGGGCGGCAGCAGGTGCTCGGCCTCTGAGCAAAAGTTGCACGCCATCGAGCAACCCGTGTTGAAGATCGCCAGGCTGGGCACCAGCGGCGCCTCTTCGCCCACGTGCAAGAGCCGGTTGTAGAGGTGGACCTCGTCGGCCAGACCACACGCGCCGCGCTCCCCGTGGGGCCTCATTGCCCCGCAGCGCTGCTCACAGAGCGTGCAAGGGGCATAGACCTCCTCCAGGGCTTCGACCACCTCTGCGGGCGTCATGCGGCGTTTGGAGCGCTGACTCATGCCAGACCCCTCCTTGTCAGACCAAAGAAGACGGCAGACACGCTGGGGGGCCCGGAGCTACGGGGTGGTCTCAGAGGAGTCCTTTTTGGGGGAATCGTCAAAGCCGCCAAGGAGCAGGCCTTCATCGTCTTCATCGTCAGCCTCATCATCCTCGTCCATCGGATCAAAGAACTCGATGGAGTTGGGCCCTTCACCGATCAACTCATGCCCTGGCGCCTCGTCGGGCTCGGGAAGCGGCGCGGGCTGCTGAAACTCACCCGAGGCAGGCGGCGCGGGCGGCGGAAGCTCGGAAGCATCCCCTTCCTGCCCTTCTGCATCAGACGGGACGGGCGCCGCTGGGGGCGCCGCAGGCGGCGCGGGAGGCGCGGGAGGCACATCGCCCGAAAGCTCGTCCCCATCGTCAATGACGGCCTCGATGTCATCCACATCGACCACCTCAACCACCTCGGAAGCATCCACTTCCACAGCTTCATCATCGGAGGACGGTTGGGCAAGGTCACTGGCGGACTCGTCCATCGAGACGGACACTTCAGAGGGAAGCTCTTCGAGCGGCACCCCTTCAGAGGTCAACAAGGCCAACGACGTGGGGTCTTCGTCGTAGAGTGACAGCGGCATCTCGGCCGGAGCCGGGGGCGGCTCGGACACCTCAGCTCCGTGGCCCTCCTGCGCCTGGACCTCATCTTGCGCCGCTGCAGGCGCCTCTTGGGTGGCTTGTGCAAGCGGGGGTGGGGGCGGCGCGACGTCGTCATCCAATCCAGCGGAGGCCTCAGGCTGAGCGTCGGGCGCAGGTGCAGCGATGTCATCGTCAGACAACGCCCCTTCCTGGGCATCAACGACAGCCTCGGCAGCATCCACGGACACCGCCGCCTCTTGCGCTGGAGAGTCATCCGCGCCCAGGCCCTCTTCAGCCACCAACACAGGTTGCCCGTCTTCATCTTGCGGGCTGGCTTCAACGGCTTCAGCGACTTCGACGGCCTCAACCGCTTCGATGGCTTCGGCGACGACTTCTTCGCCGGGCTCATCCGCGCCGACTTCGCCGGGAGACACCGGCGGCGCGGGCGGCGGCGCGATCTCCTCTTTGCCCACCACCAGCTCTGTGGTGAGGTCGGCCTCTTCAAGCTCCATCGCGTCGCCCATCGGCGCCACGGACGCCTCGGCCTCTTCGATGGCCGCCTCGTCGTCCAACTCAAACTCAAGCAGCTCGTCGTCGGTGACCTCCACGGCCTCTTCCGCCGACGGCAGCAGCACGGCCTTGGGCGTCTCGATGACCGAGCGCTGGGGCAAAGGCTCACCCTTGAGCTTGCGGCGCGCCAGGATAAAGTCCTCGCTGAGCAGGTAGAGGACCACCTCGCGGATGTCCCGGCTGGTCTCCATGGCCACGATCAGGTCTTCAAAAGACCGGATGGAGGGGCTGCGCAGGCGCTCTTCCTCACGCAAGAGGCGCTTGAGGGCCACCAACGGCTCACCGCACAAGAAGAGCCCGGTGCGCTGCGCCGACGCTCTGGCAGTGTAGCGCCAATCGACCACGGTCGGGCGCTTGTCCCCAAAGACCTCCTGGCAGGCCTCGACGAGCGCCGCCAGGCTGACCTTGTCCACCTCGTCCATGACCTCTTCAAGAGACTCCAGCCAGAACTCGATCCGCTCCTGAAGACGCTCGTCGACGCGCCAGGCGCGCTCTTGCGGCTCGACCGCCAGCGCAAAGACGGCCTCGTAAAACGCCATGAACTCAAAGGGCGGCAACGCCGCCACGGTGATGAAGGCCGAGCGGCTCATCTCCAACGCGCGCCCCAACACAAAGCGCTGCTCGCGGTTGAAGAGACCCCGGAAGATGTCCTCTCCGATCACCACGCTGGGCGGGTTGGACAAGGCCATCTGAATGCCCCGGACCTCATCGCGGCGCAGGTAAAGCTCCACCTCAGACTGGCCAAGGATCTCGGCCACGTCGCGGAAGATGTTGGCGACGTTGAGGTTGCGCCGACCGCTGATCCGATCGCTCTCGTCCACGCCCAGATCCGTCAACGACTGGTAGAGCACGCCGCGGGCCTTGCGGTAGACAAAGGTCAGGAGGCTGGCCAGCGGACCGCGCCCCAAAGGCGGCAGGATGTGCTCGTGGTAGGCGTCGGCGTTGAGGTCGCCGCTGCGCAGATCGCTCAAATCATCGCGGTGGTCGCGCACCTGCTGCTGCTCCTCTCGCGAGGTGCACCGGCAAAAATCAAGCAGCCGCAAGATCTGAGCGGCCCCATCGTGCCTGTCCGTCTCCCGATAAAGCGCCAACAACTGCCTGAAGCGCTCCTGGGTGACCTCACCGAGCATGATCAACGTCCTCAGCGCGTCCAGCGCCGACTCCGGATCATGCTGCGAGGGGGTCAGGTAGAGCCGATAGAGGGCGTCGTGCACGCGGAAGTCGCGCGGCGCCAATTCGCGCAGCTCCTGATAGACCCCCAGCGCCCGGTCGTGGGCCTGAAGCTCTTCATGCAAGAGGCTGCCGAGCCGCCGCAGGACTTCGATCCGCAGCGAGACGTTGTTGTCGGCCAGCGAGGAGACAAACCCATCGTAACGCTCGATCAGCGCCTCAAAATCGCCTCTGGCCCCCAACATCAACCCGATCTGTCCCAGCGCGTCGAGGTTGGTGGGGTCCAACTCAAGGGCGCGCTCGTACACACCCAACGCCTCACTGGCGCGCCCGTGGCCGTTGTAGAGAATGTGGCCGTGACGCAGCAGGTGGCGCACAGCACCGCGAACCCAGCGCCGGTCTTCGGCGCGCTCGGGATGATCCGCCAGCGCCAACTGATCCTGCTCAATGAGCTGGCCAGAGATCTCCAGGGCGCGCTCCCAACGCTCCTGCTTGATGTGGATGCCCAGCCCCCTCTCGGCCGCCAGCAGATCGCCGGGGAAGTCCTCAAGGATCTTTTCGTAGGCGGTCAGCGCCATGGCCGGATCCGAGAGGCGATCGCCGTAAAGATCACCCAGCTTGACCAGGAGGCTGCGGCGCACGTCTTTGTCCTCGGTCAAGTCAATGACGCGGGAGAGCGCCGCGGCGGCCTGCTCTTCGCGCTGAAGCGCGGTGGCGATCTCGTAAGAGAGTTGGGCAGCGACCCGATGGGAAGGATCGCGCTCCAGGGTCAACTCCAGAAAATCAAGGGCCTTGTCGCTCTGGTTGTTGCTGTGGTGGATGCTGCCGAGCATGAACGAGGCGTGGGCGATCTCGGCGTCCTGCATGTTCTCCAGGTGGGTGGCCATGAGCTTGCGCAGGTGACGCGCAGCGGCGTCGCGGTTGCCCATGTTGAAGAGCAGCCGCCCTGCCCCCATCAACGCCCGGATGTTGGTGCTGCGGATGCGCAGCGCCTGGACGTAGTGCTCAATGGCCTCATCGTGACGCCCCAACGCCTCCATCGCGTACCCAAGGCGCACGGTGTAGGTGACAAACGCTGGCTCATCGCTGGACTCATAGACCCCCAATCGGCTGGGGTCGAGCGGCTGAGACTCCACCACGATGCGGGTGAAGGTCCCCCCAACCAGCACCCCGTAGGTCTCTGCGGCCTCGTACCAGAGGCCAGCATGGAAGGCGGCGTCGGCCAGGTCCCTGAGCGCGACCAGCATCTGGCCGTCGATGAAGAGCGCCTCGCGGTAGGCCTCCACAGCGGCGGCCGGATCTTGCCCCCGATCGCGGAAGATGCCGCCGATTTCCCACAAGAGTTCAGCGCGCCGGGCCGCTTCGTTGGTCTGATCGACCTCCAGGCGCAGCAGCGAGATCTGACGCTCCCACTGATCCCCCACGGCCAGGTAGCGGATGACGGCCTGACGGGCACGGGGGTTGTTGGGATGGAGCTTAAGCGCGTGCTCGTAGGCCTCAAAGGCGGCGTCGTCGTTGCGCTTGTAGCGCTCCTCGACCTCGGCGATCTGACACCAGATGTCGGCCTGGAGGTCATCCGACAGCGCGTTGGGGGGTTCGAGCGCCACCGCCTTGCGGTACCAACCAAGCGCATCGTCCCAGCGCTCAAGGCGGATGCAGAGCCTGCCCAGATCGGTGAAGGTCGGGGCGTCTTCGTCGGTCAACGCCACCAACTCTTCAAGCACTTCGGCGGCGTGGCCGGGGTGATAGAGGCGCTCTTCGTAGACCTCCGAGATCCGACGCAGGGTCAGCGCCTTGCCCTCGGGGCTCAGGAAGTCCATGGAGCGGCGCAGGGTGCTGATGTGATCCTGCCAGCGCTCCAGCCCAGCATAGAGTTCGGCCAAACGCTCGATGGCTTCGACGTCGTCGGGGAAGCGGCCCAGCAGATCGTTGAGGAGCTTGACCCCACGGCGAGGAGTCTTGAGCCCGTCGAGGCTCATATCGACCATCAAGCGCAGGATCCGCAGTTGCTCCCGGCGCAAATCCCCGGTGTTGGACTGCTCGCCGTCATCGTTGAGCAGCCTCGCCGGAACCTCTTGACCATGTTCAATGGCCTCAAGCTCGGGCATCAGGTCATCAAAGAGCTTGACCCGCTCTTGATAGGTGTCCATGAGCGCGTCGAGCTTGTTGCTCTCCTCAAGGGTGCTCTCAAGGCGCTCAAAGAAGCTCTGGCGCAAGGGGCGCAGGTCCAACAGGCGCTGGATCATCTCCACCGAGCGCGTGGGGCGCCTATTGTTGGCGTAGAGCACGGCCAATTGGTCAAGGATCGGGATGAGCCGCTCGCCGTCGTCCTGGCTGTCGAGGATCTCGACGATCTGCTCCAGAATCCGGGCCTTGCGATCGGGCTGCTCAAGACGCTCATAGAGCGCAGCCAGACGCTCCAACACCTCGATGTTGCGCGGATTGAGGCGCAGCGCCCGGCGGTGGTACTCCACGGCCCGCTCAGGGTCGGCGCTCTGCTCCAGGAGGGCAGCCACGGCCAGATAAGCGTCGTAGCGCCCTTCCCTGTCCACGGTCCGCTCGGCGCGGTGGATGTAGAGTCCCACCAGAGACTCCAGATCGTCGCGGTTGCGGTAGAGGACTTCGAGCTGCGCCAGGACATCGCTGTCGTCGGGCGAGACTTCCAGTGCGCGACGCAGCAGATCGATGGCGTGCGCGTCCAACTCCAGCGGACCGCTCAGCAGGCGCGCCGACGCCAGGTAAAAGGGCATGGCCTGGTCCCGACGGCTCTGTTCGGCCTCGTTCTGGTAGGCCTCGGCGACCTCACCCAGGCGCTTGACCTGCTCGCCGAGCGCCTCAAGGCGCCGCTGGACGTCTTCATGGCGCGGCTCAATCTTGAAGGCGCGCATCATGGAGGCGAAGGCCTCTTCATGTTCCTGGCGCGCGTCGTGGAGTTCGGTCATGCGGGTCAGGAAGTGGATCTGCCCTTCGACGTCGTTTTCGCTGCGGCACTCCTTGATGACCACTTCGTAGAGCTTGAGCACCAGATCGCGCACGGTCTGCTCGGCCACCGCAAGCTCTCGCAGCCGCTCTTCGATCTCCAGGCGACGCGGATCGAGTTGGAAAGCCAGGACGTACTGCTCCAGGGCCCGCTCGGGGTCTTCAAGGTGGGCCTCGATCAGGCGCGCGTTGTCCAACAAGACGTCGATCTGTGCGTCGCGGCCTTCAAGCCCCCTCCAGCGCTCTTCTCCAAGAGAGACCAGTTCTTGCCAGAGGCCTTCCTCTTCGGCCAGCGTGCGCAGTCGGACCAGGGTTTGCTCGGCCTGGGTTTCGATGCTCAGCGCAGCGCGCAGGGTGCCAAAGGCCTCGGGCGGGTTTTCCAGGCCTCGGCGCTGCAGTTCGGCCACCTTCCAGTGAAGCTCGGCCAGCGGTTCGGCCTCCACGGTCTGCTCGATGAGCTTGCCGTAAAGCTCCACGACGCGCTGCCAGAGCGCGGGCTCGTCTTGGGCAAGGCGCTCGAGTTCTTGCAACTCTTGTCCTTGCCTGGGGGCGTCGAGGAAAATCTCGCGGTGAATGCCAAAGGCGGTGCGGGGATCGCCAAGGCGCACTTCGATCAACTCGGCCATGCGGCGCTGGATGTCGTGGCGCGCTTCGATCGTGGGGCTGCGCGAGGCGTCGGCCGAGAGGACCTGAAGCAGGTGCGGCCACAGCGAGGCCTTCTCTGCCAGGCGGTAAAGCTCTTCAAGGTGCTGGCCATCATCGGGGGCGACCTCGTGGGCCTGGGCGACACGGGCAAAGGCTGCCGCGGGTTGCTCAAGGCGCTCTTCGAGGACCAACGCCAGCGAGCGCAGCAGCGCCACCTGCTGGGCGGGGTCCGTGACCAACTCCACCAGACGGGCGCGCACATTGACCAGCGCCTCGGGGCGCTCCAATGGCTCGTCGTAGAGGCGCTCCAGGCGCTGAAGCGCGTCCCGATTGGCGGGGTGGAGCGTGAGGACCTGCTCCAGGACGTCGGCGGCAACTTCGGGCGCGCCCAGGCGCTCTTCCTGCAACGAGGACAACTCCAGGAGGCGGTCGATGCGCCGGGCGATGTCGCTGGTTTGCGCGGCGAGCTTGTCAAGAACGGCGGCGGCGCGTGGCCAGCGTTGCTCTTCGAGCAGGAGGTTGTGGAGTTGCTCAAGGCTGGAGGTGTCCATGGGGTGGTCTTCGACCAGACGCTCCAGCGTATTGATGGCCCCATCGACGTCATCGAGGTGCTCCAGGCGCACCTCGGTCTCTTTGAGCATCAACTCATGGCGGCGCGCGCTGTCAGACTCAAAGCGCAGCAGCTCGCCGATGACCGCGACCTGCGCGGTGTGATCCTCGCGCACCGAGTGGATCTCGTAGAGGGCCTGACGTGCCAGGAGGTCTTCAGGCAACTCTTCGAGCAGCTCATGATAGACGCCAGCGGCCTCTTCGAGGCGATCGTGTTGGCGCCAAACGCGGCCAATCTTGCGCAAGAGCCGGGCGCGGGCGTCGGCGTCGGGCGAAATGCCAAGGCGAGCACGGCAGACGGCGATGAGCTGCTCCCAACGGCCCAACTGGCTGTAGAGTTGCTCCAGGGTCTGGAGCGCGTCGGGGTCTTTGGGGCGGACCTCAAGGACGCGCAGCCACAGCGCGACGGCCCGCTCCAGATCGCCCAACTCCTGCTCGGCCAGCATCGCCATGCGACTCAGGAAGTGGACCTTGTCGCTGGTGTCGCGGGCGCGCTCGGCTTCGGCTTCGAGGACCTCCATCAGGCCTTCAAAGTCTTGCCGGGCGAAGAGCACCTGTTGAAGCTCGTCGAGGGCCTCCTGGCGCAGATGTTCGCCCTGGAGCAAGCGCTTGTAGGTGTTGATCGCCTCGGCGGGCTGCTCAAGCTCTCGAGCCTCAAGGCGAGCCAGACGCAGGCGGAGATCGGCGGGTTTGAGGAAAACGGTGCCATCTTCGAGGCTGGCCAGACGCTCCCAGCCGCCGTCCTCCTGGGCCATCGCCAACAATTCGCGCAGGACCTCGGCTTGCTGTCCGGCGTCGCCTTGGCGCTGACAGAGCTGGGCCAGCAGAAGGCGCGCGGCGGGATCCTCGGGGGTCTCATTGACCAGGCGCCGCTGAGACTCAATGGCCGCCGGCAGATCGTGGCGCTCCTGGGCATGGATCTGCACCAACTCCACCAACAACCCCACGCGGGTCGTGTCCCCAGCGTCGCTGCGCCCCAGCTCGCCTTCGAGCAGATCCACCAACGCGTCCACCTGCTCGATGTCGCGGTAGAGATCCTGGAGGCGCCCAAAGGCTTCGCGACGCGCCTGCATGTCGACGCCGTGCAGGCCCATGATGGCGCGGTGCTGGTCAATGGCCAGCAGCGGGTCCTCCATGCGCTCGGCGGCAAGACGCGCCAGCAACTCCAAGCGCTCGGTGCGGGCTTCGATGTCGGTCAACGAGCTCAGGCCGCGCTCCAGGAGCCGGAAGAGGTCCTGGGCGCCCTCGGGGGTGTCGGCGCGGGCTTCAAAGTAGGCGCGGGCGTCAGCGTGGTTGGGATCCAGCTCACCAAGCAGGAGCCAGGCGCGGTAGGCCTCGGACTCGGCGCCTCGGTTTTGTCGCTGCTGGGCCAGGCGCACAAAGAGCGCAGCGCGCCGACGCGGGTCTTCGGCGATGGACGCCCACGGGGCTTTGTCCAGCGCCCAGCACAACAACTCGTCGAGCGAATCCTGGGCGTCGCTGGTGGTGAAGATCCCTTCCAGGCTGGTGTAGGCGCGCAGGTTGGCCGGATCCTGGTCGAGCACGGCTTGCCAGGCGGCGGCGGCCAACTCCAACGAGGTCAACCGCTCCCAGGCCACACCGCCCAACTCCAGCAAGAGGTCCACGCGGCGCTCCGGATCGGGCTCTTCGCTGGCGCGGCGCTCAAGGAGTTCGACCAACTCGGTCCAGCGGCCGCTGTCGGCCAAGCCCGCTTCAAGGCGCGCTGTGGCGCGGACGCGGGCATTGCCGGTGGGGTCAATCTCGTAGGCGCGCAGGTCACAGTCAATGGCCAGGCGCATCAACTCGGGGCGCTCGGGGTCGCCCTCGGCGATGCTGGCGAGGCGCTGGTGGAGTTGCTCGGCGGCCATCAGATAGATCGAAGCCGCCTCGGCGGGTCGCCCGGCTTCCAGATAGGCGCTCTCAAGGCGGCGCAGCGCGGCAAAGCCTTCGGGGCTGCGAAGCTGGGCCTCCAGTGCTTCCCTGGCGGGCTTGAAGTCGGGGGCCAGGGCGCTGGCGCGGCCGAGCGCTTCCATGGCGCGGGCCGGATCGCCGACCTCGTTGGCCAAGACACGGCTCTTCTCCAGCAAGAGCGCGGCGGCCTGATCGGGGCCTTCGGCGACCTTCAGTTGGATGTCGTAGAGGCGCGCGACCATCTCCATGTTGCCGATGCGGCGGTAGAGCACCCGACCCGCCTCGATGTAGTGGCTCATCGAGGTGTCCAGGCGGAAGGCGCGCTGGTAGTGCTGCATGGCTTGTTCAAGCAACTCCAGACGTTGCTCAAGCACCTGCCCCATCTCAAAATGAAGCGCGGCCTGATGGCGGACGTCGCTGGCGTCGTCGATGAGCAACTCCAACAAGGACACCAGCGGGTTCCAGCGCTCGGCGCGCACACAGACCTGGCGCAGGATCCGCTCGACCTGCTCGGTGTAGTAGCCCTGGTGGTAGAGCCCAAAGAGCCCTTCGATGATCTGGCTGACGTCGTCACCGGCCAGATCGGCGGCGGCCTCGTAACACTCCAACGCGCGGTCGGGGCGGCCGTAGGACCCAGCACAGATGACCGCCATCTCGACAAGGATATTGGCGCGGCGGCGCTGGTCTCGGGTGCGGGCTTCCTGGGCTTCGAGCAGTTCCAGCAACGCTTGATCGTCGCCACGGGCGCGGTGGATCTGTCCCAGCGCTTCAAGCGAACCGGCGTGCTCGGGGTCATGGGCGAGGATGTCTTCAAGGCGCTCGACCACGGTGTCGGCCAGCGACTCATCGAGAGACACGGCGTTGCCGTAGAGGGCGGCGGCCTGATCGAGATTGTTGAGCCGCTCGTCGTAGACCAGCGCGACCTCCATGAGGATCGCCGCGCGGTCTCGGGGCTCCTGGGTGACGGCAGCCTCGCGTTGGCCGACCTGGACCAGATCGTTCCAGCGGGCCAGACCGCGCAGCAGCGTCCGCAGCAGCCCCAAAACATCCACGTCTTCGCCGTGGTTCAAGAGCGCTTCAAGGATCGGGACCAGTTCATCGGGCTCGGCGCCTGCCCGGTGGGCCTGACGCACAACTTCCAGACCGCGGTCGACGTCGCCCAGGTGCTGGGCCGTCAGCCGCCCCATCTGAATGAGCAGCTCAAGGCGCGCGTCGGGTTCGTTGAGTTCGTTGAGTTGTTCGAGGCGGCGCTCAAGGAGGTTGAGGAGGTATTGGGCGTCCTGGGGACCGGCCAGATGGGCCTCACAGATCTTGCGCAGCGCATCAAAGACCCCCTGGTGGTTGGGGTTGCGCTGAAGCATGGACTCAAGCTCCTGGCGGATCTGCATGATCGGCGCCTGAGGCTCGCGGCTGGCCGACATGTAGGCCACTGCGGCCAGGCTGACTTCACCAAGCTTGTCCAGGCGAAGCTGGGCCAACTCGACCCAGATCCGGGCGCGCTCCGGGCCTGGGGGCATCTGGCGCGCTTCGGCCTCGGTCAGATCGGAGAGCGAGCGCCAGTCGCCGCGCGCCCAGAAGACCTCTTTGAGTGCGTCGCGCACCTGGGCTGGACCCGCAGATCCCAACGAGACGCTCATCCGCAGCGCCTCCTGGTAGGCGCCGGCGACCACCTCGGGGTCACCCATGCGGGCGCCCCAGACCTCGGCGATCGTCAACTGAAGGTAGAGCGCCTCTTCACCGCCCACGGCGCCAGCGCGCTGGGCATAGAGTCGGATCAAGCCAGCAAAGTCACCGCGCTCTTCGAGTTGCTCTCGCAAGCGCGCAAACATGACCGGATCTCCTGGCCGTCGGGCCAGACCTTCCCAGAGGCTTTGCATTGCATCCCCTACCGTACCGGGCCGCTCTTGAAAGCGACACGAGCGACTGACGAGGACCCAGCCAAAGTCCACCCCAGCGCCCATCGCCGCCAAAGCCTGCCCTTATTTATCGCGTGCGCCTGGCGCGCTGGGCCCACAAAGATCCCAGCCAGCGACCGGGGCTTTTACGCGTCATCAAGCTCATCCATCAAACCAAGCTGCACAAGGAGCGCCTCCATCATGGGCCAACGCTCCGAGGCCAACATCACCGCTTTGGGGCCCAAACGGGCTTCGATCAGTTCGTCCGCCTCTCGGGAGTCCAAGAGGCGATCCACCGCCGAGGCCTCTGAGAGCGTCACCACCGTGACCCCAACCCTGGCCGTCGCCAGCAGGCCATCGAGCAGCGCGCGCAGAGGCAACTCCAAATGGGGTTTGACGCCCCCTTCGACCCTGGGGCTCAAAAATGCCAGCGCCTGGGCCGTGGTGTCCTGGGGCCAATGCTGGCGCATAAGCCCAGCGTCGAGCCTCCAGCGCTGCGCCTGATCTTCTGGCACCTCGATGGCCACCGCCACCGACTCGATCTCGGCCTCGGTGACCATGTCCAGGCCAGTGGGCAGCGCTTCAATCTCCACACCGCCCAGGTGCGCAAAGCAGGCCGGAGGGGCGGTGGCGTAATCAATCAGGTGCAGCGCGTCCAGATCGTGGTGCCGGACCAGTGCCTGCGCTTGCCCTTCGGGGACAAAGACCCCTTCAAGGCCGACCTTGACCACGGGGCCCTGGACCGCGGGCAGGTGTTCGAGGCGATCGGCCAGCGCATCGAGGCGATCGGGGACGCCGGGCATGTGCAGCAGCGCGCCGCAGGTGTAGAGGGTCAGCTTGCGCTGGACGCGTTTCCAGTCGCGCAGCGCAAAGACGACGTTGTCAGGCACGGGGGTGCGGCTGGCGTCCTTGAGGAACTCGATGACCGCCTCGGCGTCCTGGCCTCGGCCATAAGCGCGCTGAACGCGGATGGCGTCCAGGACAAAGGTGGCCACGTGTTCGTTGCGTTTGCGCAGTTCGCCGATGCTGTGCAGGCCATAGAGGACCTTCAGACTGGCGTCGGCGGCAAAGACGGTCACTTCAAAGTTGGGCTGCACAATGAGCGGCGGCGGCCGCACGGCGTCGTCGGGCTCTGCGTCGCGCTCCAAGGCCGCGCGGCGGCCCCGCTCGGTCCAGCGCATGACCGTGCGCCCGTCGGCGCATTGACCCAATTCCAGCACACCAAGCCAGGGCAGCGCCACCATCAAAATCGACTGCACAAAGGTGGCCACGGGGATGTCAGAACCGATCGACTCGGCCAAAAACCCCCGATCGAGCGCCAACAAGACCCCCACGACCTGCTCGACCAGCGCCCACCCCTCGATGGGGAGCTGGGCCAGATCGCTGAGCACCTGAGAGCGAGCGCCGGCCAGCCCCTTTCCAGCGACGTGGGGACGCTCGGCGGCCTGGGCACCGGTGAGGTGGCGTTGGGCTTCGACCTCAAACCAAAGCTCGCCGGTGCGGTAGGCTCTAAGCAGGGCCCGCTCGCGGCTTTGGGCGTCGTCCTGGAAGAACTCGGCGCAGGGTTCAAAGACGCTGACCATGCGGCCGCCTTCGACGCTGACGAGGTTCATCGTTCGGGCCAGCGCCAGCATGTGGCGCAGCGGTTCTTCGACCTGGGGGTGGGCCAGGCTCTGGTCGTCGATCTCGCGCCCGGTGGGCAGACCAAGGCCCCGGACAAAGCGGGCCAGCGAGCGTCGGTTGGGCGACAGATCCTTGTTGAGGGCCATGCCGTCGCCATCGAGCGAGGCGGTCAGGCGCAGGAGGTTGCGCTCAAAGCGATCCATGTCCCAACGGGCCAGCGCCTTGATGCTCTCGTCGCGCAGCCCAAAGCCTTCGCCGGGGACCAGCAGGCCGCGGGTCTGATCGACCCAGGTCAGCAACGCCTCGGGGGCGCGCAGCTCTCGCTGCAGGTGGCGGCGCTTGCCCAGTGCCTGGTTGAGGGACCATTGGCGCTGGCCGGGGGCGGGCATCAAGATCACCAGGCCGTGGGCGATGAGCGTCTCAAGGCCCTGATCGATCTCTCCCCAACCCTGCATGATGGCCAGGCGACGCAGCCGCCCTCCCCGACCCTTGCCTTTGCGAAGCGCCAGGGCCGAGAGCGCCGCCAACGCTTTGGGCTCCGCGTCGAGTAGCCCGGGCAACTTCTCCAGCGCAGCAGCGGCCAACGGCTGCGCCCCGAGTGTCTGGGTCAGTTCTTGAAGAACACCAGCAGGATAATGACGCTCGACAGCGCTCTGCAGGGCGTCCATGGCGAGCGTTTGCTGGGCAGCGCCGTCGGCCATCAATCGTCCTCCGACGGGGTTGCTTCGGGCTCGGGCATGCGTCCTACGATGGTGGGGAAGCGCTGCTGTTCAACCAGCGCCTGATGAACAATGGGCAGCTCATCGGCAGGGAACGCCAGCGCCGTCTGTCCAACCCTCATGGTGTGAACAGGCAGTGATTCCAACAGGAGAAGTGTCTCCTTGAGGGTCACAGGGGAATCACATTCGAGCAGCGCCACGTTGACGTGTAGTGTCGCTCCTGGGGGGTCGGTGCGGCTCAAGTGGGTTCTCCGATGTGGCCGCAGCGCAAAACTGCGCTGGTCTTGTCGCCTGCTTGCAGCAATTCACGCCGGATCCTGCCCCCACACCCCCAGGATGTCAAATTTGAAGGGCCCATACACCGGCGCTGAAGTTGAGGCCAGATTCAACACGGTGTATGTAACAATGGTTGCCGACGAACCCGTCGCTTAAAGGATCAACCCCGGGGCACATCGGCGCGCTCAGATTTGATAGGGACAGGGCCGGGCACAAGCCACATCGACAAACCTGAGAGATTGGTTTCGATGGAGGCCGAACTGGCAATATCCCTGCGTTTGAGGGCGCCCTTGGCTTGGCCCATAAATACGGAGAACACCTGCATGAGTCAGCGTCCCCGCACACTCGTTTTGATGCTCGCGTCGATGGTGTGGCTGGCAGCCGCCGCCTGCAACGGCAGCACCCCCACGGTCGTCCCCGATGAGACTCCGGAAGTTCAATGTGGGCGGCTGAGCAACGCCAACGCGGAAAAGACGGTGTGCATCCCCGTGATGGCCGCCGACGTGCAGGAGCAGGAGGTCACCTTCGACAGCCAGGAGACTGCCGGAGGCAAAATCCAGCTCAACGGCACGCTGAGCACGCCCAGCTTTGGCCCCGACGCCCAGGCTCCCCCCAAACTCCCAGCCGTGCTGCTCATCGCCGAAGACGGCCCCATTGGCCGCGACGGGGTGATCGCAGGCGATCTCATGGGCCCCTTTGCCAACCCGGTGCCGGTCCTCAAGGATCTGGCCGCGCAGCTTGCGGCCAGCGGCTACACGGTGCTGCGCTACGACAAGCGCGCCTGCACGTCCTGCGGCTACCCGGACCAGATCCAGAAGACCGCCGGCTGGGTTGACGCCGTCGGTGACGCGGTGGCTGCGGCCACCTACCTCTCGGCGCAGCCCGGCGTCGATGCTGGCGATCTGATCATCGTGGGCCACGGCCAGGGCGCCGCGCTGGCCCTCGACGTTCACGCCCAGGTCCCCGCCAGCGCCGTGGTCATGCTCAGCTCTCCGGCCCGCGCCGTCGATGTGGCCATGATCGAAGCCATGAAAGCCTTCATCGCCCAGGGAGAAGCCTCGGGCATGGACGCCAAGATGCTCGAAGACGCGCGCAACAAGCTCTCCGAGATCGAGTCCAGCATGGTCGCCCTCAAGGACGGCTCCTTCCCTGAGGACTTCCCAGTGCTTGGCACCAACCTGCCGGCGTTCTGGAGCGGCTGGATGGCCGCCACCGGGGGACTGCGCCAGAGCCTGCAAACCTTCAACGGCGAGCTGCTCTACGTGCGCGGCGGCGATGATCTTGAAACGACCGCTGACGAGGCGGCCATGATGGAAGAGATGCTGGCCGGGCGCCAAAACGCCGAGGTGGCCATCCTGCCTGGATTGACCCACGCGCTGCATCAGCGCGGCGAGCAGGGTGTTGGCGCCGCTGTTGGACCCACCATTGTGGAGTTCCTGGGCAAAGGCGGCCGCTGAAACACGACGACGGCTCGCTGCGGCGCTCCGGCGCGCCCGGCAGCCAGGAGGATTGGCCGTGAAGACAAGCGCCAAGAACCGGCATGACACACCGCCGAGGCGCGCATCGCCCATATGGGCTTCACCGACGCTGGCCACTTCCAAAATCGCCCCCTCCCCCTCTCCCCCCATACATACCAGACATGTGATCAAGGCAGGGCTGGCGCTGCTGGGCGCCGCGCTGTGCTTTGCGAGCGCCTGCTCCAATCCAGTGCTCGACGCGCGCCGCGATCAGGCCAACGGGCCGCGCCCGGCCCCGCTGAGCCGCATTCCCACCGATCTTGACCTCGATCCCAACGCCCAGTCCTGCCAGGACGACGCCAGCTGCACGATCGTCTACGGCGTGCCTGGACAACGCATCGAGGCGCTGTGCTGCGCCACCTGCGATCCGCGCCCCAGGGTCTTGAACCTGGACAACGCTCTGAGCGTGGCCCGCTGGAAGGAGCGCCTGGAGTGTGGTCAGGTGGCCTGTCCGTCGCTGGGCGGCTGCGGACAACAGGTGGGCGTGCCGACTGAGGCCCGCTGCATCGCAGGGCTCTGCGCGCTGCCCTGAGCGCCTTTTGGCAGCGCCCACAGCGGATAGCCCTTTAACAGCCCCCAAAATACAAACGGCGATCGGCCCTTTTAAAAAGGGTGATCGCCGCGTTGCATGGACACTGTGCCAGACCGGGCATGGCCCAGCAGCAGCCTCAGTCGTCGAGGTACTGAGACAGGACGACGGTGACGTTGTCGGTGCCGCCGTTCTCGTTGGCTTTCTGGATGAGGCGGTTGCAGGCCAGCTCCAGATCGTCGTTGCACTCCAGGAGGATCTCGCGCATGTCGGGGTCGGTGATCATGCCGTTGAGACCATCGGAGCACAGCAGGTAGATGTCGCCGTCCTCGGGCTCTTCGACCGTGATGTCGACCCGGACCGTCTCCTTCATCCCCAAAGCACGCACGATGACGTTCTTGTGGGGGAAGTTCTCGATCTCCTCGGGAGTCAGGTCCTTCATTTTGATGTAGTCGTTGAGCAACGAGTGGTCTTCGGTCATTTGGACCAGCTCGCCGTTGCGCAGCCGATAAGCGCGGCTGTCGCCGACGTGGGCGATGTAGATGTGCTTGTCGGTATAGAAGCACACCACGATCGTGGTGCCCATGCCCTTTTGCTTGGCATTGTTGAGCGCGGCCTCGTAGATGTTGAGGTTCGCAAGCTTGATCGACGTGCAGAGTCGATTCTCTTGATACTTGCGATCCTTGTCCATCTTAAATGGCCAGGTGATCTCTTCGTCTTCCTCAGTTTCCTTGAAGAACTTGGCCAACGTCTCAACCGCCATTTGACTGGCGACCTCACCGCTGGCATGGCCTCCCATACCGTCTGCGACGATGTAGACGTTCTGATCGGCGTAGAGGAAGAGCGAATCCTCATTGTGATCGCGCTTCATGCCGACGTGGGTGTTTCCGGCGTATCGAATCCTCATAGGCTCTCGGAGGTGCGCGTGGCGTGGATTGATAACAATACAGACCTTTGGATGTTCAAACCCGCTCGAATAAACCTGCAACCCTGACACAGGCTCCAGAACATGGCCTCGGCCGTTGTCCTGTCTCAAACCGATTTTCAGGCGTCACAAGGCCCCCTCAAACAATGCGGGCTTGGCCAGAAAAAGTAACACGCACTTCAAACAAGGGTCAATTCTTCCATGTGATTATTGCGCAGACAGCCCATCGCGGGCTCCAAACGGCCCTCACCCAAGGATGATCTGGATGCGCGGGCCGGTCTCAATGCGCACTTCGGGGAACGCACGGTGCATGTCGCCGTCGATCGTGTAGACGATCTCCTCGTTGGAGCGGATCACCGCCGTGCTGGAGATCGTGTCGGTGATCACCGCATCATCCACTCGCCTGCCCATCCTCAACGCAGGCAGCGCCCTGGCCACCTCCATCTTGGATCCCTTGACCGCCGCCACGTGAAAGGCCCCCACGCGCTCCTCACAGCGCGTAAAGGGGCGCCACCCCAGACCGATCTGCTCAATGGTGCTGATCATCAACGACTTGTAGCTCGCCATCGGCCAGCGCTCGTTATCAAGCTCCACCTCGGCCTCAAAATCCTTAAAGAGCTTGCGCGACGTCTCCCCGCCGACCATGGCCGAAAAAACCGCCCGGGTCAGCAGCCGCGCCGCGATGCTGGGGCTGGGATTGCCGGTGCCGTAGTAGAGATCCAGGAAGTTGGAGATGAGCCCGTTGCCAAAAATGAAGCCGTAGCGCTCGCCGGTGTTGTCGCTGACCTTCATGATGTCGCGCTCGGTGATGTCAAAGTCACCGGTGGTGTAGTAGCGCTCGACGAGGTTGAGCAAAATCTGACCCGGCGTCCCCCGCGCACCAATGGCGTTGGAGATCGTGTTCATGGTCCCGCCGCGCAAAAAGGCGATCTTGGGCAGCGGCGTGTCCCCATAGACCTTGATGAAGGTCGTCAACGTGACGTGGTTGGTCCCGTCGCCGCCGTTGAGCGCCAGGACATCGATCTGGTTCTCCTTGAACTCCTCGGCCACGCGCGCGATGTCCTGGGTCTGGTTGGTCAACTCATAGGTGTCGTCCTTGCCCAGAATGTAGCCCAGACGGCGCATCTGCTCGGGAAAGCGGCGGTTGCGCCTGCTGTGGGGGTTGGTGACAATTCCGATGCCAGGCATCTGCGCTCCTTTGCTCAAGCGTGCCCCCAAGAGGCACAGCCCGGCCCGCGATCACCCTCGATCGCTGCCCGACGCCGCGCCGATCTCGTAGAGCACCTCCACATCGACCTGCTGGCCCTGCTCCAACGACCCAACACCAATGGGGATGTGCGCCAGCGCGTTGATCCCCGTCGTGGACAGCAGGTTGCCGCTGCCCTGATCGCCGCAAGGCATGAACTCATACCCCCCAGCGCCGTCCGCACGCAACACCCCGCGCTGCAAATCGAGCCGCCGCTGCGTCGAACGCACCGCACGGCCCAACCGCGCCGACACACGCGCCAGACACCAATCAGACCGCCCCTGCGCCTTGAGGATCGCCGGACGCACAAACTGCCAGAACCCCACGTAGGCGCTGACCGGGTTGCCCGGCACGCCGATCAACGGCACCTTTCCTTGCTGGCTGACCCCAAAGGCCAGCGGCTTGCCCGGCTTGACCCTCACCTTCCAAAACGACAACTGCGCGCACAGCGCCTCCAGGACGTCCTTGACCACGTCCCGATCCCCCACCGATACCCCGCCGGTGGACACCACCAGCTCCGCGCTGCCCAGCGCCTCCATAAAAACCTGCCGGGTGGGCTCAAACTCATCGGGCGCGATCGGCAAAACCCGCGCCTGCGCCCCGCACTCCTGCACCAACGCCGCCAGCGCATACCCCGATGAGTTGATGATCTGACCCGGCGCCGTGGCCTGCCCCACCTCAACCAACTCATCGCCCGTCGAAATGATCGCCACCACCGGACGGCGCCTGACCGCCACCACCGCTTTGCCGCACGTGGCCAACAAACCAATCTCACCGCCGCGCAGCAACACCCCCGGCTCCAACACAACCTGACCCACGTGAATATTCTCGCCCTGACGCCGGATGTGCGCCCCCTGACCGTTGCCGGGCAGCGCCTTGATGGTGACGTGGTCGGGCTCGGACTCGTCGGTGTCCTCGCGCATGATCACCGTGTCGGCCCCCTTGGGCAGCGGCCCCCCGGTCATGATCCGCGCGGCGGTGCCCGGCAACAGGACACCGGGCGAGGCACCCGCAGGGGCTTCGAGCGACACCGGCAGGCGTATGGTTTGGTTTTGGGATACGCTGGCCACCTCGTCCCAGCGCACCGCGTAGCCGTCCATCGCCGAGTTGTCGAAGGCCGGGTGATCGGCCGGGGCCACGATCGGCTCGGCCAACACACGGCCGTGCGCCTGGGTCAGCGCCACGCGCTCGGTCCCCACCACCGACACCCCGGACAAAATGGCCGCCCTGGCCTCTTCAAGCAGCAACATCTCAGCGCTCCTCCAACCACTCCAACAACATCTCTACGACCGCCGGATCCACGCGCCCAGGGCCGTGACGCCGGTGCAGCGCATGGGACAACTCCGGCAAAATGACCGCCTGCCCCTCCTGACGGCGCGAGAGCGCCTCCAGATAACGCAGCCGCTCCACGTCATCCACGTTCACATCATCCCCACCACCCATGTAGAGCAGCGGCCCGGTGTACTGAGTCAGCCACGCGTCGGTCTGCGCAGACGACGCCATCCACCCTCGCCAGAACGACGCCGGCGCGTTTAAAAAGACCTGCCCGGCGGGGGCGCGCCCTGCGGCGATCTCTTCCAATGTCCGCAGCGCCGCCTGCACCTGAGCCTGGGCAAGGGCACGCTCCTTGACCGAGAGCTGCGGAGCCTTTTGCTGGGCCAACCACACCAACTGGCGTCCGATGACGTCCTGAATCGGGCTGTGCGTGCCCGCCAGGAGCACCAGCGCGCTGGGTTCGGTGTCGCCCAGCGTCTCCAGCGCCAGCGTCCCGCCTTGGGAGTGGCCCACCACGATCAACTCCGTCACCTCGGGGCGTTTGCGCAGCGCGCGCGCCGCCGCGCGGACATCCCCCACCAGATCGGCCCAGGTCGCTGCCCGCGCCGACTCGGCGCTGTAGACGCACGACGGATCGGCCCGCGCCGTGCACGTGCGCTTGTCGTAGCGCAGAACCGTGTAACCGCGCTCACCAAGCGCGCGGGCCAAATCTTTCAACACCGGCACCGGCTGGGCGTAGCGGCCTTTGATGTCGCCGCTGATTCGCCCCGCGCGGCTCTGAGGCCCAGAGCCATGCAAAAGCAGGATCCCTGGGCGTCTGGCCGGAGGCTCTCCCTTCCATTGGGGCACGCTGAGCGTCCCCACGAGGCGCAGGCGCCCGCCGGGGGAGTGATCGCTGAAGAATTCAATGGGGACGTCGCTGACGGAGTACGGCTGGTGCGGCGCGCACTGCCCTTGAGCGTCGGAGGATTGCAGGACCCCACACAAGGACGCGGGAGGCTCTGGGGCGGGGGCTGGGCTCTTTTGGGGCGAGTTTGCGCAGCCCCACAGCGAGGCCACCAGGAGCGCTGTGAGCCAGGCCCTTGGATGTGCTTGGTGGGCGTTCAATTCTGGGTCAGATCGCGGGCGCCGGGCAGCCAGCCTTGCGACATGTACCAGTCGAAGGTGTCGCGAAGGCCGTTGAGGGTCACGGCGTGGCTGGGGCGAAAGCCAAGGCGGTGCAGCGCCGATACGTCGTAGACGTGGTCGCCTGCAAAATAGCCAAACATGTCGCGGTCAAGGCGCGGGACCAGCGGAGAGTCCATTTCCATCTCTCGGGTCAACTCTTCCCAGTCCTGACCCAGGACGCGGTTGATCCGGATGAGCTGTGACGACGGCAACCACTCTCCGGCCACCGCCAGCGCTTTGCCCAGCGGCCCAAAGATGGGCAGCGACGCCTGGGACTCAAAGTCCACCAACTCGGCGATGTAGCGCAGCAGTTCGCCCCAACGCACCGGGGTGGTGTCGGCCACGTTGTAGGCGTTGCCGACAACCTCGGAGCGGCGCAGCAAGAGCCGACAAGCTTCGGCCACGTCTTCCACGTGCACGTGGTGGCAGAGCGCGCCTCCGCTGGGGATCCGCAGCCAGTCGTAGCCCTTGTGGCGGCCCAGCGCATAGAGCGCCATTACGGTGCCCAGCACGTAGCGGCTGCGCGGGCCGTAGATGGACGCGGGGCGCAGGATGGTCGCGTGCAGGCCTTTGAAGCGCTGGTAGAACCAGACCTTCTCTTCGCTCAGGCTCTTGGTCTTCTCGTAGTCGTTTTTGGGTTCGTGGGTGGTGGCCTCTGCGGCGGGCGTCTTCTCGGGTGTGCCGTAGGCCACGGCGCTGGAGATGTGGACAAACTTATCCACGCGCGCCTCGGCCGCTGCGGCGCAGAGCTGCTCGGTCAGCAGCACGTTGGCGTCGTAGAGCCGATCCCAATCCATGCCAAAGTCAAAGAGCCCGGCGGCGTTGACCACCCCACGGACCCCATCGACCAGCTGCGCCGCCGCGCCGCGCGAGAGCAGATCGGCCTCGATCCACTGAGCCCCCGCCTCGAGCGCCATGGTGGAGTCCGACCCAGGAAGATCGGTGGCGCGCACCTCGTAACCCGCCGCGCGCAAACCGCGCACCACATGGCCACCGACAAATCCCCCCGCACCACTGACCAGCACCAGACCGTGTCGCATCTGACCTCCTTCGGCTCACAGCGCAGTCCCTTGGTTTGAATGTCGCAGACTGCGCGTTTGAGGGTTCACACTGCCAGAGAATGCCGCCCGCCTTCAAGAATATTGACGCACAAGCCCCTCAAGAGGCCGCTTCGGCCCCCGATGACCCCACCACAAAGACATGGATGTGCAAAAGAGCGGGCAAGGAACGCCCAGGATAGACTCCGGTCAGGAGAAAATGCTCACCAGCGCCCTTCGATCATCGCACCCGCGCCGCCGTCGGGCGTCCAGAAAGGCGCAGCGCCCACCGCTGGGGCGTCTTTGTCGCCGTCGTCATCGAGCACCAACATGATGCCCCCAGCGATGGCCGCCGCGGCGCCCACACCGTAGAGGGCAAAGATGGTGGTGCGGCGCGAGTCGATGTCGTCCCGCAGGGCATCAAACTCGGCTTGGTTGCCCGCCAGCGCGGCGGCCTCGTAGTCATCAATGAGGCTGCCCGCGGTCACGTCCAGCGCCAACCCGGTCAGGATCAACGCGCCGCCGGTCAGCGTCGCGCCCCAGGCCACGTAGGTGTAGGCCGAACCGCCACCGTCGCTGCCCACGGTCTGAGTGTCGCTGTCGCCTTCACCGCCGCCCTTGCCGGTGTCGCCATTGCCCTCGGTGCCGTCCCCCGGCCCCACCGCAACCACATCCCCCGGCCCTGGCCCTGCGGGCTCTGTCTTGCACTCGCCCAGCTCCGCCAGATAGCCCTCGGCGGCCTTGCGGTCCTCTTCGGCGGTGGCGGGGTTTTCGACGACGGTCTTGTAAAAGCGCGTGGCCGAGGGGCAGTCGCCCTTTTTGTGGTAGCAGCGGGCAATGTTGTAGTCGAGCAACGGGTCATCGAGGATGGTCTTGGCCTCGATGTACTTCAGGATCGCCTCGTCGTACTTTTCTTCGTAGGCCAGCTTGGTGGCGTCGGCGATGAGGCCGCGCAGCGCATCGGTATCGACGTCGTCCTGGGCCGCCGCCGATGACGCGGGCAACACCAGCGCCAGCATCACCAGGCTGACCCAGAACCACCTGGACAGGCCGTTGAAGACAGGCTGAACCTTCATGAAACCCCTCAGAGCTTGGGAATGTTGATGGTGCCGCCGGGCTTTTTGCCGCCGTCGGCCGGTTTCTTACCCCCACCGGCGGGCTTTTTGCCCCCACCAGCAGGCTTTTTGGTGTTGTTGCCCGCAGGCTTCTGACCCCCTGCGGGCTTCTTGGCGTTGTTGTTGGCCACTGGCTTGGCGCCGCCCGCAGGTTTCTTGGTGGTCCCGTTGCGACCAGCGGGCTTCTTGCCGCCGGTCTCCTTGCGGACATCCTTGGTCAACTGCTTGCCCAGGTCGGTGTCGTCGACGGGCTTAAGCTCCAGGACATACTCGTGATCCTGGTCCAGGCTGACTTCGAGCAGGTGTTCCTGAAAGGTGTCCTTCTCAATGCGCAGCGTGACGCCGTCCTTGGAGGGCGCAAAGGGCACCCGCAGGGGCGTGCTGCCCAGGTACTCTTCGCCGTGGTAGACGCTGGCCCCGGCAGGCTCGGTGGTGATGCCGATGTTGAGCTTGGCCTCTTCGGGCGGCTTTTGTTCGTCCTGACCGGCTTCGGCGGCCTTGTTGTGGCCGGTTTGCGGCTCGGCCTTCTGGGGCTCGGGCTTTTGAGCGACCGGTTTGGGGTCAGTCTCGGCAGACTCGAACATGCCGGTCATAAAGGCGAGCCCGACGCCGACGGCCACGAGCATCAGGAAGGCCACAGCGCAGGCGGCCACCAGCATGGGGACCCGGCTGCTGCCGCCTCCCGAGGCGGTGGCGGCGGCCTTGCGGCCGTCGATCTTGGCCGAGACGTCAATGCTGGCGTGCGGATCGACGCCGCGCAGATCGCGCAGCATCTCGACCGCCGACGGGTAGCGGGCGTGGAGGCTCTTCTGGGTGGAGCGCTGCAAAACGGGGCCGACCGGGCCGCGCAAGACCCACTCGGGCAGCGGCGGCGGCTCCTCGGAGAGTTGCTTGACGGCGATGTCCATCGAGCTTTCGCCCGAATAGACGGTCTTGCCGGTCAGCAGCTCGCTCAGCACCAGCCCCAGCGCATAGAGATCGGTGGCTGGGCAAATGCCTTTGGAGCGGATTTGCTCGGGCGCCATGTAAAACGGCGTCCCAAAACCCATCCCCGTTTGGGTCAGGCGGCTGTTCTCCGATTCACCAAAGGCCTTGGCGATGCCAAAGTCCAACACCTTCACAAAGTCGGGCTCGCCGACGACGTCGTCGCAGATGAAGATGTTGGAGGGCTTGATGTCCCGGTGGATGACGTTGTGCTGGTGCGCTTCGGCCAGGCTCTTGAGGATCTGGACGCCGATGCGCTGGACGCGCTCGATTTCCAGCGGTCCGCTCTCTTTGATGAACTGGTCCAGCGGCAGGCCGTTGAGGTACTCCATGGCGATGAAGAGCAGCCCCGTCTCGGTCTGACCAAAGTCGTAGAGTCGGATGGTGTTGGGGTGGTTGAGGTTGCGCGCCAGCACCGCCTCGCGGCGAAAGCGCTCCACCATCTCTTCCTGGAGCATGGCCGACGGCAGCAGGATCTTCAGCGCCACGGTGCGCTGCAACCCTGTCTGCGTGGCCTTGAAGACCGCGCCAAAGCCCCCGCGCCCGATCTGCTCTTCAATCCTGTAACGCCCCAGGATCAAATCTCCAGGGCCGGGCAATCTGTTTGGAGTCACCATAAGACCGATTGAGCCTTGTGTTGTGTCACCGTAATTCTATACCGGGATACACATTAACACGTCTTACCCACAACCGCGAACAGACACACCACAGCCCTCAAGCCGCAGCGGTTCGATGGGGCGCGGTGCCTGTCATGATTCGGCACATTTCCAAGATCACACAAGCGAGCCTTTTTTGGGCTCCAGGATGCCGTAGCGCACGCCTTGCTGGCGGTAGAGCTTGCCCAGCGGGTTGGCGCACTCCAGGCGCTGGCCCACGGTGGTGGCCTCATCGATGGACTGGCCCACAAAGGCCTTGGCGGCCTCCAGGGCGTCGAGGGGTTGCTGTCCGCGGGCCATGTGGGCGCTGAGCGAGGCGGAGAAGATGGCGCTGGCGCCCACGTGGTGGCCGCCATCAAAGCGATCGGCGCCCAGCTCGACCACGCCCGAGCCGTCCCAGACAAAGTCCACGGCGTGGCGATCGTTCTGGCTGGACATCAGCACCACCACATCGGGACCCCGATCGGCCAGGGCGCGCACGGCGTCGGCGCGCAGGCTCATCTCCCAGGCGCGCACGCCGGTGAGCGCCTCGGCCTCAAAGACGTTGGCCATCAGCACCGTGGTGTGGGTCAGCAGCCGCCCCATGGCGCCGTCGAGCGCCTCCAGGGCGCAGCGGTGGCCAAATTTGTTGAAGAGCCGGGGATCGAGCACCACCCCGACCTCGGGGTTTGAAGACGAGAGCGACTCAACCAGGCGGCCCAGCGCGCCGGCGGTCTTGGGGGTGGCCGGGGCGGCGATCTTGACGGCCTGGGCCCCGAAGGTCTCCCACATCTGGGTCCATTGGGTGACGACGGCCTCGGTGGGCATGGGCAGGGATTGATCGCCGGCGTGTCCGCCGCGGGCGGCGATCTGGGTGATGACGCTCAGCGGGTGGACGCCCAGCGCCGCAAAGGTCCGCACGTCGGCTTGAATGCCGCCTGCGCCGCTGCTGTCGCTCTCGTTGGCCGAGAGCACCGCCGCCGCGTTCCACTTCACCCCTTCAATGATCAAACCGCTCACGCGCCTTGCCCTCCCCTGGCCTTCAACGCCTGGTCCACTTCGCGGCGCAGCGCCGCCACCGATCGCTCAATCTCTGCAGGCTTGCCCGAGGCCACAAACGCGGCCCGGATCACGGCCACACCGCTGGCGCCAGCCTCAATGCAGGCCCCGGCGTTGCCGTGCCCCACCCCGCCGATGCCCACCACCGGGATCGACACCTGGGCGCAGATCTGGCGCAGGATCTGGGGGCCTCGCGGCGCCGAGGCGTCGGCCTTGGAGGGGCGCGCGTCATAGATCGCCCCAACCCCCAGGTAGTCGGCCACCTGGGCCAATGTTTTGGCCGCTTCAACCGAGCCCGCCGATCCGCCAAGGAGCATGTCTGGGCCGACCAGACCCCTGGCGTCCTCCAGGGGGATGTCATGGGGGCCAAGGTGCACGCCGTCGGCGCCTGCGGCCAGAGCCACGTCCAGACGGTCGTTGACGATGAGCTTGGCCCCGGCCTGGGCGCACAGGGGCTTCAGGGCGGTGGTGATATGAATCAGTTGCCGGGCGGTGGCCTCTTTGAGACGGACCTGCACGGCGGTGGCGCCGCCCCGAAGCGCGGCGCCGACCCGATTGGGCAGCCCATCGTCGAGGCGATCGGTCAGCACGTAGACGCGTCCATCAAAGGCGCTCACGGGGACATCTTCCAGGCGTGCTCAAGGCCCATGGCCTCGGCCTGCATGTCGGCCCGGTAGGAGGAGCGGACCATGGCGCCGGCCTCGACGTGGCGGAAGCCCATCCGCATGCCCTCTTCGCGCAGCATCTCAAACTCCTCGGGGGTGGCCCAGCGGACCACGGGCAGGTGGCGCGGCGAGGGGCGCAGGTACTGGCCGAGGTTGATGATGTCGCATCCGGCGGCGCGCAGGTCTTTCATGGTGATGATGACCTCGTGGAGTTCTTCGCCAAGGCCGAGCATGATGCCGCTCTTGGTGATGGCGCCGGCCTTGTGGGCCACCTCGATGGTCTTCAGAGTGCGCTCGTAGCGGGCCTGGGGGCGGACCAGCGGGTGAAGGCGCTCGACGGTCTCGATGTTGTGGGCGAAGACATCGGGGCGCGCCTCGACGACGGTCATGATGTCCTGCTCGTTGCCCTTGAAGTCGGGGACGAGGACTTCGAGGCCCATCTCGGGGCAGGCCTCTTTGACGCGCGTGATGGTCTCGGCCCAGATGGCGGCGCCGCCGTCCTTGAGGTCATCGCGGTCGACGCTGGTGACGACGGCGTAGCGCAGGCCCAGGCTGGCCAGGGCTTCGGCGACGCGGCGCGGCTCATCGGTGTCGACGTGCTTGGGGCGGCCTGTCATGACATCGCAAAAACCGCAAGAGCGGGTGCAGATGTTGCCCAGGATCATGAAGGTCAGGGCCTTGCGGCTCCAGCACTCGGAGATGTTGGGGCAGGAGGCGGACTCGCAGACGGTGTGCAGGCCGGCCTCGCGCACCAGGCGGCGGACCTGGGCGTACTCCGGGGTCATCTTCAGGCGAACTTTGAGCCAGGACGGCTTGGGTCCGGCCTGATCGGGGTTGTTGTTGGGGCGCGCGGGTCCGCTGCGCCGGTCATCTCCCCTGGGCTCTCTGAAAGGCACCACTGGCAAAGAAACTTTCATGTCTGCTCACCCCCGCTCAATGGGTTGTTGGGGACGTCTGTGGTGACGGCCCGCTGGCGCCGCAGCGCATCCACCGACTTAAAGATGCACGCCGCCGCGCTTTGTGCTCGCGTATAACACAGGGGCGCGGGGGAAATTCAACATTCTTGTGCGTGTGGGGGACGATCTGAACGGCGGACTCAGGCTTCTTCGCGATCGCCGATGGCTTTGAGGAAGCCAATAAAGTAGTCGGCGGCGGACCAGAGGCTGAAAAAGACGCTGATGATCAGCAGGTAGATGCCCACGGTGTGGTAGCTGATCGAGGTGGCGCCGATGAACCAGTCGGTGGGGTACTCAAAGTGGATGATAAGTCCGATGAGCCCGATGAGCTGGAAGGCGGTCTTGAACTTGCCGCCCGAGCGGGCGCTGATGATGATCCCCTCGGTGCTGGCCATGGCGCGCAGGCCGGTGATGGAGATCTCGCGGGCAACGATCAGCACCGTGATCCACGCCGGCAGACGCCCCACCTCGGTGAGCATGACCAGCGAGGCCATGACGATGAGCTTGTCGGCCAGCGGGTCGAGGAATTTGCCGGTCATGGAAACCAGGTTCCATTTACGGGCGATGTAACCGTCGATGAAGTCGGTGATGGCCGCCAGCGAGAAGAGGATCGCCGCCCACATGCAGCTGGCCGGATCGCCCCTGTGGATGAGCCACATGACCACGGGGATGACCACGATGCGCAGGCTCGTGAGCATGTTGGGGACGTTGAGGAGATCCTGTTTGATGGTCGAGGCGGACATGCTGGCTCGGGGCAAAACGTCAACGGGTCACTGGCGCGCTTTGGCAGCCTGCTCTTCGCGTTGATACTGCTTATAATGATGATACACCTTGCGGACATATTCGCGGGTGGCGCTGTACGGAATGCCGTCGTGCTTGTCCACAGCCCCTTCGCCTGCGTTGTAGGCCGCCAGAAGCAGGTTGATATCCCCGTTGTACTTGTTCGTCAACATGCGCAGCAGTTTGGTGCCGCCAAAGATGTTCTGTCGCGGGTCGAAGGGATCCTCTACACCCACGTAACGGGCCGTGGCTGGCATCAACTGCATCAGCCCCATGGCGCCGGTGTGGCTGACGGCGTGGGGGTTGAAGTTGGACTCCACGCGGATGACCCCTTTGATGAACGGCGCCGGGATCTGGTAGGCCTCGGAGGCCTCCTTGATGATGTCATCGTAGCGGTTCTCGCGCGGCAGCGACGTTGGCCGGGGCGACTGCCCTGGAGATTCCCCGGGTTGGGTCCGCTCGCGCGCGATGGCCTCGCGCCGCAAGGTCCGCGCGGTGCGGCGCGCGGCCTTGTGACGGCGCTTGCGGGCGCTGTCCTTTTTGGACCCGGAGTCCCCGTCGGCGCTCTGGCCCCCGTCGCGGATCACCTCGATCAACTCCAGGTCGGAGCGCTCCGAGGTCGTCACCAGCACACCGCCGCCGGGTTGCTTATAACGGTAGAGGTCTGCGGCCGCCTGGCCCACACCCACCACCGCCACAAGACACCACAACACCACCGCACCAACCGAGATCCGCAGCGAAATGTTTGACACAGAATGATTCTGACGCATGCTGCAATATGCTGTTGATTGCGCGTTCCTGACCATCAGTTTCAAAGCCCTTGGTTCAACCTTACCGCTCGAGCAGCCATCATAGACGACCATAAGGGGGTCGTCCATTTTCAAGGCCTTTGAGGGGGCGACTTGTTCCAAGGGCACAGAAGACCGTTTAAGGAATTGATCAGACCGTGACACCACCTTATACTTAGTAGGGCAACGTTTCTATGCAGAACCATTTATGCGGGTGGTTGTGATTGCAGCCGATGGGATGACAGGACGATAAGTGTGTGTGAAGCAAGCCTGCCTTCTGATCTTGAGGGGCAGAGTCGGGCTTGCACAGGGATGGAGCTCCTTTGGCCTTGGACAAGATGGAGAAGGACAGCACGGTCATTACCGTCATCACAAAGCCCAAGCGCAGCGATGGCGATGCGCCGCGCGAGGCTTGCCTGGTGGTGATCAACGGTCTCGATCTCGGCCGCAAGTACGAGCTCAATCAGAACTCTCTGATGATCGGGCGCTCGTCCAAAACCGACATCCAGATCGATCAAGAGTCCATTTCGCGCAACCACGCCCTGCTGCTCAACGACGGCAGCCGCTTTCTGGTGCGCGACCTGGGCTCCACCAACGGCACCTACGTCAACGACCGCCAGATCCAGGAGCACACCCTCCTTGATGGCGATCAGATCCGCGTCGGGCGCACGATCTTCAAGTTCCTGATGGGCTCCAACATCGAGAGCGCCTACCACGAAGAGATCTACCGCCTGACCACCCAGGACAGCCTCACCCAGATCTACAACAAGCGCTACTTCCTGGAGAACCTCGAGCGCGAGATGAGCCGCTCACTGCGCTACGGACGCAACCTCGGCCTGGTCATCTTTGACATCGACTTCTTCAAGCGCATCAACGACACCTACGGCCACCTCACCGGCGACTTTGTCCTGCGTCAGGTCGCTGGCCGCATCAAGGACTCCATCCGCCGCGATGACATCTTTGCACGCTACGGCGGCGAAGAGTTTGTCATCCTCCTGCCCGAGCTGGCCAAGCCTCAGGTCGCCCAAACGGCCGAGAAAATCCGCCAGATCGTCCACCGCGACCCCTTCCGCTTCGACAACACCCTCATCCCCGTCACCATCAGCCTTGGACTGGCGGACCTGAATGAGTATATGTCGAGGCTGTCGCAGAACGCCGCGGAGCGCGAACGCGTGGAGCCCAACCCCATGGGGCTGATCAAGCTGGCCGACGATCGCCTCCTTGAGGCCAAGCGCCGTGGACGCAACCGCGTCGTGAGCGACTGAAGGCCGTCTGACCAAGGCCAACGCACCCCCGGTGCGCTCGTTTACCCGCACAACCCACCGCTTCAAACACTTTGGTGACCCACCATGACCGATCGAGTCTACCTTGATCACAACGCCACCACCCCCATCGATCCGCAGGTCCTGGAGGCCGTCATCGGCGCCCTGCGCACGCTCGACGGCAACCCCTCAAGCGTCCACCGCGAAGGCCAGCGCGCCCGCGCCGCCGTGGAGCGGGCCAGACGACAAACCTCCGACCTGATCGGCGCCGACTTCACCGAGATCACCTTCACCAGCGGCGCCACCGAGGCCAACAACCTGGCCATCGCCACCCTGGCCGCCAGCACCAGCGGCGCGCTGCTGACCACCGCCGTCGAGCACCCCTCGGTCCTGGCCCCCATCGACCGCCTCCAAACCCAGGGCCGCACAGTCTTGAAGCTGGAGGTCGACGCCCAGGGCATGCTCCCAGACACGGACGCCATTGTGGCCAAGGCCCAGGCCGCAGGCGTGGAGGCGATCAGCGTCATGCTGGCCAACAACGAGACGGGGAACATCTTTGATGTGGCCGCGCTCTGCCAGCAGGCCCACCAGCGCGGCTGGCTGGTCCACTGCGACGCCACCCAGGCCGTTGGCAAGCTGCCTTTGGACGTCACGGCGCTCGGCGCCGACATGGTCAGCATCTCGGGGCACAAGTTTTATGGCCCCTCGGGCGTGGGCGCGCTCTACATCCGCCCCGAGGCGGACCTGACCCCCGTGATCATCGGCGGCCATCAGGAGCGCGGGCGCCGGGGCGGCACCGAAAACGTGGCCTCCATCGTGGGCATGGGGCTGGCCGCCGAGCTGGCCCACCAACGCCGCCAGGACGACGCCGCGCACATGGCCACGCTGCGCGACCACCTCTGGGACGGGATCGTGCGCCTGGAGCCGGGCGCCGTGCGCCAGACCCACCCCGAGCGCTGCCTGCCCAACACCCTCAACGTGCGCTTTGGCGACGTGGACGGCGAAACCCTGCTCATCAACCTCGATCTCGACGGGGTCTCGGTCAGCGCCGGCAGCGCCTGCACCGCCGGGTCCATGGAACCCAGCCACGTCATCCTGGCCATGGGCGTGCCCGAAGAGAAGGCCCGGGGCTCGGTGCGCTTCAGCCTGGGGCGCAACACCACCGAAGCAGAAATCGAAGAGGTCCTAAAGCGCCTGCCCGGGATCCTCTCACGCACGCGAACGGCCTGGTGATCTGATCGTCCGATCGTCCGACACCCACCATGTCATCAGAAACCAGGGCCAACGCTTCCATGCGCTGACTGGGGAACTACCCAGTCAGAGCGCTGTGGCTGGCAGTTGGGCCGTATTCAAGTCGCCAAGCGCTGCGCCGCCGCTCGAAAGAGCTGCGCGTGGGCCAACACCGAGTCCTCAATGGGATCGGCATAGCCGCCGCCCATACAAATGACCATCGGACACCCACAAGACGCCGCAAAATCCAGCACCATCGCGTCTCGCCGTTCCAACGTCTCGTGATCCAGCGCCAAACGCCCCAAGGTGTCCCGCGCCAGCGCGTCCACGCCCGCCTGATAAAAGATCAGCTCGGGCCGATGGGGCGCCACCGCCCGCTCCAGCGCCTCCTCCAGCAACCCCAGGTAGCCAGACGGGTCGATCTCGTCCTCCAGACCCAGATCCAGGTCGCTGCGCATCTTGCGAAAGGGAAAATTGCGCTGCCCGTGCATCGAAAAGGTCATCACCCTGGGCTCGTCCTCAAAGATCGCCGCCGTCCCGTCCCCCTGGTGCACGTCCAGATCGATCACCGCCACCCGGCCCACCTGCCCGCGCCCCAGCGCCAGCGCCGCCGCGATCGCCATGTCATTGAAGACACAGTACCCGCTGCCAAAGTCGCGGTAGGCGTGGTGCGTGCCGCCGCCCATGTTGCCCGCCAGCGCCGCCCCGGCCAGGACCGCCTCGGTGGCCTGCAAGGTCCCGCCTGTCAGCCGCAGCGTTCGCTCCACAAAGTCCGCCGTCCAGGGCCGAAACCCAATCCGCCGCACCCGGCTTCGATCCAGCCGCCCGCCTAAAAAGTCGTCCACGTAGGCGGGCTCGTGCACCGTCTTGATCTCTGCGAGCGACGCACAGCGCGGAGGCTGGATGTCGATCAGGCCCCTGGAGACTTCGGGCTGGAGCGCCGCGCGGACCAGACGGTAGCGCTGGCGAGGAAAGCGGGCCTCGGGGCTGAGCGCGTCGGTGTAGAGTGGGCTGTAGAAGAGTGTGAGCGCCATGATCCCTCATTCTTGCGTGCTCGATTACGATGGTTGGGGCGCGGCAAAAGTGCAATGGATGGCTGGAATGGGGGCTGCCGCCCCATAGGCGCCAAATTAAGAAGTGATGTAGGTTGTCAAAACGAAAAACGGCAGGTAGGGACCCAGGGTACTAAACC
>CAKZKQ010000773.1 GCA_937123825.1 uncultured Pseudomonadota bacterium
GGCGGCGGCCCCCAGCCCCAGGCCCAGAAACTTGCGTCGGCTCATCTTGGACATGGTCAACCTCCCGGCGTCAGTAGAAAAAGAACTCGGTGGTGCTGCCAATGGCAAAACACGACAACTTGGCAAAATCCAGCGCCGACACCCCGTCGCCGCCCTCGTCGGTGGCCAGCTTGGAGACGGCGCTGACCTCGACCGCCAGCGCGTCACGGCTCAGCAGGCGCCGATAGAGGTCCTCGATCTGAGCCTCCACCGCCGCCTTGTCCTCCCCCGCCGGGTCGAGCTTGTCTGACCCCAGGTCCAACTCGGTAAAGACCTTGGCGTCCCCTTGCGCGTCGCGCTCGGCGGCCGACACACACGCCCCCAGCACCAGGCGCTCCAAGACCGCCGGGGTCGTCGAAAGCGGCTCGTGGGGCGGCTCATAAAGCCCCAAAATAAAGGGATCGTTGCCCCCCAACGGCACCTGGTGCACATCGGCGCACGGCGCCGCCCCCAGCTCAGAGCACAGCTCGTCTGGCGACAACTCCAAGGCCCGCTGCAGGTCCTTGGCCACCGCCCCCTGGCGCTTCCACAACAACTGCGCCGTGGTCGAGGTCGCAAAGGGCGCATCGCCAGGGTCGTTGTTGGCCACCGGCGGCTCCTGGTCGGTCTGATTCTTCTTGTCCTCACCGCAGGCCGCGGCGCCCAGCGCCAACGCCAGCAGGAGGCTCAGCAACGTGTGTCTCTTCATCACGGCACTCCAAAGGCGTCGGTGTCCACAAGGCGGTGCAGGAGCTTGTTGGCCGAATACCCATCGTCCTGGCCAAAGCCCCTCCAGAGACCCTCAAATTCGGCCAGATCCGCGGGTCCTGGCTCGCGCTGAAGCACGTGCTCAAAGAGCATCTGGGCGGTGTTGCGCGCAAAGGCGTCCGAGTTGGCCGCCACCCTGGCCCATCCTGGCAAATCGTCCACCGGCTCGCCAAAGATGAAGGTTTGGGGGTCGTCCCAGTCCCGGATCCCGTTGGGCCGACTGGCCCGATAGGTCCCCGTGGCGCCGCCCCGAATCCCTTCATAATAGGCAAAGGTGTAGCTGAGTGGATCCAAGGTGCTGTGGCACGCCGCACACTCGGCCTGCTGCACCCCCTTCCTGTCCACATCCAGGGGCTCGCCCGCCACCGGAATCAACCCCTGGTCCTGCGCAATGTCCATGCCCAGGTACGCCCGGTAGGCCTGCGCCGCAGTCGTACGCGGCAAGGCACTGAACATCGTGTTGATCACAAAAAACCACTGGGTCGAGACCATCCCCGCCCGCCGCTCCACCACCAAAGGCTGCGGCCCCGCGCCGCCCGAGCGGGCAATCTCGCCCTCCACCTTGCGCAGCGACCCATCGGGCCCCTCTTCCACATGGTAGTCCGCCGTCAGCAGCTCGCGGGCGTCCCGGTCCCCCGTCAACGCGTAGCGAAAGAGGCGATAATCCCACTCGTAGTCGGCCAGACTCAGGCCAATGGGCGAATCCCACCCGACGGCAAAGACTGGCCGAATCCGCTGGTCTCCCAGCCGCTCGATCGCCTCTTGCCAGAACGCCTGCGTCAAACACCCGTCCACAAGCTCGTGGATGGCAGCCTGACGGGCGTCATCGTCGTCCAGCGCATCAAAAGATTTCAGATCGTCGTAAGAAGGGGACTGACCGCAGAAGGTCAGCGAGGCGCGGCGCAGCGCAAAGCGCTGGTCGTAGTTGCCCACGTCAAAGCGGGGGTTGGCGGGGCCCGAAGGCTCCGGCACGGGCTCAAAAAAGCTGTTGACGTCCCCCGGCAGGGTCCCCATCAACAACTCATCCAGGCTCGACACCCCGTCTCCGTCGGGATCCTTGCCCTCGATCTCCACCAACGCCTCTTCGAGCGACTCATCAAAGTTGCCCGTCAACACCGTCAAAAGATCCAGCCCATACCCATTCCAGGCCGCCGGAGAGGTCGACGTATGGCACAAGCTGCACTGCGGCAACTGCCCCTGGCAGGCGGGCACATCCGGGTACGCCGAGCAAAAAAGCATCGGCCCCGAAGGCTTGGCCTCCACCTGCGATGCACCGCCGACCCAAAGGGCCAGCGCACACAGCGCCGTCAACGCGCCCTGAAGCCCAGCAACGCCGCGTCGGCGCCCTCGGCCCAGAGCCCTCCTTGTCTTCCCGTTCTCTGCCACGTGCATCGACATCTTCACTCCCAGAAGTCCCCCCAGATCTCAGACCCAGGGTCAATCCACGGCTTTGCCTCAGGAAGACAAAGGCACACACCACATTGTTAAGTGGTCACCGACACTTTTTATCGGCGCTTGGAACCAAAACGCTCAGGGCATCGCGTCCAGCACCGCCTGCTTCAACTCGGCGTAGCCTTCGGCGGTCGACAGCGAGAGCACCCCGTCGTCCTTGCCAAAGTACTGCTTCACGGTCCCATCGGCGCCGTAGACGATGATGTCGTCTTTCTGGCCGTTGTGCATCCCCCAGGCGTCCACCGCCTCCACATCCTGGAACATCGGCGCCGTGCAGCGCTCCACCAGCTCGCCGTTCTCATCCACGGTCAGCTCACCGTCTTCCCCGCGCACATAAAGCAGGTTCTCGCGGTACTCATCGGTGTCGGCGTTGATGGCGTTGACCACCACAAAGTTCACGTCCACGCCCTCGCCGTCCAGCTCCTGATCAAGCTGCTCCAGCATCATCGCCTGACGCTGGCAGAAGGGGCACCAACCGGCCAGGAGCGCCACCACGGTCACCTTGGCCTCAAAGGCCGCCGGACCATAAACCTGCTCAAAGCGCTCGCTGGCGGGCTGAAAGTCCGACAACTCCCACTGCGGATAGGCGCTGCCCACGCACTCAGGTCCGTCCGTGCAAGGCTCAGGGGTGTTGTTGACGGCGTTGTTGCCCGCGTTGTTGGCGGTGTTGTTGGCCGTATTGTTGGCCTCATCCCCCGCAGCGGGCTCCTCCGTGGTGTCCCCGCAGGCCCCCAGGGCCAAAACCAGGCACAACAAAGACAATCCGTAGGCAATATGTCGCTTCATCTCTCTCACCGATGCTTCAATCCAGTGTTCAGCGCCCGCCCGGCAACCAGCACCAGCCAACGCACGCCCGACAGGAGGTTTTGGATAGATCATGGGCTTCAAACCGCGTTTGTTTAAAAAGCGGCTTAAAATCCCCGCAACATCATAACGTCCCCAAGACCCATTGTCAGGTCCATCCTCCCAAGACCACCTTCCAAGAAGCACAAACCCCTCAAAACCCACCCCATCATACAACACCGCGCCCAAACCAAGCCCCCGCAACCCGCGCCTTGACCTGACCTTGCCAGCCAAAGACAATGTCTGGGTTCGATCCAGACAACGTTACGACACCAACCACGCAATCCCCTGGTACACACCCATGTTTAACGCAACATCTGTGGCCCTCCGCGGCGGCGTGATGCTCCTGCTGATGAGCACCGCGCTGGCCTGCAGCGACAACGGCGGCGACACCAACGACACACCAGCCCCTTGCGGCGGTGGCTGCAGCCTGGGCTTTGTCTGCAACGCAGAAACCAACATGTGTGAACCCGTCGGCAACGACTGTGATCTGGCCTGCCCTCCCCCCGAGGCCGCCTGCCAGGGCAACGTCGCCACCACCTTCACCGGCGACGGCACCGTCACACCGCAGTGCGCCTGCGACTTTGACCCCGTCACCGTCGAAACCGACTGCGCAGCCGACGGACTGGTCTGCGAAGACGGCGCCTGCGTCAGCCCCTGCGACACCGACTGCACCGAGCTGCCCGAGGCCTTCTGCGACGACGACGTGCTGGTGACCTACGACGGCGAAGGCGCCTGCGACCCCGAAAGCGCCCAGTGCGACTTCAGCGCCGCCGAAACCCGCACCGACTGCCAGGACGACGACCGCGTCTGCCGCGACGGCGCCTGCATCGACCTGTGCCAGGACGTCGACTGCACCGCCCCGGCGCCGCGCTGCGACGACAACACCGCCGTGACCACCGACGGCGACGGCACCTGTGACCCCGACAGCGGCACCTGCGACTTTGGTGAAAACGAAACCCGCACCGACTGCGACGACACCGATCAAGTCTGCGTTGACGGCGCCTGCATCGATGGCTGCCAGCCCGGCCAATGCACCCAACCCGAGGATTTCTGCGACGGCACCACCGCTGTGGCCTACGCGGGCGATGGCACCTGTGACCCCGACTCGCGCCAGTGCGACTTTGGCGACAACGAGACCCGCACCGACTGCGCCGCCCAGGATCAGGCCTGCATCGAAGGCGCCTGCATCGACCTGTGCGGCGACGTCGATTGCACCACCCCTGAGGCCTTCTGCCAGAACGACGTGGCCGTCTCCTACGACGGCGAAGGCGCCTGCAACATCCAAAACGGCCAGTGCAACTTTGACGAGATCGAGGTCCGCCAGAACTGCGCCGACGAAGGACTGCTCTGCATCGAAGGCGCCTGCGTGGACCTCTGCGAAGGCGTTGACTGCTCCCAGCCCGACGACACCTGCGAAGGCGGCCTGGCCCGGCGCTACAACGGCGACGGCGTCTGCGACCCGGAGACCGGCCAGTGCGACTTTGACGACGTCGAAGAGATCGACGACTGCGGCTTCATCGGTCTGGCCTGCGTGGACGCCGCCTGCGTCGACCTCTGCGTCGAGCAGGAGATCACCTGCGCGCCGCTGCCCGACGCCTGCGACGGCAACGTTCAGGTCGTCTACAACGGCGACGGCGACTGCAACGGCGCCACCGGCGAGTGCAACTACGACGACGTCGAGCTGCGCGTCGACTGCGCCGATCGCGGTCAGGTCTGCCAGCAAGGCGCCTGCGTCTCCCTGGACCAGGTCACCCCCGGCGACCTGATCATCACCGAGATCATGCAAAACCCCCGTGCCGCCGACGACGGCGACGGCGAGTACATCGAACTCTTCAACCGCACCGACCGGACGCTGCTGCTCAACGGCCTCCAGTTCACCGACGGCGCCCAGGAGACCTTCATCCTCGACGCCCAGGACCGCATCGAACTCCAACCCGGCCAATTCTTTGTCCTGGCCCGCAGCCTCGACCCCGAACTCAACGGCGGCTTTGAGCCCGACGCCCTCCTTGAGGCCTTCAACCTGGGCAACCTCGCCGACACCATCATCATCCTCAACGACGCCAACGCCGAAATCACGCGGATCGAGTACGACGACGGCGACACCTTCCCCGACCCCAACGGCGCCTCCATGCAGTTTGGCGCCGAATTCGGCTTTGAAGACCCCGTCAACAACGACGGCACCCTGTGGTGCGAAAGCCGCCAGCCCATCAGCGGCGTCGGCTCTGACTTTGGCACCCCCGGCGCCCCCAACGACGACTGCGAGCAAGACCCGCTCATCGTCACCCTCTACGCCATCAGTGACATCGACAACCCCGACCATCCCCCGGTGCGCACGCTGGTCCAGGTCGACAACGTCGCCATCACCGCCATCAGCCCCGACGGCATCTTTGTTCAAGAGATCGAGTCCGGCCCCTTCAGCGCCGCCTTTGTCGAGCCCGCTGGTGCCGACCTTGAAGGCCTGAACATCGGCGACCGCGTCAACCTCACCGGCATCTACGACGAGCGCTTTGACCAGGCCCACATCACCCTCGACACCATCGAACGCCAGGGCCCCGGCCAACCGCCCGCCCCCGAAGTCCTCGACACCTTCACGCTGGCCCTGGTCGCCGACGCCGAACCCTGGGAGAGCGTCCTGGTCCAGATCAATGATCTGGCCGTCACCGACACCAACCCCGATGCCCCGCAGGACTTCGGCGAGTTTGCCGTCGATGACGGCGTGCGCATCGATGATCTCTACTTCGCCATCGACCCCGACCCCATCATCGGCACCACCTTTGAAGCCATCATCGGGCCGCTCAACTTCAGCTTCGGCAACTTCAAGATCGAACCCCGCAGCGCCGCCGACGTCATCGGCCAGGTCCAGTTCGACCTCTGCCGCAACGTCGAATGCCCCGCCCCAGAACCCGAATGCCAGGGCGACCTGGCCGTGACCTTCATCGGCGACGGCGTGTGCATCAACGGCGCATGCAACTTTGCCGAGGTCACCACCGCCCGCGACTGCCGCCTCGAAGGGCTCACCTGCCAAGGCGGCCAATGCGTCGGCGACGCCGTCGCCCCCAGCCCCGGCGACATCGTCATCACCGAGATCATGCAAAACCCCCGCAACGTCAACGACAACGTCGGTGAGTACTTTGAGATCACCAACCGCACCTTCTCGCTGCTCTCGCTGGCCGGCCTGACCTTCACCGACAACAACAACGACAGCTTCACCATCCCCCAAGACTCGCCGTTGACCCTCTCCCCCCAGCAATTCCTGGTCCTGGGCATCAACGCCGACACCGACACCAACGGCGGCGTCGAGGTCGACTTCGAGTACAGCGGCATGACCCTGGCCAACAGCGACGACGCCATCGTCATCCTGGCCCCCGGCGACATCGAAATCGCGCGGATCGAGTACGACGACGGCGACACTTTCCCCGATCCCACCGGCGCCTCCATGCAATTTGGCGCCGAATTCGGCTTTGAAGACCCCATCAACAACAACGGCACCCTGTGGTGCGAAAGCCGCCAGCCCATCGGCGAGCCCGGCTCCGACCTCGGCACCCCCGGCGCCCCCAACGATGACTGCGAGCAGGTCGCCATCGACGTCGACATCTTTGACCTCAGCAACGAAGACGCCCCCGAGCACCCCGACCCCGGCACGCTCGTGCGCCTGACCGAGGTCGTCGTCAACGCCACCACCGCCGATGGCCGCAACTTCTTCGTCCAGGAAAGCCTCGGCGGACCCTTCAGCGGCATCGCCGTCTCAAACCCCGACCTCGACCTGCCCGAACTCATCACCGAAGGCCTCGTCACCATCGAAGGCATCTACGAAGAAAACTTTGGCCTGGCTCGCATCCGCCTGACCAACTTCACCGCCCTCGGCCCCGGCATCGCGCCCCTGCCCGAGCTGCTGACCACCGAAATCCTCGGCGACCCCGAGCTGGCCGAACCCTGGGAGAGCACGCTCGTTCAAATCAGCGACCTGACCGTCACCGACGCCAACCCCGATGAGCCACAGGACTTTGGAGAGTTTGTCGTCAATGACAACCTGCGCGTCGATGACCTCATCTTTACCATCACGCCCGATCCCGAGCTGGGCACCACCTTTGATGTCATCATCGGGGTGCTCAACTTCAGCTTTGGCAACTTCAAGCTCGAACCCCGCAGCGTCCTTGATGTCGCCGGACAACAACCGCCCCAGTCCTGTGATTTTGTCGATTGCACCGCACCGCCCGCCGACTGCATCGGCGATGTCGCCGTGACCTACAGCGGCGATGGGGTCTGCGATGAAGAGACCTTTGAGTGCGACTTTTCGCAGGTGCAGCAGTTTGAGGACTGCCGCCTCAACAATCAGACTTGTGTCGCTGGCGTCTGCCAGTAGGCGTTTGTGTGGTTTTGTGGGCTTTTGCCCATCCCCGCCTTTTCTGATCTTTCATTGGCTTTCCTCGATGGGGCTGCGCGCCCCAAACCCCCGCCAGGGGTTGGCTAGCGCCCCAACCCCTGGACCCCACGCGCTTCGTGGGGGCTGCGCACCCCCACACCCCCGAACGCGGACAGACCGGTCCCGTATATGGCGTAAACCATTCTGTGGCTTGTCTCTCGTTGAGACCCACGAGGTGCAGCAGAGCAACGACGGAGCAAAAACAGCCCCCACAAGGGGGGGCAGATGCTCTCCCAAACTCTCATGGATGCCACCTTGATACTTCTCAGCGGAGGGGGGGGGAGATTGATGGTCTTTTACAAGCTCTTGTGGATGCCACCTTGAGAGCATTCAGTGGAGTGGGGGGAAATTGATGGTCTTTTACAAGCTCTTGTGGATGTTACCTTGAGAGCACTCAGCAAAGAGAGAATGGATTGGGGGCCTTTTCAAGCTCTCATGGGTGGCACCTTGATGCTTCTCTGTGAAGCTTGAGTTACCGGAAGAGCAAAGCGCGGCGACAGCAACCTCCTGAGCCCCCCCTAGATGGCGCTGAGAGCCTTCTGAAGGCCTCTAAGACATGATGGGCAGCATGGTGTTTCAAAGGCCTTTGTGTGCACGCACAGGGCGTTTGAGGAGCCACAACTTTAGTGCGAATCGCTGAGTTCCTCCCAACGCCCCCAGAGGCCCTCTAAGGGCTTTTGGGAGTTTCTACGGGCAATGTGACGGCTGCGGCACCCAAACCCTCTTAAAAGGCCTCTCAAGGGCAGCACAGACAACGCCCACGGGTTGCTCTAAGCCCCTTGATTTTGAACATCTCAATGACAACGAGGAAAAGAGTTCAACAGAAGACCTTCTGAGAGCATCGGCACCGCCACCACCGACATTGCTCCCAGCCATCAGCCCCCTCATAAAGACCTGAAGAGCGCCTGGGTGACCTGGCCATTGACCTCCAACTCTTTGTGTGGCCTCACAAGCGCCATAAAGCTCATGGCGCCAAAAGCTCTGCCCCCCACAAAGACCGGGATCGCAAACATTCCATCCCGTAGGTGTGGTGGTTGGCTGTGCTGTCGAGCTGCATAAACCCCTCCCTAAAACGCAACCAAAATTCCACTGAGCACTCTCCAGGAGCCACCCATGAGAGCTTGAAAAGGCCCCCATCCATCCCGCTTCCGCTGAGCACTCTCAAGATGACATCCACAAGAATTTAGAGAGCCCCCAACCCATCCTCCGCTGAGAAGTATCAAGGCGGCATCCACAAGAAATTGGGAGAGCATCTGCCCCCCTTGTGGGGGCTGTTTTTGCTCCCCCGATGCTCTGCTGCACCTCGTGGGTCTCAACGAAAGACAAGCCACTGAATGGTTTACACCATATACGGGACCGGTCCGTCCGCGTTCGGGGGTGTGGGGGCGCGCAGCCCCCACGAAGCGACCGGGGTCCAGGGGTTGGGGCGCCAGCCAACCCCTGGCGGGGGCTTGGGGCGCGCAGCCCCAAAAGGGAAAGCCAATGAAAGACCGCAAAAAGCAGGGATGGGCACCGCGCCCAAACGGAGCCCCAGTAGGGACAAGCCACCGAAAGAAGAAGAAAAGCGGCAAAGGCCCCAAAGATAGAAAGCCCCAAAAGGAGCAAAACCCACAGGAAGAAGAGGCAAAAGAAGGAAGAAGGAGGGAGAAGGAAGACAGAGGGGACCAAGAAGAAGGGGTCAACAGCGGACGACAAAGGCCGACAAAGCCCCCAAATCCGACAAAATCCCGTCAATCCCCAGCGACACAGGAAAATGGCGTCAAACCGCGCCAGTGGGGGCTGCGACAAACCCACAGGGGTCTCAGAGCGACAAAACGGGCAAAAAGGTAAGAAAAAAGAGATTTAAACGCAAAAACACCCCTCTAAAGATGGATCTGAGCTTGAAAGAGCCCTGTGGATAGATCCCTCGATCCAAAAAGGGCTGTGGATTGAGCGACACAGTGTCGCTGGGGACAAAATTGACAGGGAGATCGTGATCGCCGGGATGGATGCCTGTGGAAAAACTGTGGAGTTCCCTGTGGGATCTGTGGGTAGAAGCCTGTGGACAAAATGGGGAAAAAGAGGGGGGTGGGTTATCCACAGAGGATTACACTCTGTATACCCAGGGATCTGTGAAGAAATTTCCTGAGCAAATGCGGGGCTTTAGATCGCTTATCCACAAATCCACAGGCCCTACTATTACTGCGATCAAGAAAGAATAAAGAATTTATTATAGATCTATTCTTCTAGAGAGCGTGGCAAGGGGGTGATTTGACGTCAAGTGCTTCGAGCACAGGGTCTGGCCATAAGGGTAAGGAACTTATGTGCGGTGAACCTTGCCAGATGCGCCATGAGGCGATAGACCATTCAGGTCCAATTCTAAGTCTTCTCACTCCAAAGAGAAGGAGCCCATCGGAACCATGAAGATCCTGATTAGTCGAGAGGCGTTGACGACCGAGCTGTCCAAGATTCAGGGCGTCGTCAGCCAGAAGAGCACGTTGGCCATTTTGAGCAATGCCTTGTTGGTGGCCGATGGCCAGACCTTGGAGTTGCACGCCACGGACCTGGACGTGACCATCTCGACGGCGTGTGAGTGTGAGGTCGTTGAGCCGGGGCGCGTGACGCTGCAGGCCAAGCGCCTCTTTGATGTGGTCAAGAACATCCGAGCTGACGAGATTGAGTTGACCACCGAGGCCAACCACTACACTCAGCTCAAAGCTGGCCAGGTCAGCGCTCGCCTGCCGGGCATGCCCGCCGAGAGCTTTGCCAACATCGCCAACTACGACGACCTGGAGTTGCACGACCTGGGCACGGCGCAGTTGATGGACATGATCGAGAAGACGCTCTTTTCGATCTCGACCGACGAGGGCCGCCCGAGCCTCAACGGCGCCTTCTTCCGGGCGACGAGCAGCGGCGGGTTCTCGATGATCTCGACCGATGGCCACCGGCTGTCGCGCATTGAGTTGGCGCCGCCGGTGGATGAAGAGGGCAACCCGATTCTGCCTGAGGCGACGCCGCCGGCCGAGGTTCAGCGCGGGGTGATCATCTCCCGCAAGGGGCTCTCGGAGCTCAAGCGCACGCTGGACATCGCCGAGAAGGACCTGAAGTTTGGTCTGAAGGACAACAACATCGTCTTCCGGCATGGTCCGGCGACGGTCTCCATCCGGCTCATCGACGGCACGTTCCCGGACGTGGACCAGGTGCTGCCGCGCGAGAGTGAGACCAAGGCCATCATCCGGCGCGATGACCTCATCCAGACGCTCAAGTTCGTCGCCGTCCAGGCCCCGCCCAAGACCGGCAACGTGCGCATCACCTTCGACACCACCGAGTGCGAGATCTACACCCAGGACGCTGAGCAAGGCGAGGCACGCCAGGTGATCCCGGTGGAGTACGACGGGAGCAAGGTTCAGGCGGGTTACAACTACAAGTACCTGCTGGACGTCCTCAACGTCCTCAACACCGAAGAGATCTCGATGGAGATCGTCGATACCCTGTCGCCGACGATGATCCGCGACGCCAACCGGGATGACCTGCTCTTTGTCGTCATGCCGATGCGGATTTAATGCCCGATGGAGTTGTCCTACCTACGCGTCGAAGACTTCCGCAACCTCCATGGGGTCGAGTTGGAGCCAGGTTTGCGCTTCAACATCGTGTGCGGGCCCAACGGCCAGGGCAAGACCAACCTGCTCGAGGCCATCTACCTGCTGAGCGCTCTGAAGAGCTTTCGTCGCCACAACAACGGCGACTTGATCCGGTCGGGACAGCGCCAGGCCGTTGTGGAGGGCCGGATCGAACGCGCCGGGGTCGAGCGCGTGGCCCGCGTGGGGATTTCGCCCCAGGGCAAGCGCGTCACCCTCAACGGCGCCGCCGTCCAGAAGCTGAGCAACTTCTTCGGTTCCCTCAACGCCATCGTCTTTGCCCCCGATGACCTCTCCATCATCAAGGGCGGCCCTTCGGGTCGGCGTCAGTTCGTCGACCGGGCCATTTTCAACCTCTCGGCGGGCTTTCTGGTCGATGCCGTGGGGTACGAGAAGATCCTCAAGCAGCGCAACACCGCCCTGAGAGGCGACCCTGGCAAGTCCAGGCTCCTGCTCGACGTCTACGATGAGCAATTGGCCGAGCGCGGCGCGGCGGTGGCCAGGCGGCGTCTGGAGTTCCTCCAGGAGTTTCGCCCCATGTTCCTTGAGACCTTCGCGGCCATCTTTGGTGGGGCCGACGGGGTGGCGGCGCCCAAGATGAAATTGTCCTGGCAGTCTCAGTGGCGCAACCCCAGCGGCGATGACTCGGAGCAGTCCATGGCCGAGCAACTCCAGATGGCTCTGGCGGCGGCGCGCAACGAAGACATCCGACGCGGCCACACGACCCGCGGACCCCATCGAGATGACCTGGTGATCTCAATGGATGGCCAGTCGATGCAAAAGTTTGCCAGCCAGGGTCAACAGCGCGCTGCTGTCCTGGCGATGAAGATCGCCGAGGTTCGACTCTTTCAGGAGCGCAGGGGCTTTCGACCCATCCTCTTGCTCGACGATGTCTCCAGTGAGCTTGATCGGTCCCGAAATCGCTTTCTCTTTGACTTCCTGAGCCAACACCCGGGGCAGGTCTTCATCAGCACCACCCATCGAGATCACATTCTCCTTCAGGACGACGTCAAGACCTTCAATGTCCTTGCTGGAGAGGTTGCGCCTGAGAGCGCCTGAGAGCGCTTGTGGCGCGTTTTGTTGTTGGGGGATGTCTGGGTATGGGTAAGGGCCTTCAAGTGCGCCAGATCGCATCTGAGAGCGTTGGTTTTTGCAAAACAATTGCTCATGATCATCCGGGATCAACAGCGCGCCGCGCGCTGATCCTCTCGCTGGCACCGCTTGCGCTCCTGACCGGTTGTGGACAATGCGGATCTGGAGATCCAGAGCCTGTTGGTAAACCTGTTGACAATGTGGAAAACTCTGCCACCCCAAGCCGGGTTTTGACCAACGCCACCACCGGATCACACCTGGCCAACTGTGCCGCCACGCTCGATCAAGCCCGCTCGCCGCTCTTTGTCTCCTCGCTCTTTGACCAATCCACCATCCTCAGCGTGGACCCCTCGGGGGCACACCACCGCCTGGAACTCAAAGACACCGCCGCCATCGGCGGACTCTACCGACTGCCCGACGACAACATCGCCGCGCTGGAATTTGGCGGCGACCGCTTGCTCAAGTTTGGTCCCCCCGCCGCACCCGGCCCCATGGTCCAGACCCAACCCCCGTTGACCGTCTGCCAAACCCCGCGCCTTCTGACCCAGCACGGCCAAAAGGCCTGGATCCTGTGCCGCGACGCCAAACGCCGACTGGTGGAGGTCGATCTGCAGGCCTGGACCGCGCGCCCCATCGAGCTGCCCGGATCCACCCCCGCCGATCTGGCGCTCGACCCCTCGGGCAAGTGGCTCCTGGTCGCCAACCTGGCCAGCCACGACCTGACCCCTGTGGATCTGACCACCGGCAAGAGCGCCCCGCGCCTGCCTGTCGAAAAGGAACCGTACCGGCTCATCGCCTCGGCCTCCACCGACAAAGCGCGCATGGTCGTCCTCTACGCCAACAGCAACCGCGCCACCCTCATCGACCCGCTGGAGCGCTCCCTGGTGCGCACCCACGTCCTGGAACACATCCCCACCGACGCCGTCTTCTCCCCCGACGGCCAGCACCTCTTCATGCTCAGCGCCGGGGCAGGGCGCTTGATGGTCGCCTCGGCCGACACGCTGGAGGTCTCCCAGAGCCTTGAGGCACCGGTCGGCTCAGCGTCCGTGGTCTGGAACCAGGGCCGATTGCTGCTCTCCACAGGCAAGGGCGGGGCGCTGCGCATTTTTGATTGGAAGGACCAGAGCCTGACGCTTGTTGATGAGGTCCAGCTTGGCGCCGCCGCCGGAAAGATCTGCGCCGGCCCAGGCCCCGACAATGTGTGGCTCACTGGCCCTCAGGCCGGTCGTGTGGCACGATACAAGGTGCAATGAGTCCGTGGCCATCCTCACCCCGCGGAGGCCTTAGAGGGCCTCTGGGGGCGTCTGTCGTTGGTCCGGGACATGACTTCAGAACCCACCCCACCAGGACGACCACGGAGGCGGCGGTCAAACCCCGCTTGTGGGGCGTGGTGGTGGGTTTCAAACAGCGCGGCGCCGGGCGACAAACGCCCCAGCGCCCCAGAACACAGTGAGACAAACGAGATGTACGGGCTCAAAGGCAAGCTGCAGTCCAATCACACCTGTCAGAATTGCTTTGACACCTACTATATCACCGCCCCCAAGGGCGACTGGGCGGTGGCCCAGTGGTGCAAGTCGTGCCGCTTTCGCTGCGACATCTGCAACGGCGAAGGGGTGATCTTCAGCTCAAGGCCAGACCGCTACCAGACCGTCACCGATTGCCCCCAGTGCTCGGGCATCGAGCGGCGCATGAAGCTCTTCAACGAAGCCAAGCTCCCGGCCCGCTACCACGACAAGGACTTTGGATCCTTCAGCACCTACTCGGACGACGCCGCCACGCGCAAAGTCGGCAACCTCGTCGAGGTCCACCACGACCTCTACAACTACGCCCTGGAGTTTGTCCCCGGCTCACCGGGGGTCTTGATGGCCGGCAACGTCGGCACCGGCAAGACCCACCTGATGGCCGCCTTTGTCCGCCAACTCACCCTGGAGAAGGGCTTCCAGTGCCGCTTCATCGAGTTCTCTCACCTGCTGAGCAAGCTGCGCGAGGCCTACGAGACTCGCCAGAACTCCATCGACATCATCAACCGCCTGGCGACCGTCCCCGTGCTCTTCATCGACGAACTCGGCAAGGGGCGCAAGACCGACTGGGAGTTGAGCATCATCGACGAGCTCATCAGCAAGCGCTACAACGGCTGTCTGTCCACCTTCTTCACCACCAACTATCGCCTGGGCAGCTCCCGCGACGCCCCGCGCAAAAAGAAGGCCCGCGTGGTGGACACCCACGACAAAGACTTCAAAAACCAGCTCTTCCTTGAAACCCTCGAAGATCGCGTCGGCCAGCGCATCGTCTCTCGCCTCTTTGAGATGTGCCAGGTCATCGAGATCGAAGACGTCCCCGACTACCGCCAGCGCCGCATGCAAAAGAGCCACACCCAAGGCCGCAAGCTGGGCCGCTTCTCCAAGCCCTGAACACCCCCCAAAGGGCAGGGCACCACACGCCCTACCTGACCCCACCGACCTTTCCCTCCATCCCAAACCCCTCATCCGCGCCTTGGCACCCAACCCCGTCAGACTCCCCGACCCGGCCCGGTTCCTTGGCCTATCGCCGCACACTGCCTAGAATGCCCCTGTTGTTTCATCCAGGGACCCGGTGAGCTGGTGCAGACACAGCCGATTGAGGGGTCCATTCAGACGTTCTTCAAGCCACACCCAAAGGGAGCATCATGCGGCGTTTTCTCACCTTGCTTGTCTCTTTGCTGATGCTCACAGCGGCGGCCTGCGGCGATGACAATCCCAGCGGCGCCACCACCAACGACTCCATCAACAACACTGCCCCAGACATCACCGACGACACCGCTCCAGACACCGAGCCTGAAGACACCCTCAACGAAGACATCGCCGAAGATGCCCCCGCGCCCGAAGACGTCCCCCAGGAGCAGGACGTGGCCCAGGAAGACACCCCCGACGAGCCAGACCTGCCCCCTGTAGAAGGCCCCTGGTCCTCGGCAGCGCCCATCACCGCCGGTCCTCGCCAGGAGGTCTCTGTCGTCGCCCTCGGTGGCGAAATGTACGTCATCGGCGGCTTCAATGAAGCCCTCCAGATCGTCCCCACCGTCGAGGTCTACGACCCAGCCACCGACACCTGGCGCAGCATCGCCCCCATGCCCCAACGCATGCACCACGCCAACGCTGCAGCCGTCGATGGCAAACTATACGTCGTGGGTTTTCTCACAGGCCGAGGCTTCACCCCCGACGGCCGTGGCTTTGTCTACGACCCGGCCACCGACATCTGGGATGCCATCGCTCCTATGCCCGCTGGATCCGAACGCGGTGCCTCAGGCACAGCCGCCATTGACGGCAAAATCTACGTCGCCGGAGGCCTGCGCGGCGACGCCGTCACAGACTTCTCCGTCTACGACCCACAAGCCGACGCGTGGTCCGCCCTGCCCGAACTCCCGCTGCCCCTGGACCATCTCGTGGTCGGTGCCATCAACGGCACCTTCTACACATTCGGCGGCCGCGATCGGAGCATCCAGAGCCACACCGAGCGCGTCTTCGCCTTCAACCCCGCACAAAACCAGTGGGAAGAAAAAGCCCCCATGCCCACCTCCCGAGCGGGCCACGCCGCCGCCGTCATCGGCAACCTGGCCTACGTCCTGGGAGGGGAGGGCAACCCCGACGACCCCACCGGGGTCTTTGATCAGAACGAAGCCTACGACGCCACCAACGACACCTGGACGTCTCTGCCCGTCATCCCTACCCGGCGCCACGGCACAGGCGCGGCCGCCATCGACGGCAAGATCTACCTGCCAGGGGGCGCAGACGTCATCGCTTTTGGAGCCATCGACGTCCATGAAGTCTTCTCTCCCTAAGACCCTCTTACACCTGCTCCTGGTCCTGGCGCTGGCTCCATCACTGGCCTGCACCCAAGACACCGACGAGCCCTTCTCCAACCCCCCGGCAGGCCAGGAAAACAACGGCTTTGATGGCGAAGGGGGCGGCACATGGTCCTCGGCGGCGCCCATCACCGCTGGCCCCCGTCAAGAGGTCTCCGTGGTGGTCCTGGACAGAGAGATGATTGTCCTTGGCGGTTTTGATGACGCCTTGACCATCGTCCCATCGGGCGAAGCCTACGACCCGGCCACCGACACCTGGCGCAGCATCGCTCCCATGCCCCAGCGCATGCACCACGCCAATGCAGGCGTCATTGACGACAAGATCTATGTCGCCGGTTTCCTCACAGGCCGGGGCTTCATTCCTGATGGCCGAGGCTTTGTCTACGACCCTGACACCGACACCTGGGACGCCATCGCCCCCATGCCGCCAGGGACCGAACGGGGCGCCTCTGCCCCTGGCGTCATCGACGGCAAACTCTACATCGCCGGAGGCCTGCGAGGTTCAGCCGTCGCCGACACATCGGTCTACGACCCACAGACCGACGCCTGGACCGAACTCTCCCCCATGCCACACGGCGTTGACCACGCCACCGCAGCCACGTTTGACGGCAAGCTCTACGTCTTCGGCGGCCGGTTTAGAAACATCGAACGCCACGTCAACCACGTCCAGATCTACGACCCAGCCACCGACTCCTGGTCCCTTGGCACCCCCATGCCCACCTCCCGAGCAGGTCTGGCCAGCGCTGTCCTTGGTGGCCGAGTTCATGTCCTGGGAGGGGAGGGCAACCCCCTTCACCCGTCGGGCGTCTTTAGCGACAATGAAGCCTATGACCCCTCCACTGATTCCTGGGAAATCATGCGGCCGATGGCCACGCGGCGCCATGGCACAGGTGCCGCCGCTTTGCCCGATGGCCGGGTTTGTGTGCCCGGCGGGGCACCCCTGATTGCTTTTGATGCCACTGACATTCACGAATGTTACACGCTTCCGTGAGGGGATGTTTCATGTGAAACGTGTGGTTTGGTTTTGATATTGATTGCTTTTGTTTTTTGATGTTGGGTTTGTTTGATTTGTTGGGTTTGTTGAGTTTGTTTTGAGGTGCCCATTTTCAGGGTTTTGTCCTTTTGTTGTGGGCTTTTGCCCATCCCCTCCTTTTGTGCTTTTTCATCGGCTTTCCCCTTTGGGGCTGCGCGCCCCAAGCCCCCGCCAGGGGCCGACTGGCGCCCCGCCCCCTTCTCGATGTGGTCGCAAGTCAGTCCCGTCGTCAGGACTCTTCAGGCAGGCCCATGGCGTCGTCATCCGTACTCAGCGGGCCGCTGGCCCGCCTGCGCCGGCTTCCTAGCCCTGAGCCCACCTGAAAAGCCCTGCCTCGGTCCCTGACATGCTCCCACATCTCCCCCACGCGCTTCGTGGGGGCTGCGCGCCCCCACACCCCCGAACGCGGACGGACCGGTCCCGTGTGTGACGCGGGCTTGTCTTTCGTTGAGAGCCACGAGGTGCAGCAGAGCATCGGCGGAGCAAAAACAGCCCCCACAAGGGGGGCAGATGCTCTCCCAACCTCTCATGGGTGCCACTTTGATACTTCTCAGCGGAAAGTGGGTTGGTTGAAAAGTTTCGCAAACTCTCGTGGGTGGCACCTTGAGAGCACTCGGCGAAGATTGTGATTACGCTCCCCTTTGCGGAGCAACCTGCTGAGATCGAGCGCCACCCTCACAACAACGTCACCTGCGGGAAAAATTACGTTCATTTCTGCAAAGCTGCCTGCTGAAATCAACCGCCATCCGCTCAACAAAGCCGCCTGTGTGAATCAACCGCGTTCTCCAACAAAGCCCACAAGCGAACAAGGGGCTTGGAGACTCCGCAGGAGTCTCTAGAGAGCAGGACCGAAGGCCTGCTCCGTCACCCCTTGTGAGCGCTATAATTGCCTGACTCTAACTGCTTGGGTGACTCATCAAAGCCGCCTGTCCCAAATCAACCACGTTCTCACAGCAAAGCCTAACCCGTCAGCGAGGTGACCCCTTGTGAGCGCTATAATCGCCTGACTCTAACTGCCTGGGTGACTCATCAAAGCCCACGCGATGGCAATCAGGCTTCGCCGAGGCTGGTGAAGAGCAGTGGGATTTGGACGTGGCGTAGGACAGCGTCGGCGGTGCTGCCGAGGAGGCCGCCGGCATTTTGGCTGGCCATGCAGATGAGGTCGGCGCCGCAGGCTGAGGCTTCTTTGGTGATGACGTCCTGGACGACTCCGATGACGGCCCGGGAGCGTTCGACGAGGTCGTCGACGCCCTCTTCCTGGGCGAAGCGCTCCAGTTGGTTTTCAAAGTCGGAGGTGATCGAGGAAACCAACTCTTTGCGGGCGCCGACGGCGTGGACGCCGCCGGGGAGTTCGGCCACGTGGAGCAGGTCCAGGTGGGCGTTGTTGGCGGACATGGTGGGGTCTTTGACGACCGCAGAGGCCAACTTCATGGCGTGGCGGCTGCCATCGCCGAAGTCCACGGGGATGAGCACGTGGCGGTAGCCGTTGGTGGCTGGGCCTCGGGTGGCCAGGACGGGGATGGAGGCGCTGTGAAAGAGCTGCTCGGCGACGCCGCCGGTCAGAAAGCGCTCCATGAGGGTCCTGGGCAGGGGGCCGACGACGATGATGGTGGCGCCAAGGCGCTGGGCTGCGCGGGAGAGGCCTGTGGAGACTTTGCCGATCTCCAACTCGCAGGTGACCTGTGAGGGGTCGTGGAGATTGACAAACTCGGGCAGCCCTTGAACCCACTGCTGGAGCTTGGCGCGCAGCGCTGCGGCGTCTTTGACCGCACGGGTGACGTGGGTGAGGGTGACGCGGCGGCCTGGATCACCACTGGCCAGGCGAAGGGACTCTCTGACAGCCCCCTTGGAGGTTTCAGAGAAGTCGGTCCCGGTCAGGATATGGCTCAGATCGATCATGGCCGTGCGTGGGGAGGGGGAGTTGAGCCCTTAAACGGGCTGCAACCGTCCGTTATTTGCCTTTGCGACGACGCAACTTGGCGGGGAAGAGGTCCGCAAAGGTCCCTAGGCCGCTGCCGTTGCCCTTGGAGGCATCATCGCGCCAATTCGAGGGCGTGTCACGCTCTCTGCGACCCGAGGAGCGACGCGGGCCGCGATCGTCACGGCGAGGACGCTCGCCACCGTCGCCCTGGGCCTTGTTGGCGCGGGCTTCGCTGGGGTCGCGGCGAGTCAGCGTCAGGCGCTCGCGCTCCTGTTCGAGGGACAGGACTCGGGCGGTGACTTCCTGGCCGAGGCGGAAATCAAGGCTGGGCTCGCGGCCGCGCTCGGTGTTGAGCTCGGAGAGCGGGATGAGGGCGGTGATGCCGGGCTCCATGGAGACAAAGACACCAAAGCTCTCGATGTTCTCCACAGTGCCGGTGACTTCCTGCCCTTCGACGTAACGCTCATGGGCGTTTTGCCAGGGGTTGCCGTGCAGGGCCTTGATGGAGAGGCTGATGCGCTGGCGGATGGGATCGATCGAGAGGATCTGGATCCGCACGCTCTGACCAATCTGGAGGATGTCGCGGGGGTGACGCACGCGGCCAAGCGAAAGCTCGGAGACGTGAACCAGCCCGTCGATGCCGGGGGCCAACTGAATGAAGGCGCCAAAGTGCTCCATGCGGACCACTTCACCATCGTAGGCGCCGCCTTCACGGAAGTTGTCCATGACGTTGTCCCAGGGGGAACCCGAGACGGCCTTGATGGAGAGGCTGATGCGGGCCTTGTCGGGGCCGGCCTCACGGTTGCGGATCTCAAGGACCTTGACCTTGACCTCCTGACCGGGTTTGAGAACTTTGTTGGGATCGTCGACGCGCTCCCAACTCAGCTCCGAGATGTGAACGAGACCATCCACACCACCCAGGTCCACAAAAGCGCCAAAGTTCATCAGCTTGCGCACGTGACCGGTGCGGACCTGATCGACTTCCAGCGACGCAAAGGTCTCGCCTTGCTTGGCCTTGCGCTCTTCGCGCTCCAGCTCGGAGCGAGAGACGACCACATCAAGGTTTTTGCCTTTGACCTCGTAGCGGGTGACCAGAAAACGGTAGGTCTGCCCCACGTGAGCATCGGCGTCTTCGGTGTAGGCCATCTCGATCTGGCTGATCGGGCAAAAGGCCCGCTCTCCCATCACAGAGATCTCAAAACCGCCTTTGTTGCGGCCGGTGACCTTGCCTTCAACGGGGATCCGGTTGTCAAAGGCGTTCTGGAGCGCACGGCGCGCGTCAGAAGCCTGGGCCAGACCGCGGGTGAGTTCAACACCAGAGCTGGTGCGCCCCACGATGTAGACTTCGATGCTGTCGCCAACACCGATCTCCACCACGCCCTCGGCGTTTTCCACTTCGCGTCGGGAGAGGTAGCCCTCGTCTTTGCCGCCAATGTCGATGAAGATGTTGTCTTCGCCGACGTGCACGACTTTGCCAGTGACCTGTTGGCCGTCTTCAAGGCGAGGACGCGCGGGAGCGCCCTGGCCCATGCTCTGGCTCATCAAGAGACTGAATTGATCGTCCAGTCCGTCGTCTCCGCCTTCAGGCTCAGGCTCGGGCTCGGGCGCCGGTGCCTGGGCTGCGGCTTGAGCGCTGGCCTGGGCTGCGGCGACATCCACGACGCGACGCAGCGGCGCGGGGGTCGCTGGCGTCGAGGCGGGTGCCTCACCATTGGCTTGGGGCTCCTCGGCGGTGGCCTGCGCCTCAGGGGCAGGCTCGGTGCTGGGAGTCCGTTTGCGGATCTCGGGGGCTTCTTCTTGGGTCTGCTGCGGATTGTCGGTCATGAGTTCACTGCGTGCGCGCTTGGGCGTTGGTGGCTTTTTGGGATGTGCCGGTTGGTAGGAAATTCGCAAGTCGTCAGGGCGTCATGCCCTTCAATACCGTCTTGACTCCGTCAACGCTGGGCCTTGTTTAGGCGATATTGATCGCCTTGGCAAGCCCATCACCCCACAAGAAAGACGGCTTCCTTTGACAAAATGCACAACCTTCTACAATGGATCCCACATAGACTGGTCCATGAATGTTCACTTTGCACAAAAGTCTTACCCATGATGCACCGCACCTACAGCCCTTTTGCCCTGGTCTTGACCCTACTGGGAATCCTGGCCCTACCCGCGCTCGCGCAGGCTCAAACCGTCAGCCAACAAATCGAAGTGCTCGGCTGGAGCGCGACCGGCAACGAGATCATCAGCCAGGTCACCGTCGGAGCCTCGGGGCTCGATCCTCAGGGAGAGCCCGTCGACTGGGAATACACCGTGCTGGAGATCACCAGCACGCGCACGGGCAAGGTCCTGGGGCGCTACCGCTACGGTGTTCCTCGCGGCGCCCAGCAAAAAGCCTGGCTCGACGCCAAGGGACAGGACGAAGCCCGCAAGCGCATGGAGGTCCTGGGCGTCATCAAGAGCACCCGGGGCGCCATCAGCTCCAATGGGGATTTTGTGCTTTTGGCCCACACCAATGATTTTCCCCAGAAAATGGAAAAAATCACCGCCGACTGCCCGGGCTGCAATGAATGCACCTCGACCATCCAACTTCACATGGTCGATCGCAAAGGCGCCAAGGTCTACAAGCTCAAAACCCACCAACGCACCGGCCTGCCCTATTCACCCGGCGCCGAGGACGCCTGCCCCCAGCTTGGCACCCAAATCCAGTGGCACCCCCAGGCCAACCGCTTTGCGGTCATCTACACCGAACAACTCAACGCCACCGCCGCCCCCATCCACCGCATGCGGGTCTACGACGCCACCCAAGACAGCGCTGGTTGGGAGTCGGTCGCCATCCCCAAAACCCAGGAGCCCACCACCGCAGAGCGCCTTGAGAGCCAGATCAAGAATATGAAAGAGATCATGGCCAACGCCACCGATCCACTCGATCAGGCCATCGTCATGGCACGCCTTGGCGATCTCAACCGCCGCCTGGGGCGCAACGACGACGCCCAGGGCTACTACGAAGCCTCGCTCGACTTCGACAAGAAGAACACCCGCTCCATCATCGGTCTGGCCACCCTGGCCTACCAGAGCGGCGATGCCCGCAAAGCCAAGCGCCTCATCCGCAAAGCCGAAAACATGGATCGGCGCATTGGCCTACACCACGCCGACTTCGGCCTCTATTACATGTTGACCGGCGACAGCAAAAAATCTCAAAAGTACTTCGACAAGGCCGCCGAAGCAGGCGAACTGAGCTTCGAGACCCGGTTGAACATCGGCGAACAACTCATGGCCTCCGATCACAACCTCGGCGTGGAGTACCTGGGCCAGGCACTGGACATGGCCCCTTCTGGCGATGACGCCCTGAAAAAAGAACTGCTGCGCGTGCGGATCATGCTCATCGAAGAGAGCATCCGCGTGGGCGATCTGGCCACCGCCGGCCGCCACCTCCAGGCGCTCGACAAAACCACTCCCAAGGCCGTCCACTTTGCGCTCCTCATCGCCACCCTCAGCGCCGACGACCCCTCCAGGCTCCAACTCATCATCCAAAAGACCGGCAACGCCCTGGAGGAGAACCCCCAGTCGTGCAGCCTCTATTACGTGCGCGGGCTGGCCTTCAAAAAGGCCCGGCGCTTCCAAGACGCTCTGACCTACATGGGCGCTGCGGTGGCCTGCCAGAACAACATGCTCCAGGCCCAATACGAACTGGCCGGACTCTACCGCGACGCCGGGCAACTCAAGGCCTCCATGGCTGCCTACGAGCGCTTTCTCGAACTCGCCCCTGCTCGCCCCGGCGACCGCCTGCGCACGTGGCGCCGCCAGGAGGCGCGTCGCCTGCTCAGCCGCCTCTCCCACTCGGGCGTGATCATGCTCAAGGTCGATTGCACACCCGCCAACGGCGAGCTGGTCTGCAAAGGGATCGTGCAAAACACCTCTGGCACCCCCAAAGGCCCGATCGAGATCGATCTGACCACCTACTCCGAAGGCCGCAACGCTGGCGCCATTCTGCGCGAGACCGGCACCATGAGCGAGATCGGCGCTGGCGCCAGCGTCGACTTCAAGCTCACCATCCCCATCTCGGAGGCCGCCGCCCGCGCCACACTTACGCTGGGCACCAATGACGCCGAAAAAGAAATGAACACCACGAACGTCGCGTTGAACAACTGAATCCGAAGCCACCCGCAACACCGACGCCAACGCTGCCTGACCTCCACACTGGCCCGCAGCCACCGCGTCCCCCCAAAGAGCCGTCGCCAGGCGCCTGGAGCACACAGTGGGCAAGAAATCGTCTTCAGATACGGAATGGCAGGGCCTGATATGGCTCGGCATCTTTGGCCTGGTCTTTGGCGGACTCTCCTTCAGCATCCAAAGCAACATGCAAGAGGATCGGGACCTCATCGCCCAACTCGAAAATGAGCAGTACGTCCACGGCTCGGTCCCCAGCGACGCCAAAACCATCCCATCACTCTACTTCAAACAAGACGCCACCTACTGGTACGCCTGGCAGCTTGAAGAATACACCGACGCTGACGGCGACACCCAGACGCGCGTCGTCGCCAGCAAAAGCGGCTTCATCCCCTTCACCATACGCTCCCACAAAGACGGCGACGTCGACCTCAAGACCAAACCCAAAGAACTCATCTACGACGAAAAGCGCTACTCTGTTCTGGAGCGGCGCCACCACGGCAAATACATCGACAAAGAAGAGATCATCGCCCCTGGAGACCCGGACCTGACCATCCTGGGCCGCCCCGACGGCCCAGGCGTGATCAAATCAAGGCGCGTTGTCTACCGCGGCACCCCAAAGCGGTGGCGCGCCGACGCACGCTGGGACGCCACCACCAGCCTCTTTGGTGGCCTGCTCTGCTGCATCGTCGCTGCGGCGCTCCTGGCATTCAGCATCCTACCCCTCATCGAGAAGGCCTGGGGTGAAGAGAAGCGGCGCCAGAACGCCGACGGCTCGGTCACCGTCTCACTGGGCGAATCACTGCGGCGGCTGTGCTCGCTCGACATTGATGAGATGGGCGCTGGACTCAGCAGCCAGGGCTGGCTCAGACACAGCTTCGCGCTCATCGCCACAGGCATCATGGGCGGCGCATGGACGCTGGGGCTTGTCGCCGCCGTGTCGGGCTTTGTCCCCGCCCTCTTTGGCATCAGCCCCTACAGCCAGGAAGGCGCCGTCCGGCAGGGCTTTGTCATTGTGGTCTTGATCGCCGCGCTGGGGGTCGCGGCCTACTGGGTCACCAAAGAAATCCGCGCCATCCTGAAGCTGCGCGTGCGCACCCGCGAAATCAACCACCTCTCGGACTTGATGCTCCAAACCCTCAGCCACATCAGCAAGCTGACCGGCGACCACAAAGACCCCACCTTCACCTGGAACACCGAGAACCTGAGGCTCGCCCAGGCCACCGCCGTGGTCCAACTGGCCCAGGGCAAATACAAAACGCTCACGCTGCGCTTCTCCACCACCCACACCAAGCGAGAGTTGATCGCCACGATGGGCCAGGAGGACGAAACCCTCGAAAACCGCCCCCAACTGGAGTGCAAATGGGCCTTTGAGGCCGGCAGGTGGAAGCGCAGAGGCGCACCGCACACGTCCAGAGCGCAGCCCCACACCCAAATCGCCCGAGAACTGGTCCGCTGGCTCGACACACAGGGCGTCGGCGCCCGAGAGCGGGCCCAGACCGTCGCCAAAGGCTCCGCCGTCACCCTCCAGCGCCTCCGGGTTCAACACGAGCCCGCACAGCAGCGCGCCTCGGCGCCCCTGAAGTCTTTTGCCATCCTGGGGGTCGAACCCGTCGTCAAGCTCCCCCTGCATTGGCTCGGGCGCAACACCGGCAACATCGCCTACCTGACCATCAGCGCGCTGGTCGTGCTGGGGCCCATCATCGCGTCGCTCTGGCTCTTCTACACGAATGATGGGCACTTTAATGAGTGGTTCCTGGCGCCCATGGCGGCCATCCCTGCGGCCGCCTTCTGGTTTCGCCCCCCGCAATTCTCCGCGCGTCGAAACCGCAAGGTCGATCTGGGCAGCCCGACACTGAGTCTCAAAGATGACACGCTCTCGTTGGAGGACTCGGTCATCGATCTGTCGCGCCCCTTCCGGCTCAACCTCAGCCGCGAGCCACTCGAAGGCGTCCATGACAAAGCGCTGCTGGGCATCGAGGTGGTCCAGAGCGCCAAAGACGGCGGCGTCACCCGGCTGCGCTTTGCAGCGCTGGCCAACACCGACCGCAATCTCCTTGGCCTGCCCGAACTGCGCCAGCGCGCCCCCATCGTCGAAGACACACCCCTGCGGGAGTGGCTGTGGCCCATGCTGCGCTTCCGCGCACAGCTCCACGGCTCACCGGTCGATTTTGAATTGACGTGAAAGAAAACTTCAGCCCAGCAGCGAGAGCACTTCCTGGCGGCGCTCACCGTCGCGAAGCACGCCTCTGGCCGCAGTGCACACCAACTCCGCGGCCACCCTCTCACCGCGCATCTCCATGCACAAATGGCGAGCCGTGCTGCGCACATAGAGGCCCGCAGGGCTGAGCGCCTCTTCAATCAAGTCCGCCACCTGCTGCACCAACCGCTCCTGCACCTGTGGACGCTGCCCAAAGTACCTCACCACGCGCGCAAACGACCCCACCCCACCAATGACGTCGCCAGGGATGTAGGCAATGTCAAAGGTCCCAAAGAACGGCAAAAAGTGGTGCGCGCACATCGAATAGAAGGGCAACGCGCGCAAAATCACCGGCTCGCCCTGCCCATCGTTGGGAAAGCGACTGATGGTCGGCACCGGCTCATGAAGTCCCCCAAAAAGCTCCGACCACAGCTTGGTGACGCGCGCCGGCGTATTGCTCAACTGCTCATCGGATTCGATGTCGATCTTCAAACGCTCCAGGAGCTCTTCAAAAGTCGCCTGAGCGGCGTCCAAATCGGGTCGGGTCATGGTCCATCCAAAGCAAGAGGCACGATCGCTTCGCTGCACCGATTGATTATCAATGGACGCCAGATGTCAACCCACCCGACATCCTGCGCTCAAACGGATTGTCCCGATTTTGAGCCAGTCAGTCTTGGCATTGATCATTGAAAATCAGCGTTGCCCTTCATAACCTTCGGCCTGAAGACATCGACGGACCAGAACCCACACCCAGACACACGCGGCAGGATTCTCCACGGACTCAAAGCATCCGGCGAGCTCTGTGCGTCGAACTCTGTCCAATCGGGTCCATTGGCACCAGCGCGAGCACAGCACACAAAGGGGGCATCATGCGCAACGACATCTCATACTTTGACGGCAAGAGGTTCAGCTACACCTACGAAAACGGCTGGGCGTTCACCAACCTCTTTCACGGCGACCTGTAGGATCACGCGTGTGGAAGGCCGAGGCGTGCTTCGAGAAAAGATGACCGCCACCAAAGTCGGCCACGGACGCTTCATCATCGCCTGGATCGACGACGAAATGGGCCCCATCACCCAATTCGTCGATTTTGAGGCCAACAAGCTTTGGTGCAGCGTCCATTACGAGGACAAAATGCAGATCTGGGAGGCCCAGATCACCGAGTTTGAAGACGCCTGACAACCCAGGAGGGCTCTCATGCCTTCCTGGAGCGCCAACCGCCCCAAACAATGTCTGATGAAGAGCACAAGGCGCCATTCTGCGTCAGACCAATGAACCCTGATCATCGGGGATGGAGCCACCAGGGACCAGAAGGCCGAGGTGCTGGTAGGCACGGCGAGTGGCGATGCGACCGCGCGGGGTGCGCTGGATGAAGCCCTCCTGGAGGAGGTAGGGCTCGTAGACCTCTTCGAGCGTGTCGCGGTCTTCGCCGATGGCCGCAGAGAGGGTCGAGATGCCCACCGGGCCGCCGTCAAACTTCTGGGTCAGCGTGGTCAGGTAGAGGCGGTCCATGTAGTCAAAGCCAACCTGATCGATCTCCAGAAGCTCCAACGCCTCGGCCGACACCTCTTTGTTGATGACATCGACGTCTTCGACCAGCGCAAAGTCACGCACGCGGCGCAGCAGGCGGTTGGCGATGCGGGGTGTGCCACGGCTGCGGCGCGCCACTTCAAGCGCGCCCGAGCGGTCCATGCTCACCCCCAAGATGCCCGCAGAGCGCAGCACGATGTGGGTCAGGTCATCGCTGTCGTAGTAGCGCATGCGCGCCACGTACCCAAAACGGGCCTGCATGGGCGCGGTCAAGAGGCCAGCGCGAGTGGTGGCGCCGACCAACGTGAACTTGGGCAGTTGGAGCTTGATGCTGCGCGCGTGCGGCCCCTCTCCAATGACAATGTCGAACTCAAAGTCCTCCATCGCCGGATAGAGGGACTCCTCGATGATGGGGTTGAGGCGGTGGATCTCGTCGATGAAGAGCACATCGTGCTCCTCCAAACCGCTAAGCAGCCCCGCCAGATCGCCCTTGCGCTCCAGGACCGGCCCCGAGGTCGTGTGCAGGTTCACGCCCCGCTCTTTGGCCATGATGTAGGCCAACGTCGTCTTGCCCAACCCCGGAGGGCCTGCAAACAAAATATGGTCGCAATGCTCGCCGCGCATCCGCGCAGCCTTGAGCATCATTTTCAGGATCTTCTTCACCTTGGGTTGACCCACAAAGTCATCCAGATGGGAAGGCCTGATGGACGCCTCGTAAGACGCGTCCTCCTCTTGATTCAAAACCGGATTGATCTCTCCGCGATCCGTCACGCTGTGCACCTCTAACGTCCCTTGATTACGCTCTTGCCTCTATCGCCGTGCGCGCACCACTGCACAGATGAAGTCTAAAACCATCTGAACAGTTGTCAAGAATATCCACAATCTCAATGGACAAAGCAGGCGAGCCAGTCGACGGCGCGCTTCGTGGGGAAAACTTGACCCCAACCGGGGCGGCACCTATACGACGATGTAGGTGGATGGACGTGGACGCCACACCCACCACCCAGCAGGGGAATATTGGCGTCGACCGACGCCCTTTGTCACCACGGACGGTGGCATGGGACACCGGCTCTTTTCTGAGATGAGGTCTCGAACGTGATGCAGACAAACGTACACGCTGCGCAGGGTCGCGCGGCGGGCACAACCCCCCTCTTGTTTGGATTGTCCATTGGCGCCGTGGCGGCGCTGATCCTACTGGCGGCCAGCCCGGCGCTGGGCCAGGGTCGCTTTGAAGGCGCCAGACCCATGGGCATGGCCTCGGCGTTCACCGCCAGCGCCAGCGGCAACGGGGCCCTCTACCACAACCCCGCCGGGGTTGGGACGATCTTCATGTATTCGGTCGAGGGCTCCTACCAGCTCTCACCCGACGGCTTCAACACGCTCAACGCCTCCATCGTCGACAGCAAGCTCAACCCCAAGCTGGCCGCAGGCGCGGCCTACAGCTATGAGTTCAACTCCGATGAGGACAACAACTTCACCGGCCACGACGCCAGGGTGGCGCTGGCCAGCCCCGTGGTCCCCGAGCGCCTGGTGCTGGGCGTGGGCGGGCGCTACCTGAGCTTTACGCAGGGCAAAGAAGACCTCCTGAGCGGCTTTACGCTCGATGTGGGCGCCACGCTGCGCATCGCCGATGGCTTCTTCATGGGCGTGTCGGGCAACAACCTCATTGACCCCTGCCAGGGCAACGACGCCGACTGCCCTGCGGTGGCGGCGCCGCGCAGCGTGGGCGGCGGGCTGGCCTTTGGCTCCAGCATTGGCTTCCTCATCAGCGCCGATGTCCGCGCCGACTTCAGCCCCGACGACGACGTGCGCATGATCTACGCAGGGGGCGCGGAGATCTTGCTGGCCCAGGTCCTGGCGCTGCGCGCTGGCTACCAATACCGCGACCTGGAGAAAGAGAACGTCCTGGGGGTCGGCGGCGGCATCAAGACCGACGCCGTTGGCATTGATGTGGGCTACCAGCGCCGCTTTGAAGCCAAGGAAGACATCCTCAACATCGCCCTCCAGCTCTATTTCTTCCTCTGAGAAGCCTTCTGACCACCTCGCTGCTGGCCCCACAAGACCGATCGGGCCATAAGCGGCCACCCCACCGACCGCTCTGAGCCCCCACAAGTCAAACCACGGTCATCGGCACGCGTCCCCGCCTTCACAGTCCCCCTTTGCCACAATCCGATCCGATTTTGCTGGACTTCGACCGCGTTGTGCGCACCTTTGCAGGCGTTCCACGTGCCATGTTAAGAGTGTCCCAGCACATGTGGAGCACTGGACCCGCGCAGGAGACGAGATGGCAGAAGAGATCCTCCTTGATTATGTCGTCGATCAGCCCAACGTGCCGATCGACAACACCGAAACCGGCCTGAAGATCCTCTTGAAGGTCAACGCCAGCAACGCGCTTCGCCAGGGAGGCTCCTCGGCCCCCGCGCTGCGCAACCACCTGGCGCTCGTCCTGGACGTGTCGTCCTCGATGAAGAAAAACGAGCTTCGCGAGGTCAAGCAGGCCGCCAAGTCCTCCCTGGACAGGCTGCGCCCCGGCGACATCGTCTCTGTCATCGCCTTCCAGTCGGTGGTCTACAAGATCATCCCCGCCACCGTGCTGGAGAGCCCCGAGCAGATCGCCGCGCTCAAAGCTCGCCTGGACGTCATCGACTCCTACCAGGGCGGCGGCACGGACATGGAGCACGCCATCTCCAAGGCCGAAGAGCAGCTCCTGTCGGTCCCGGACGCGGACGTGGCCCGCAAGATGATCATCTTTACCGATGGTCAGGTCACCGGCATCGAGCAAAACTGCCTGCGCACCGCCGCCGAGGTCTCATCCCGCGGCACCTCCATTGACGCGCTGGGTTTTGGCCCCGAGTTTGACTACGCCTTCATGCAGAAGCTGGTGTCCTACTCCAACGGCTTTACCGAAAAGATCGATCGCACCGACGAGATCCAGGCGGTCTTTGCCAAACGCGTTGAGAACCTCACCAACGCCATCGCCAAGAACGTCAACCTCCACCTGACCTTCACGCCCAACGTGCGCGCCGGGCGCGGTTACCGCTACGCCCCCGAGATGAACTACCTGGGCAACGTGCGCCTGCCCGGCGAGGCCAGGACCATCTCCATTCCCATCGGGACGTTGGAGAAGGACAAGGAGTACAGCTACCTCATCACCTGCACGGTGCCCAAGCACACCGGCAACATGCGCGTCATCAAGGCCGAGTTGGAGTACGACATCCCCTCGATGGGCCTGGAGCGCGAGGTCTCGACCCAGTCGGTCGTCGTGACCTTCTCGGACGACCCCACCGCCACCAACCAGATCAACGGCGAGGTCGAGCGCGTCTTTGATGAGGTCGAGATCGGCCGCCTGGTTCAGGAGTTGGACAAGGCCACCAAGCGCGAGGATCACCGCCGCGCCTCGATCTTCTTCGACATCCTGGCCAAGCGCTACGAAGAGCTGGGCGACGTCGACATGCAGCAGCACTACGTCGGACTCAAGGCCCGCTACGCCCAGGAGGGCAAGCTCAGCCAGGAGGACATGAACTACTCGCGTCACAAATCCACCCAGCGCCGCGACACCGCCGTGCAGCTGGTCGATGCTTCTGACCTGATCTGAGCCTGCCTGGAGATTGTTGGACTATGAAAATCTGCCCTGTGTGCGAAACCGAGAACAAACCCCAGGCAACCCACTGCGAGGTCTGCGGCGAGCGCCTTGAGCCGCCCGCTCCCGGCGAGGAGGTCTCCCCCGAGGAGAGCGTCGCGGCCCAGATCGCCGCCGCACCGGCCCCTGCGCCCGCTCCCGCCGCGCCTGCTGCCCCTGCCCCCGCCGCTGGCTTCTTCACCGACGAAGAGACCGCCGCTGCGCCCGCTGCCCAGGCCCCCGCGCCTGCCGCAGCCCCCAAGAAGAAAGGGATGGACGAGGCCCAGCTTGAGGCGGCCTTTGCCGAACTCAAGGCCAAGATGGACGGCGGCGGTGAACCCGCGCCTGCCCCGGCACCGGCCCCTGTGGCCCCTGCGCCGCCAGCTCCCGCGCCCGTCGCACCAGCCCCTGTGGCCGCAGCACCCGCGCCCCGGCCTGCCCCGGCACCCGCGCCCGCGCCGCGCCCGGCCCCCGCGCCTGCTCGCCCCGCGCCGCCGCCCAGAATCATCTCTTCGGGCATGCCCGACGCGCGGCTGGTCATCTACCAGAACAAGCAGCCGGCCTACACCCACCCGGTCGTCAACGATGAAACCCTCATCGGGCGCTACGATGCCATCAGCGGCTCTGATCCTGACGTCGATTTGACCGAATTCGACGCCGACGCGCGCACCAGCCGTAAGCACGCGTACATCTACAGACAGAACCGCAACTACTACCTTTACCCCGTCTCCAATGGCGGCACACAGCTCAACAACACCCTGCTCGACATGGGACAACGCAAAAAACTCAAGGACGGCGACATCATCATCCTCGCTGCCAGCCTTGCCATGAAGTTCCACATCGACACCGACGACGAGTAGAACCCCAGTGACCCAGCCCAGAAGCCTCGCCGGGGGCCGCTACGCCCTCGACCGCATCTTTGCGGACTCCGGCGGCATGGGCGTCATCTACGACGCCCGCGACACCCGCTGCGCCGACAACCGCGTCCTGATCAAGACCACACGCTACGACGGCGGCGACAACGCCCGGCGCTTCAAGTACACCGTCGACGAGGCCGCCAAGCACATCGCCAGGCTGCGCTCCATCCTGGAGTGGGAGAAAAAGATCCTTGTGCGCTTCAAAGCCCAGGGCATCAACAACGTCCCCTCCATCAACGACTTCTTCCACGACAAGTCGCTGCTGCTCAAACGCACCTACGAAGGCAAGCGCGGACCCTACGACATCGGCGACGAGGTCCTCAACGCCGAGCCGTACCTTGTCATGGAGCGCATGTACGGCGACACCCTGGAGCAGGCACTGGCCAAGGAGGCGTTCCGCCAAAACCTTGAGCACAGGCTGCTGCGCCTGGCCAAAGAGATCCTGACCATCTTCATCCGCATCCACCGCCCCTTCAAAGCAGGCGGCAAGGACGCATACTTCATCTACCAGGATCTAAAGCCCGCCAACATCCTGGTGGGACCGGCCGACTACTACACCCTCATCGACCTGGGCAGCGTCACCCTGCGCCTGCCCGACAAAACCACCGAACCCACCGCGGGCATGCTCACCTTTGGCTACGCCCCCCCAGAGGCCGAGTGGGAAGACGGCGTGCGCATCGACCAGCGCTTTGACATCTACACGCTGGGCGCCACCCTCTACCACGCCTTCACCAAGATCGACCCGCGCGAGCTGCCCGGCAACTTCCCCGATCTGGACCTGCGCAAGCTTGACCCGCTGCGCCTTCACCCCAAAACTCGCCAGATCATGGACCGTTCGCTGGCCACAAGCCCCGAGCGGCGCTACTCCACCGCCGCCGAAATGCGCAAAGACGTCGTCCAGGCCCTGCGCGAGCTGGGCGATTACGTCTAAAACCCCACCAAGGAACCACGCACCATGAGCCTACGCCAAGGCGACATCCTCAAGGACACACGCAGCGGCGAGCAGCGCTTTCGCATCGCCTCACTGCTGAGCGAAGGGCGCAGCTTCTTTGTCGCCACCGGCGAAGACACCCACCTTGAGGACATGAAGGTCACCCTCAAAGCCATCCGCTACGAGGACGAGAGCCGCGACCCCACCAGCGACGAAATCCAGGAGCGCAGCCGCGCCCTTGAGATCGAACTCCAGGCGCTGACCGTCGAGACCTCCCTGCTGCCCGAGCCCATCGACTTCATCCACGTCGACGACGGCAACGGCCCCGAACCCGTCCTGGTCCTCGAATTCATCCACGGCAAAACCCTCCGCCAGGAAGTCGAGCGCACCAACGGCAAAGGCATGGATCCTCGCCGTGCCCTGGCCATCACCCATGAGCTGGCCCTCGGCCTCAAAGCCCTCCACAAAGCCGGCTTCGCCTTCCGCGACCTCAACCCCGACCACGTCATCGTCGGATTGGACGACAACATTCACCTGGTCGGCACCGGCAACATCGCCCCCATCTCAAAACGCCCCGTCGTGTCCAAAACCGGCGTCAGCGACCGCTACTCAGCCCCCGAGATCCGCCACGAGCGCTCCGGCAAGTTCATCCGCCCACAAGCAGACATCTACTCCCTGGGCGCCCTCCTTTCCTTCATGCTCACCGGCGTCGATCCCTGCGACCGCATCGAGTCCCCCCTCGAACCCGAGGCCTACAAAAAACTCACAGACCTCAACGAAGGCTACGCCCTGCTCGTCGCCCGCTGCATCCAATCCATGGCCAAGTGGCGCTTTAAAAGCATCGACGCCATGCTCCCCCTGCTCACCCCCCAAACCCTCCCCAGCCGCTCCACACGCGGCTTCGACAAAGTCGAACTGCAAAAGCCCTTCGACCTCAACCTCGACCGCACCGCGCAAAACCGCGCCGCCCGCTCCAAGATCTCCTCCGGCCCCCTCATCTCCGTCCCACGCGACACAGACAACGACGGCCAGGATGCCCCGGAGCGTCCCCCAAGGCGCAAAAAACGCCGCAAAAAGAAGCGCCCCGCCGACCCCAAAGACGGCGCCATCGTCAAAAAAGACAAATCCGGCCCCCCCGCCAAGCAACCCTTCTGGAAAGGCTGCTTCCCCTGGCTCTCCTTCTCCATCCTCCTGCTCACCTCCGCACTCATCGCACTCATCTCCGTCTTCTACAACGCTCACTAAAAGGGTCAATGGCCCGGGATTTGGGCTTTGCTGGGTGAACGCGATTGATTTGAAGCAGGCGGCTTTGATGAATGGACAGCAGTGGATTTTGGACAGGCGGCTTTGATGGGTGAGCGTGCTTGAATCAAGCAGTGAGCTTCGCTGGGGGAACGTAATTTTTCCCGCAGGTGCCGTTGTTGTGAGGATGGCGGTTGATTCGAGCAGGTGGCTTTGTTGGAAGACCCAGGCAGTTCGAGTCAGGCAATTATAGCGCTCACTGGCGGGGTCACGTCGCTGGGGCCCCTGCCCCAGCCACGGAGAGTCGCTGCGCGA
>CAKZKQ010000774.1 GCA_937123825.1 uncultured Pseudomonadota bacterium
TCCATGTCACCGTCGACCTGGTCTGGGTTGAAGTCCAGGGGGCAGTTGTCGTCGTCGTTGGGTTGGCCGTCACCGTCGAGGTCGTCGTCGCAGACGTCTCCGATGCCATCTTCATCGAGATCGGCCTGGTCTTCGTTGTCGTCGTTGGGGCAGTTGTCCTGGGCCAGTCTGAGGTCGTCGATGTAGACGGCGTCGGAGGGGCCCAGCGTGGTGACGTGGATTTGAACGGCGTAGATGGGGATGTCTTCAAAGGTGACCCGGTCGATGTAGCCGATGCCCAGCAGGTCCACGGACTCTTCATCGCCGGTGACGCGCTCCCAGGGGCCGCTGCCTTCAAGGTCGCCGCTTGTGGCGTCGATGATGGCGGGTTCAAGGTCCGCGATGGGCGTCATTCCAGCGTTCAGCGCGGTGATTTCAATCCGGCTCCTGCCCAGGCTCAAGACGTTCAGTTGGATGCGTAGGCGAGGTTGGGGGGTGGTGGCGTCATCGGGGGAGACGAAGACGAGGGTGGTGGGGGTGCGGAGGTTGTCGGCGGTGGACAGGGCGTGGGGTCGGCTGCCGGCTTCGTTGGCGGGCAGGCGCGTGAAGATGCCTTGTCCATTGTCATCGACGATGACGCCTTGTTCGCCGAGGGTCTCAAGGATGGGGACGCCTTCTGGCGTGGGGGTGCCGCCTGGAAGGGTGTCAAAGTTGACGACCCTGTCGGGCGGGTTGGCCTGTGCGGTGGCGGTGGCCATCGTGATGGCGGCGATGGCCAGCAGCGCGGCGTGAGCGTATGGGGGGCGCCGGTGTTGTGAGTGGGCGCGTGCGGTGGTGTGCATGGGCGTTCCCGTGTGCATCGTGGTGTGCCGGATCAAAGGGTCTCATCTGTAGTTGTATAGATGAGGTGCGGGCAAAAGCATAGCCGATGGGCGGCGGACTGGCGAACGGTGGCATCCAAGGGTTGTGTTCAGTTTCCGTTTTGTGTCGCAGCGCCGCCTGCCGGAATCATGGGGGGCAGGGTAGGCGGCGAAGCTCGCCTCGCTGCCCGGCGCTGGTTGGCGGCAACATCGCAGGGCAGGGTTGGGGCAGGTGAAGGGAGGGATACAGGGCTTTTAGGGGCTTTTTGATGGTTTGGCCGCTTGACGTTCGTCGGGTCGTTGATATTTATTTCGTTTCCCGTGTGCGCCGTGCTGCGGCGCATCTATTAGAGTGGCACTTGGCTGCGATGCCTGGTGCCAATCATACACTCCGCGGCCCATCACCCTACCACGAGGAGAATCCGCCGTGTCCGGTCAGAAAGACGCTCCAAACTACAAAAAGACGCTCAACCTTCCCAAGACCGATTTCCCCATGCGCGGGGGCCTGGCCAACAAGGAGCCTGGCTACATTGAGCGCTGGAACAAGGAAGGCATCTACGCGCAGATTCAAAAGGAGCGTCAGGGCGCTGAGCAGTTCATTCTCCACGATGGACCGCCCTACGCCAACGGCAACATTCACCACGGCCACATCCTCAACAAGGTCCTCAAAGACTTTGTCGTCAAGCACCACACCATGCTCGGCCAGCACTCGCCCTACGTTCCGGGCTGGGACTGCCACGGTCTGCCGATCGAGCACCAGGTGGACAAAAAGCTTGGCAAAAAGAAGCGGGACATGACCCAGGTCGAGATCCGTCAGGCCTGCCGTCGCTACGCCGAGGAATATGTGGGCATCCAGCGCGATGACTTCAAACGCCTGGGCATCTTTGGCGATTGGGATGACCCCTACACCACGATGTCCTACGACTACGAGGCGCGCACGGTGCGTCTGCTGGGCGAGTTCTTCCGCGCGGGCAATGTCTACAAGGGCCTTAAGCCTGTGCATTGGTCCTGGGCGGCGCAGACGGCGCTGGCCGACGCCGAGGTGGAGTACGACGCCTTTGTGGCGCCGTCGATCTACGTCAAGTTCGCCTTCAACAGCGCCCCCGACTTCCTGACCCAGGCCGCCGGCGGCCGCGACATCTCGGTCGTCATCTGGACCACCACCCCCTGGACCCTGCCGGCCAACCTGGCGATTGTCCTCAACCCCGACTTTGAGTACCTCCTGCTGGGGATCAACGGCGAGGGCAAACACGCTGGCTCTGCCGTCATCATGGCCGAAGGCCTGATGGAGAACACCCTCAAGGATTGCAAAATCGACGCGGGTGATGTCGAAGAGCTGGCCCGCTTCAAGGGCGCTGAGCTTGTGGGCACAGGTGTCGATGACGCCACGCGCCTGACCGCCCGTCATCCCTTCCTTGACCGAGACAGCGTCTTGCTGCCGGCCGACTACGTCACGCTGGAGCAGGGCACCGGCTGTGTCCACACCGCTCCCGGTCATGGTGAGGAAGACTTCCACCTGGGACGCCAGTTTGGGCTCGATGTGCTCAACCCCGTGGACAACCGCGGCAAGTACACGTCCAAATTTGCCCAGATGGAGGGCATCCAGGTCTTCGCCGCCAACCCCAAAATCGTCGAGATCCTTGACGACAAGGGCGTGCTGCTGAGTCACCCGAAGCTGACCGTCAAGATCGAGCGCTATCCCCACTGCTGGCGGACCAAGAAGCCCATCATCTTCCGCGCCACCGAGCAGTGGTTCATCGGTCTGGACAAGCCCATCAAAGACGCCGATGGCAAAGACACCGGCGAGACGCTGCGCCAGCGCGCCTTGAACGAGATCGACAAGGTGGAGTGGATCCCTTCCTGGGGCCGCGAGCGCATCCTTGGCATGATGGAGAACCGCCCTGACTGGTGCATCTCGCGCCAGCGCCTGTGGGGTGTGCCCATCACGGTCTTCTACTGCGACAAGTGTGACACCGACATCGTGGACCATGAGGTCGCTTTCCATGTGGCGGACTGCGCCGAAGAGCACGGCTCCGACATCTGGTTTGACTGGGATGCGCCCAGGCTTGTGCCTGAAGGTTACTGCTGCCCCAACTGCGGGGCAGGCTCCGAGACCTTCCGCAAAGAGACCGACATCCTCGATGTGTGGTTTGACTCAGGGTCAAGCTGGTCGGCGGTTCTGGACCGCAAGATGGGCGCGGGTCAGGTGGCTGACCTCTACCTGGAGGGCAGCGACCAGCACCGCGGTTGGTTCAACTCCAGCCTCTTGATCGGTCTGGGGACCGCCAACCAGAGCCCCTACAAGGCCTGCTTGACGCACGGCTTTGTGGTGGACGAGAATGGGCGCAAGTACTCCAAGTCGAGCCCCAACTACGAAAAGCCCTCGAAGATGATCAACGTCGATGGCGCCGAGATCTTGCGCCTGTGGGTCGCTGCGGTTGATTACCGGGCGGACATCAAACTCACCGGCGAGATCATCAAGACCGTCAAAGACGCCTACCGCAAGCTGCGCAACACCTTCCGGTTCTTGCTGGGGACGGTGAGCGACTTTGATCCCAACAAGGATGCCCGCTCCTACGATGAGATGGATGAGCTGGACCGCTGGGCGTTGGCCAAGACCAACACGCTGGTGGCCCGCGTGCACGAGGCTTACAACAACTGCGCTTTCCACACCATCTATCATGACGTGGTGCGCTTTGCGACGGTTGAGCTCTCCAACACCTATCTCAACATCCTCAAGGACCGCCTCTACTCGAACGCGCCCGATGACGCCGCTCGCCGGGCCAGTCAGACGGCGCTCTATGAGATCCTCTCGGCGTTGGTCCGCCTGATGGCGCCCATCCTGACCTTTACCGCCGAAGAGGTTTGGGATCACATGCCGCACCGCAGCGACGATCCTTCCAGCGTTCACCTGTCGTTGATGCCTCAGGTCAATGAAGCCTGGAACGACGACGCGCTGGTGTCTGGCTTTGAGTCGCTTTTGGCGATCCGCTCTGAGGTTCAGCGCCATCTTGATGCGTTGCGCCCCAAAAAGCGCGGTGAGCGCAAGCCCGGCCAGATTGGTTCCAGCGAAGAGGCCGTGGTGACGCTGCGCGCGCAGGGCGCTGAGTTGGAGACGCTCAAGGCCTTTGAAGCCAAGCTTCCCGAGTACTTCATCGTCTCGACCGTCGCGGTTCAGGAGGCTGCTCCTGGCGAATCCAGCCTGGACGGTCAACGCGGCGCTGAGGTCGGGGTTCACGTGGAGTCTTCCAAGGACGCCAAGTGCCCCCGGTGCTGGCGCTACGGTTACGGTGTTGGGTCTGTGGCGGCGTTCCCTGACCTGTGCTACCGCTGCGGCGATGTGATGTCGAACCTGTCCTGAAGTCGGCTCGCTGTGCCATCACCTGCCTGGTTTTGTGCTCTTGGTGCAGACCAGGGTGGGTTTTGAGCGCCATTTCGGTGTAAAAGGCAGACAATGAATCTGGCCGCGGTCTTGTGATGCAATGAAAGTCCAGGGCCGCGGCATGTTTTTGAATGGATGGATGTTGGAACGGACGGCGCCGGTGACTGCGGGCGTAAACAACGTCTGTTTGTGAGGCTGTAGATGGCTGCATATCAGAAATACTTTGTGCTCTTTGGGATCATGCTGGCGTGTGTCTTCACCGACCAGGCCACCAAGCTCTGGAGCGAGGCGCGTTTGGCCTCGTCCAACCCTCCCATTGGGCCGCCCCACTCGTTTGACATCGAGGTGCCCACCGCGGCCAAAGGGACCAAAATGGTCGACTTCCTCAAGGAAGACCTGTCCTGGACGCCGGGGGAAGAGGTCGAGGGGATTGCCCGCAGCCGGACACTGGTCAACGGCGAGCGCTCTTTTGACGCCGAGCGCGTGCTCGAAGGTGGGGAGACGCTGACCATCACCAGCCGCAAGGCCGAGGTCATCAAGGACTTCTTCCACTTCCGCTACACCCGAAACCCAGGGGCCGCCTTTGGTTTCCTCTCCAAGCAGGATTCCCCCTGGCGAAGGCCCTTCTTTATTGTGGTGTCGCTGCTGGCCATTGGACTGATTTTCTTCATCTTCAGAACCGTCACCAACGATCAGAAGCTCCTTATCCTGGCGCTGAGCCTCATTGTGGGGGGCGCCATTGGCAACTTTATAGACCGCATCGCTTACGGTTGGGTCATCGACTTCATCGACTGGCACTACTACCGAGAGTACACATGGCCAACATTCAACCTCGCCGATGCCTACATCTCGGTGGGGGTGGCGCTGATGGCCATTGAGATCTTCTTTGGTGCCAAAGAAGATGAGGGCGAAGAAGGCAAGGAAGACAAAGAGGCCACCGCTTGAAAGCAAGGCCGCTGCCATCTCTGTTGGGGCGGCTGTGACCCCTTGGAGGCCGTCTTTGAGTGATGCTCAGGCGGCCTTTACTCTTTTGAGCACACCAACCTGATGCATTTCGATGTCGATGGTTTGTGCGCGCCGCAAACGCGGTTTCCTTTGCCCCTGTTGACCCATTCACACCGACGTCAGGCTCCAGGGAGCCTGTCTTCAAACCAACCAGGGCCGTTTGGATGTTTCCCACGATAGATATCGCCGGCTATCCGCTCTCTCTCTACTTCACGCTCATCATGTTCGGCTATGTTCTGGCCGCCTTCATCATGTGGAAGGAGGCCAAGCGCGTGGGCATCAACCCCGATGACGCCCTTGACCTGAGCCTCTGGGTGATGGTCTGGGGGGTTATTGGCGCCAGAGTCCTGCACGTCCTGGTCGATGGGTTCTTTTGGGACTACGTCCACCTGTGCACGGACCCCATGCTGGTCGAAGGACGAGACCTCCTGGGGAGACCGCTCAGTGACCTCCAAGACCTGGCCAGCCGCAGCTCAAAGGAGCTGCAGAGCGTGGCCCGGATGTGCACCGAGAGCGCTCAGTGCAAGGCCGCTGGCTGGGGTTTTGACTCCGTGGCTGAGTTGGAGGCTGCCGAGGCCGCTGGCCAACTCTCAGGCTTCTTTGCCGAACCCAAAGGGTATGACGTCGGGCCGATTTGCAACGGCGATACAGGTCTGTGTCACCCCGAGCAGGATTGTCTGCGTTGGGCCAAGTTCTGGGCTGGTGGGTTGACCTATTACGGCGGGTTGTTGGGGGCGATTGTCTTTTCGGTCTTCTTTGCGACGCGTCACCGGATGGGCATGCTCTGGGCCCCTGATATGGCGTCGCTGCCGCGCCGGGGTCCGTTGGCCAAGGTGCCTGGCCTGGGTTATGTGGCCCATTTCCTGTCTTACCTGCGCCGCTTCCCCGAAGGGATTTTGAAGACGGCCGACATTGCCTCTCCGACTGTGGCGCTGGCCCACGCGATGGGGCGCCTGGGCTGTTTCTGCGCTGGGTGCTGTTTTGGCGCCATCACCGATGGCCCCGCAGGGGTTCACTTCCCGTCGGGAAGTCAGGCCTACCAAACCCACCGAAAAGAGCACGTTGATGCGCTTAAGGGTCAGTTCCAGGAGTTGGGTGAGTGGATGTCGTTGCCGGTGCACCCAACGCAGCTTTATGAGGCGGGGGTGAACTTTGTGCTCTTTGCGGTGCTCTTCTTTGTGATCCGCAAGCGCAAACGTTTCCATGGCCATGTCTTCGCCTGGTTCTTGACCCTTTACGGCGCGGCGCGTTTTACGCTGGAGTTTTGGCGGGATGACATGCGCGGAGAGTTTTTCAGTCTCTCAACCAGTCAGCTCATTGCGTTGCCTTTGATGTTGGCGGGCGTTTGGTTGCTCATCTCTGGGCTCAAACGCAGCACAGGGATTGTGGACGATGGGGCCAATCCGCCACTTGGAAAGCCCCGCAGCGAAGGCGTTGAGCAGCCCCGGCAGGTGCGTTGGGAGGACGACGGTGAGTTTGTTTCCCCCGTGGAGGGGTGGCCTGCATCGTTGGAGAAGATGGAAGAGAAGTATGACCTCAAACGCGTCGGCGCCTCTGAAGCCCAGTCTGTGGATGTGGAAGAGGCAGATGATGGCGGTGGTGAGTCGGGCGATGCTGGGTCACAAGAGGGGAGCTGAGGCTTTGTCATGTTGAAGGACTTTTTGAAAGAACTCTTTGGCATCGTCTTCCACGGTGTCTCTTTTGAGCGGATCTTGTGGGTGGTGCTGACCGTGGTGGGCATCGTGATGGGCGTGCGTCTGTGGCGAGCGTACAAAAAGAGCGGTGAGCAGACTCAGGATTTCAGCTTTCGTCTGGTGATGAGCGGGTTGTTGACGCTGGCGGGGCTCTATTTTGGCGCCCAGGCCTGGTTTGACCCCGAATACGGCCGCAATCTCTTTTTTGCCCAGCCGCTGGTGCTCCACACCTATGGGGTGTGCATTGCCGTTGGCTTTGTGTTTGCGATTTGGATTGCGACCATTGAGGCGCGTCGCACGCTCCTTGATCCTGCGCGGATGCTGGATTTGGCCTTTTGGGTCTTGATTGCGGGCATGGTGGGCAGCCGGATTGTTTTTATGATGGTTGAGTGGGAGTCCTACTACAACCGTTGCTTCGAGCCGTCGCTCGAGGGGCTCAGCGCGCCCGATTGCATGGCTTTGTTGCGGTTTTGGGAGGGGGGCCTGGTCTTTTATGGTGGCTTGATTGGTGCGGGGCTGGTGGGCATCTACTACCTGCGCAAGCACAACATGGAAGTGACCCGGTACGTCGATGCGGCTGTGGTGGGGATTCCCATTGGCCAGTTCTTTGGGCGGCTGGGGTGCCTGTCTGCGGGCTGCTGTCACGGCAAGTATGTGCCGTCTGAGCGGGCCATTGGCATCCATTGGCCCGACAACACGGCGGCTTTTGATGTGATTTTGCGTGATCTTGGCCAGGGTGCCGACCGTGCGCTCTTTATGGCCGAGCGTTTTGTGTCGGCCCATCCAACGCAGCTCTACGAGTCGGGGGCTTCGTTGATGCTCTTTTGCGTGTTGCTCTTTGTGCGCACCCGCAAGCAGTTCAATGGGCAGATTGCCATCATCTACATGATGTCCTACGCGGTGATACGTGGGGTCATTGAGATTTTTCGTGGCGATAAGGTCCGTGGCTTCATCTTTGAGTACACCAACCCAGCCATCAGCGAGGCATTGGGGTTGCCTGTGGGTGAGCCGCTGCTCTTTTCCACCAGCCAGTTCATCTCGGTGTTGATGTTTACCTCTGGTGTGGTGCTTTGGGTGGTGTTGAGCCGTCGGTCAGGGGCAAAGCAAGAGACAACGTCGCTGGTATGAGCCTTTTGTGCTTGTCATAGGGGCGAGGCTTTGCTTAGGATGCGCGCTGCATAACGGAGAGGTGTCTATCCATGGACGAAAAGACAAGAAAGATCATCATCGCCTACCTGGCCTTCATCCTGATTGGGATTACGGTGGGTTTCATTGTGTCCGTGATCGGGGGCAACCCCTCGTCTGGCTTTGCGGATGAGCCGGAGGCTGCTGCGGCGGCCGATGAGACCGCTGGTGAGTCTCCGGACAAGAAGTAGTCAGATGAGGTTCGGGGTGCGGTGAGGGGCAGGGGTCGGCGCGTGCTCTTTGGTGTCAGATGCGCGAGAGTTGACTGAGCAAGACCTGCTTAAAGAGCGTGTGGTTGGTCTCCATCATGCGACCAAAGCGCTTGACCGTGGCCATGATCAGCAAAAGACAGACGTCGGGGTGGTGTGCGCGCATCCTGAGGAATGAGGGCACCGAGAGTTCGTAGAGCACGACGTTGTTGGTGGCCCGCACGGTGACCAGGCGTTTGCCCCGGGTCAAAAGCGCAAACTCTCCAAAGCTCTCCGATGGCCCAAGCCAGCCAATGAGGCGGACCTGGTCATTGTCATCGTTGATGAGCAACTCCACGCGCCCATCACCGATGATATAGAGGGCGTCAGCCTGCTCGCCTTCATAAAAGAGCACGTCGCCTTTTTGTCCGGTGCGGACATCAAGAAAGCGCGTGACGACGCCCAACTCCTGTTCTCCAAAATCTTCAAAGAACTGGCATTGCTTAAGCAACTGGGCGACTTCTTCGTGTCGGACTTCAGAGGTCATCGTGTTGATCTCCTTGACGTTTTGGTGGCTCGGAGAGGGGCGATGGCAGCACGCCGATGCCTTGCCTGAGGTAAGACGAGGCGTAGAGGGCGTATCTGCTTGCGGAGTCCAGCAGCGCCTGACTTTCTTTGTCGGTCAGAGGGCGTTTGGGTCTTGCGGGCGCGCCCAGCGCGAGCGTGCCAGGCGGAATGTGCGTGCCAGGGGTGACGACCGCTCCGGCTCCGACAATGGAACCTTCTGCGACCACAGCGCCGTCCATGACGATGGTGCCCATGCCGATGAGGCAACGGGCCTCGATGTGGCAACCGTGGATGATGACCCGATGGCCCAGGGTGACGTCGTCGTCGATGATGGTGGGGTGTTTGCCGCCTGTGACATGGATCATGGACAGGTCCTGGACATTGACGCGTTGACCAATGCGGATCTGGTCGACATCGCCACGGACGACGCTGTTGAACCAGATGGAGCTGCCTTGTCCGATGTGGACATCGCCGATGACAACGGTCCCAGGGGCAAGAAAAACATCATCGGCCAGCAATGGATGCTGGCCGTTGTAGGGCAGAATCAGCCCTGAGGTCGAACTAGACATGGTTTGGGTCGGTGGGGGTCACTGGAACTTCTGCTCAAAGGCAGCCAGTTTGGCCAGAATGTCATCTTCGCCGTCATCGCCGCCGCCGCTGGTGTCCATCGTGGGGGGATCCGGGTCGGCTTCGGGCTCGGGTTCAGGTTCGGGGGCCGGTTCGGGCTCCGGAGCGGGTTCCGGCTCGGGCTCAGGTTCCGGGGCTGGTTCCGGTGTAGGCTCGGGCGCTGGAGTGGGCTCAGGAGCTGGGGCGGGCTCAGGCTCCGGAGCGGGTTCCGGGGAGGGTTCAGGCTCGGGGATTGGAGCCGGAGTAGGGGCCGGAGCCGGTTCGGGGGCCGGTGCAGGCGCGGGCGCTGCGGTTTGAACGGGGGTGGGCAGGACAGACTGTTGGTTGATGAGGCCCATGACCTCTTCGTCGCTGCACAGGTCCTTGATGACGGCCTCAAAAGAGGGGTAGCGGTCCTCTTCGGCGTCCATGCACATGTTGTCAAAGATGTCGTCGAGCTTCTTGGGGATGTCGGGGAAGAAGCTTGAGGGCATGGGGCTGCGGCGGCCAGGGAGTTTCCCGGTGAGCATCTCGTAGAACATGATGCCCAGGGAGTAGATGTCGCTGCGTTCGTTGGCCTCGATGGGGTTGCGGAACTGTTCGGGCGACAGATAGGCGACGGTGCCGACGCCGATGTAGATCTGCTGCTTTGAAGAGTCTCGTTCGATGATGCGGCTGATGCCAAAGTCGACGATTTTGGCGTTGCCATCGGCATCAAAGACGATGTTTTCGGGCTTGAGGTCGGTGTGGATGACCCCAGAGCGGTGCGCGTAGTGCATGGCCTGCGCGATTTGCAGGAAATACTTCAGCAGGACGGACAGATCGGTGCGTTTGCCGGCGTCGAGCAGCTGTCGCAGTGACCCTCCAGGGGCGTGCTCCATGACAAAGAAGGGGAACTGCTGGTCGATGTCGATGTCGAGGATCTGGATGATGCCCGGGTGGACGAGCCGGGCGTGGTTCTGTACGGCGGCCTCAAAGCGGGTGATGATGTCATCCTTCTGGAGATCCCCAAAGAGGGTAAAGATCTCCTTGATCTCTTTGATGGCCACGTCCCTTTTAAGGGGAAGGTGCGTGCCGCGGTAGACGGTTCCGATGCCGCCTCTGCCGATCTCGCCATGGCGCTGGTATCTTTCTTCCAAAGTTCTCCTCCCGTAGAGCAACGGTTGCCAACAACTGTTGTGTGGTGGTGTTGGTGCTGTGAATTGGGATACAACAAAGCCAGTTGCCCTCAATCTACAGGCGGGGTTTATGCCTGGTCAAGGTCGAAACGGCGGTGTGTTGTGCTTGTGGGGGAGAAGGGTGTCGGTGTGAGCGACGGAGGCATCAGCCGGCGAACCAACGGCTACAGGCATGGTTTGGCTGGCTTGGTGATCTGGCTAAATCGTCGTGTCCGTGAGCTGATGGTTCGCTCGCTGATGCCTCCGTCACGATGACGGTGGGTTACATGAGCAGGGACCGTGCCAGGAATATAAAAAGTGCATTTCGAGGCTATTTTTTTTGATTGATCGGCGCGGCAAGGGGATGGGCACCTTTTGGGGCCAATGTGTTTAATTTTTAAACAGTGGTGTGGTTTTAAGGGGTGTGACAGGATGTCACGGTCTTGCTGGGGTTAGATGTCTCTTTGGGGCTTGAAAGCCACAGTCCACGTTTACGGTTGTGTTGGGGACGCGGTGGTGGCGATTTTGGGGTTGGCGGATGGATTGCGGTGTGTGAGGGTTGGGGGCGCTGGTCGTGCTCGGTAGGAGGTGTTGCGAGAGTCATTGAGGACAAAAATCTTCATCATCGTGCTTTTGGCGATCGTAATTTCTTTTGTGTCGTCGATTTCCAGTTATTTGCACACATCCCATCTTGCCGGTGAGCTTGAGCGCCAAACGCTTCAAGGCGCTCGAGATCGTGTGACGCTCAGACGCTGTCAAGGGTTGGGGGCGGAGCTGCGCCAGGGTTTGCTGGTGGGGGACGTGGGGCGCGCCTGGTCTCAGAGCAGTCGGACGGTGGGTCAGCTTCAGGAGTCACTCGATGAGTTGGCGGTCTCTGGGGCGGGGCAGCGTCAGGGGATCGAGCGCCGGGTCTCTGATGTGCAGCGTCAACTGGAGGTTCTTGCCCAGGGCATGGAGTCTGGGCAATTGGACCGGGCAGGGGCCAGGAGCCTTGTGTTGGAGGTTTCGGTGGAGCTGCGCGCTTTGGAGCGGGCGGTTCTGGGGACGAACCAGCGCGCGGCCGCCAGAATTCTCGAATCCAGTCAAACGTTTCGAGCCATGATCCTGGTCTTTGTGATCGTGGGGTTGCTGCTCCTGTCAGCCTTTTCCTTTCTGATCATTGTGGACTTCTTTGGGACCATCAGCGCCTTTGTGAAGGTCAGTCGCCGGATCCGCACCGGGGAGGTGGGGGTGTTGATCAAGGATGTGGGGTCAGACGAGTTGGGCGAGCTGGGTCAGTCGTTCAATGTGATGTCTCGGTATTTGGCTTCTCGCCGTCGCCGTCAGAACATCTACAACAGCATCGTGACCAAACTCAACTCGACGGTGGGTGTGCAGGAGACAGCCGAAATCTTTCTGGATGAAATCATCACCAAGACCAACCTCGAGATGGGGGCTGTTTATCTGGGTGGACAGGAGGGACAGCAGGAGGAGGAGTTGTTGTCGCTTTTGGCGGCCAGTTCTTTCTCCACCGCGATGGTTCCTGAGGTGGTCATGGTGGGGGAAGGTGTCATCGGCACGGCTGCTCGCCGTCGCCAGCCGGTCTACCTGGGGCCGATCCCTGTGAGCGCCTTTATAGTTGATGCAGGGGTGGCCAGCCTGAACCCGACCAACCTGATGGTTTTGCCGATGATCTATGTGGGCAACCTGATTGGGGTGTTGGTCCTGGGGTCGTTTGGAGACTTTGGCAAGGACGAGCGGGCGTTCATCGAAGAGTTGGTGTTTCAGTTTACGGTGTCGGTGGCCAACGGGGTGTACCACGAGTCTGTGTTGGAGAAGGCCCAGGCGCTTGAGAGCAAGAATGATGAGGTGATGAAGCAGAAGGCCAGGGTTGAGGCGGCCAATGAGGAGCTTTCGAAGGCGAACAAGGTCAAGAGCGAGTTTTTGGCCAACGTAACCCACGAGCTGCGCACGCCGCTTAACTCCATCCTGGGCTACACGGAGATGCTCCAGGAGGACATGGGCCAGGAGCAGTTGGAGGTTTACGGGGGAGACTTGCGCGTGATTCGGCGCAACGCCGAGAACCTCTATGAGTTGATTTCGAACCTCCTGGATCTGTCGAGCCTGGAGAGCGGTGAGTTGAAGCTGACGCCGGGGCGCTTTGATCTGGGACAGCTGGTCAGAGAGGTTTATGAGACTGGCAGGCCGGTGGCTAAGGAGCGGGCCATTGAGCTGGTGTACACGCAGGCATCTGAAGAGGTGTTGGTGGAGTCTGACCGGATGAGGTGTCGTCAGATTTTGCTCAACCTGATGTCAAACGCGATCAAGTTCACTGAGGAGGGCAGTGTGGAGCTTTCGGTGGGCTTGCGCGGTGGGCACAGCGCGTGGGTGAAGGTCAAAGACACGGGCATTGGGATCAGCGCTGAGCATCAGGCGTTGATTTTTCGCAAGTTCAGCCAGCTTGATGGTTCGGCGACGCGCCGCTATGGGGGTGTGGGGCTGGGTTTGGCGATTGCGCAGCGGCTGTGTGTGTCGTTGGGGGGCCGGATCGAGCTCAGCAGTGAGCCGGGTGAGGGGTCGGTGTTTACGGTATCTTTGCCGTTGTCGTGGGGTGTTGAGCAGGGCGAGGCTCCTAAATACACAAGCACAAGTAGACATAATGCAATCCGTCAGGATGTGGTCTTCCTCAATGAAGATGTGGGGGAGTTGGCAAACTTGAGGGGCCAACTTCAGGAGCATGGTTTGACGGTGCTCAACGTCTTTTCATTGGATGAGGCAAGGCAGGCGCTGAGACAGCACGCTGTGGGGGTGTTGCTTTTGGGGGTTGGGAGTTGGGGTGGTGATGTTGATGAGCGCCGGGATGTTGAGGGGTTGATCGATGTGCTGGTCGAGAGGCAGTGTGTGGTATGTTCTCTGGGTGGCAGTCCGATCGCAGAGTCCATCGAGTCTAGCGGGGCGCTAAAGTTGGTGCGCCTTGATAGGGGCGATGGCGTGATGGCGTTTGTGCGTGATGATCTGTGAGGGTTGTTGGGCGCGGTCCGGGGAGGGCTGACCTTGCGCGGTGGAAGAATTGCTGGTCAAGTGTGATATGAACAGCACAAAGGGATGTGGAGCTTTCAATGGAAGAGCAGTCTTATCGCGTCATGATCGTGGAAGATGATCATGACACAGCCCGTTTGGTCAGCCGTCAGCTTGGCAAATTGAGCGCTGAGTTTATCACGGTGCACAATGGCCAGGACGCTATTTTGGCCATTGGGTCGGTCTTGCCTGACTTGTTGGTGTTGGACATTATGATGCCGGCGCTCGATGGTTTGGAGGTTTTGCGTTTTCTCAAGCGCAAGTTTGCAGACCAGTATGTGCCGATCATCATGTTGACGGCGCGTCACAGCAAAGACGATGTGGACCTGGGCGCGGAGTATGGCTGCGATGACTACATCACCAAGCCCTACCACAGGGGGCGGATTGTGGAGAGCGCCGAGCGTCTGTTGAGGATGGCCAGGTTGGAGGGACAGTATGCGTCCTTGCAAGAGGGTCAGGAGGATGCTGAGGACGACACTCAAGGCAGCGATGATGTTGAGGGTGTGCGTGGTGAGCTTGTGTCTTTGCGGCTTTCGATGGGACAGATGTTGATCAAGGAAGATAAGCGCTCGGTGGCCTTGGGCCATGTGGAGAGGGCCCAGGCGCTTGATGAAGATAACCAGCATGCTTTGGAGCTGCTGGAGCGCATCAGAGGTTGATGAGATGAGGTTGATTTGCGCCGGCATTACGGATGTGGGTGTCCAACGGGACCACAATGAGGACAACTTCTACCTCAGCACGACCGGCGAGCCGATTTGTGTGGTGGCTGATGGAATGGGGGGTCACCGCAGCGGTGAGGTGGCCAGCGCGTTGGCTGTTGAGACGATTGTGAAGTACTACCAGGATTCGGTCCTGGATGAGGCCGATGAGGCCATCATACGCTCTGGTTTCAAGTGGCCGTGGAGGCGCAAGAGGCCGGAGAACGCCGAGGAGCGCCGTCTTGTGCAGAGTTTGCTGTGTGCAAACAAAGCCATCTACGAGGCCGCGACCAACAGCGAGATGTACAAGGGCATGGGGACGACGATCGTGGCGGCGTACTTCATGGACAAGGGCGTGTACATGGCCCACATCGGTGATTCGCGGGCTTACAGGCTAAGGGAAGGGCAGCTGGAACAGTTGACTGAGGATCACTCGTTGGCCAATGAGTACGTGAAGATGGGGATCATTTCAAAGAAGGACATCGAGCATTTTCCGTACAAGAATGTGGTGACAAGGGCCTGCGGGTTGGCCGAAGAGGTGGAAGTGGAGTCAAACTTTGAGGGAGTGGAGGACAAGGACGTGTTTTTGTTCTGCTCGGACGGTTTGACAGACTGCGTCAACGACGAGGCGATTTTGAAGATCTTGTTGGAGAACGATGACCTGGAGGAAGCCTCTGCAGCATTGGTCAACGCGGCCAATCGCAATGGTGGGACAGACAATATTACGGTGATTTTGTGCCAGACGTTGTTGGCATGACAGATGGGTTAAAAGAGAAGAGAGGGCATCTCTAACTGGCGGTGTTCATGAGCAAGGCCGAAAACATATTCTTTTCGGCCTTTTCTCATATCTAAAACACAACTTAACATAATGCAACCACACATAGAGACGTCCTCTTTCAGAGTCTTGTCTCCATCTCATACGTCTTAGACAACTCCTGACGACATCCCTCCCCTTCGTAGGGGAATAGGGGAAGGGGCTCGAATGAAGGCATCTAAGAAGGCAACAAGATAAATGCTGGAGGGAATAAGAAGAGAAGGAGGGGGAAACGATTTAGTTGACCTCTGTCACCAGTGATTTAAAGTGGTTGACGAAGACTGAGGCAGTCTATCTTTTACAAGATAAAGAACGCTTTGAAGCCCTGATAGATGAGGCTAAGGCACTTTAACGATGTGCTCCGAGAGGAAGACATGAAAAGTCGTTTGATGATGGTGACCATAATGGTCGCCGCAGCAGTACAACTCATGAGCTCAACAGCCAGCGCTCAAGTTGGAGGCCCTCCAACAAACGATGGTCCAGGAGCATTGCCAATCAAGGGGGACTTGATTCCAAAGATCCCTGCTGAGTTCAACCGTCCTGTGCCCGACTACCATATTGTGAAGTCTGGTGACACTCTCTTTGACATCTCCCGTTCCTACTTTGGAACGCCTTACGTCTGGCCAATCTTGTGGTCATTCAACAAGCACATCACCAATCCTCACTGGATCTACCCGAATGACATCGTCTATCTCAGAGCGCCATTGCCAGGTGACGCCCCAATTGATGACGGAAGACCTTCTCCTCTTGTTGCTGCAAACAGAGGCTTGAGCGTCGCTGTAGGTGGTTTCATCACCGGTCGCGCTGTTAGTTCCGTTGGTCAACTCGAATACTCTCCTGAAGGCAAGGAGATGCTCACCTTTCCTGACAAGATTTACTTCAGTCTTAACAGCGGAGAGAGTGAGCGTGTAGAACGAGGGAAGGTCTATGCAATCCTTAGAGATAGAGGGTTGATCAAAGACGGCGACAGAACCATTGGGACAAAGTTTGACATTGTTGGTTCTGTTCGAGTGACAGAAGTCAGCGACGACAGACTCCATACCGCTGTCATCGTACAGGCATGGGAAGAGATTTATCGTGGTGATCTTCTTTTCCCCTACGAACGCCAACTGTTGAGGGTTGCTCCCTCTGTGGCTCAGGAGACCTTGACGGGCCAAATCATCGATACACTCGATAGAACTGACCTCTTTGGCCAACACTTCTATGTCTTCCTCAACAGAGGAGAAAATCAAGGGGTGAGGACCGGCAACAGGTTCTTTGCTTACTTCCAAAATGATGGCAGGAGCGAATTCGATAAAGACGAGATCGGCGAGCTTCCCTTTGAACGGATTGCTCAGATTCTCGTCATTCAGACGGAAGACAACTACTCCACAGGTCTTGTTGTTGAGTCTACCAGGGAACTCGACATAGGTATGCAGGTCGAGATGTACGAAGGCTTCTGAACCTCTTTTGATGAAGTCCAAAAACTTTAAAAGGCTGTCACATTGATGTGATGGCCTTTTTTATTGTCTGAAGTAGTCAGGCCTGATTTAAAAGAATTCAGACCTGAAGGAAGAGTGTACCTGGCTTCATTGAATCATCCGCAGGAGCTGCACGAACCCATTGCAGTCTGGCCCAAAGAAATGGGAGAAGACTCATTGGTTGGATCGAGCTGAAGAGCTTCACCTTTGCTCTTTGAACCTGTTCTTAGAACATCCTCGAGGCTTGTGCCTTTAAGAACGTCAAGCATGGCATTCTGAGCCTTTGCCCAGACATTGACCATTGAACAACCTGTTTGAATGGGACAGACGTTTTCATCCTGCAGGCACATATTGATGACAACAGGGCCCTCTGCGGCCTCAATGACATCAAGAAAGGTAATATCTTGAGACGGTCTGGCCAGGAGATAACCTCCTTTTGGTCCTCTCACAGAACGTATCAAACCTGAAGAGACCATCGTCCTTAGAATTTTAGCAAGGAACTCTTCAGGTATCTGCTCAATCCTCGCAATCTCCCTGAAACTCATCACTTTACCTTCAGGAAGCTCAGCGAGCTTGATTGCAGCCCTTAAGGCATAATCTATCTTTCTGCTGATCTGTAGGGCGCTGTGCATTCTTTTATCGACTCTGTGTGGCCTTGGTACACCGTGTTGAGGATTGAGTTCAATGTTAGACCGACCCAATATGGGTATAGAGCAAAGAAGAGCCTTGCTCAAGGACAGAGGGTGAAAGGAGTTAAGGAAGGGACTTGAGTCTAGACCTTATTTGTCCTTCGAGTGCTTCTCTAAATTTTGATCTGATGAGCCTTAAAGCTCCAAGGCTTAAGAGGTCCTCCAACGAGGCTCTACCTTGTGGAAGAGTGTTTACAGACAAGATAGGACAACATCCGTTGAAGAAGAAAACAAAAGATTGAGAGAGAATTGGCCCAATAGAGAAGCAACAAAAGGAGGGAGGGGATGAAAGAGGGTCCATAACGAAAGATGTTTGGATGGGTACATTATGTTAAGTTGTTGCCTGGATATTGAAACGGGGCAATTTTTGAAGATTTATTGGCAATATGAAGGGCAACCCCCCACTCCTGAATGGACACAAACAGATGACCGATAATGTGCGTTATGTAAACTTAGGTATTTTGATTGGCAAACGTTGGTCTGTCCATCTCTACCAAGAGCACGCCTGAGGCGTCGTCGAAGAAATACCCTGCCCCCTCTTTGAATTCACCACCCTCTTCATGATCACAGAACTCTAGCGGACGACATAAGGTCTGGCGCACTTCTTACAAACACCTTCAAGCCTCAAACACAAAAGGCGAACACGGCTTCTTTGCCACGCTCGCCTTTACTCCAAAACCAAGATTCTTTGCGGTACCTACCGCCAGGCCCTTCGGCCATCGCCACACAACGCCGTCACTTCACCAAAGATTACTCAACCCAAGCAACCACAACTTCGTAAAGCACAGAAGCGACCAACCAGTGGCCAACCTTGCATTCACCCGCCAAAGAAACTCTTGAGCTTGCCCATCAAGCCTTTTGGCGTGTCTTTGCGCATCTTCATCAAACGAAGTTGGCGTTTGGCGTCGAGGTTCTTGCCGTTGATGCCCAAAGCTATTCTAAAGTGACGCCGCGCATCAGCGCTGCGCTCCTGATCAAGCGCAATGTAGCCCAGGAAGACATGACCCATGTCAAACTCTTCGGTCTCAGCACAGCACTCCTCAATCTTCTTCTTAAGGTCCTGAGCCCTGGACTCACTGGCAGGTTTGCCGTTCTTGGCCTTTGGCAGGGTCTGATACTGTGCAAAGTGGTGATAGGCCCTGAAAATGTTGGAGTCTGAGTTGAGCTCCACAGCCTGCTCAAACTTCTCAAGCGCAGCCTTGTACTTGCGCTGCTCCAAAAGTTGCGTCCCCAGCTTAAAGACACTGTCGGCCTGGAAGACCGCCCTTGGGTCAACCCTATGTCCTCCGCCACCACCCTTGCCAACACCCAGCGCCAATCCAGCGTCGTATTCTTCACGGCGAGAAGCATTGGTAAGCGTGGTGTGAGCCTCGGTTAAGAGCGCAAAGAGCTGTTGAAGCTCCTTGGCCGCTGGCCCCAACTCAAACTGAGAGAAACGGTCAGGGTGCCAACGGGCCGCCAACTGCATGTAACTGCGCTTGATGGTCTTGTTGTCAGCACCTTTCTCAATGCCAAGACGCTCATAGAAGTCCTGCTGCTTGAGCTTGGACCGATACGTCTGGATTTCGTGAATGATTTTCTGGGGAGCCGGATTGCCCATGGCGATGCTCCTTACCTGTCTTGCTGTGACCCTTGATGCCCAAGATGAAACATCTTACCGCATTGCTTGCCTAAAAGGGCCTAAAAACAAAAAACCTCCAGCGACATAAACATCACTGGAGGTTCTTTATAGAAACGATGAGTGGCTACACAGGGACTTGAACCCCGGACCTAGCGGATATGAGCCGCTTGCTCTAACCAGCTGAGCTACGTAGCCAAACACTTTCTTCCCCGCGTCAACGGGAGACTCTATGTAACGCATCACATCCTGGTCGTCAAGCAGATTATTGACACATTTTTCAGCCACGCTCGTTTTCTCCCAGGACCCCAAAGAGCACAGCACATCCCTTCAGGATGGTCAGCGCCCCACCAATGCCCACACAGCATCGTACAACACCCATCCAACGTCAAATCCCGCACAAAACACACCCTTATTTAGGATGTGTATTATGTCTATTCATGTCTATGGTATGGATACTTGCCCCACGCACACAATCACACCACCATCATTATTACTCTCACACTACCCCCTTACTTCTGACACTCTTCATGCTACAATCCATTGTGGTGTCGTTGGACAACCACAACTTGAACACGCACGCGTCCTGCTCACTGAACGCGCCACACACAGGCACAAAAGCCAACAGGCGCACATCACAGCTGCTGCACCACGCGTCCCCCACGCAGGTCCGCCTGCGTCTTGCAACGCATACGAGGTCACGATGGCCAACCCCAATAACGACGATCAAACACCCTCCATTGACGTCGAAGCCACCATCAACCTGCTCGACCAACGCATGGCTCGCCTGCGCGTCCTCTACGAGCAATACTTCCTCGGCATCGAGAAGCGACAGCCCAACACCGCCCACAAAGAGGTTGTCCGACTCATCCGCGTGCTCGAAAACGAAAAGATAAAGAACACAGGCCTCAAATTCCGCTACCGAGGCCTCGTACAAAAATTCAATACCTACCGCACCTACTGGATGCGGACCTGCCGACAAATCGAAAACGGCACCTACTCCCGGCACCGCCAAAAGGCACAAGACCGACAAGCGCGCCAGCAAGCCTCCGTCGAAGAACGCCAACAAGCCATCGCAGAGGCCATCACCACCAACGACAACGACCTCGCCGCCGACTTCCTTGCACAACTCCAAGGCGGCCCCGCCTCGCCCAAAGGCACACCCGACCTCCAATCACACACGCACCACAACACACAACCCCCCGCCCTGGACCCAGAGGAAGAAGCTCGCAAAGCCGCCGTCAGAGCACAACGCCTCCAGGAGCTGCGCGCAAAACTTGGTCTTGGACCCAACGGAGCCCCCACAGGCGCTGCCCCCGCACGCACACCTCAAAACAACCCCCAGCGCCCACAAACCCCCGGCGTCATACAGCGCACACCACCCCCCGCTCGCCCCAACGCCAAACGCCCCCCCGCACGCGGCGCCAACGTCAACAACATCCAAAGCACCGCCATGCAAGCCGCTGGCATCTCCAACGACCGCCTCAAGAGCATCTACAACTCGCTGGTCGATGCCAAAAAACGCTGCAGTGAGCCCACCACCAAAATCTCCGTGGACTCCATCGCCCGCTCCATCGCCAAGCAGGCCCCCATCATCAAACAAAAACACAACGCCCGCAGCGTCGACTTCAAGGTCGTCATCAAAAACGGCAAAGCCTACCTCAAACCCATCCCCAAACAATGAGCACACCCACCAACACCACCATGACCACCACCACAGCATCACCACGCCGACGCACTGGACTGCTTATCGCCGCCTTGCTCATCACGGCACTTGGCACCATCGCACACGCGCAAGCCGGTGACCCCGAAATCGACGACGTTCAAACCGAAGACGTCAACGCCCCCGAAGAGCCCAAAGCATCACCCGCCATCGGCAACGACGAAGAGTCACTCAAGGTCATCTACGGCGACGACAACCTCTTTGGCACCAAGCTGCGCATCGAACGCCACATGGGCCTCTACCTGGTCCGATACCCACAGCGCGACCAAAAAGAACGCATCTCCATCAAAGGCAAAACCATCACCGCCGACGTCTGGGTCTCCATTGGCTCTCAAACTGAGGACGACCTGGCCTGCAAAGCCGTCAGCTGGCTCGTCTTTGGACGCACCCGATGGGCGCTGGGTGCTCGAGGCGTCTTTGGAGACTTCCCCGACGTCGGGCGCATCACCGTTAACTTCATCAACATCAAAAAACGGGACGGACAAAAAGACCGCGTCGACAAAGACGCCCTCTCCTACATGACCGTCTCCATCACCCGAAACAAATTCAACAAGATCAACCCCGACTCCCTGAGAGACATGGCGGATACGATGGATTCGTTTCTGACAACACCGTTTGCAGAAACTCAGAGACAGGTGTCCAAAACCGCAGAAACCCGTAAGAGAAAACGGCGGAAAACTGGGATGTCTGTTCAATGATTTCAACGCGCTACATACAAGGGAACTGTCTTCGGGAGGCA
>CAKZKQ010000775.1 GCA_937123825.1 uncultured Pseudomonadota bacterium
CCCAGGCCCCCCCCCCAGCCAACACCCCGGCCCGCCCCGGGGGGGGGGCAGGGCCGGGGGGGGGGGGGGAGGGGGGGGGGGGGGGGGGGGGGGGCCGGGGGGGCCGGGGGGCGGGCCCGGCGGGGACCCCGGGGGGGGGCGGTGGGCCTTTGGCGCCAGCGCGCGTTTTGCCGCCTTTGACCGCTCCTGGGGCGCGTTGGGCCAGGGCAGTGCCTTGAGCCAGCATCCAGGTCCAGGCAAAGAGGAAGATGGCCGCCACCTGTGAGGCCATTCGAGAGGCCCAGTGGCGTTGGCGCCACGTTTCGAGCCTGCGACGTTCTTCTTCTTCGAGGCATGCCTGGGCGGCGCTTGTGGCCTCGTTGGCCATGTTTCGCAGGCGCAGCCCCAAAATGCTGTCCAGGATTTGCCGGTGCCGCAGCAGGGGAAGCGTGCGCAGGATGTCTGTGATTTGGCGGACTTCGGCGCGCAGGCTGTCGATGGCGTCTCGGACGCGTTGGGGGTCGATGCGCAGTTGTTGGTCGCCATCCCACCGCAGGCAAGGGTTGAAGTCGCCGTCCATGCAGTCCTGGCGCAGGTCATCGAGCGCGTCGGCCAGGTAGATTGTGCGGCCCACGGCGCGGCCCAGTGCCGCCAGCGCGTCTTTGGCCCTGGCCGCGTCGGGGTGGGTCCCTGGGAGACGAGTCATGGTGGCGAAGATCAGTTCCAGGGCGGCGGCGGTGGGTTCGGCGGCTTGATCGGCGGTGGTGACCCCCAACTCTTCGGTGTGGGCCTGGGTGTGTTCAAAGCCGTCGAGGGCGGAGAGTTCAATGCCGAGGTCCTGGAGGATGCGTTGGGCGCTGCGGGCGGGCCCCTGGGAGAGCGGGCGGAGGATGCGGGCAAAGGTGCGGCCATCGACGGCTTTGTCGGCCAGCCACTGATCGGCCAGGAGCATTTGCATGGCGGCGGCATAGCGCATGGCGGGGCTTTGGGCCGAGACGGTGGGGCGATGCACCACGGGCATCATCGGGCAGCGGCACTGGTCGTCGTCTGCGCCCTGGGTTTGCATGGCGTCGGCCAGGACGGCCAGGAAGACGGCGTCGTGGCTGAGCGTGGCGCGGTGGGGCTGGCCAAAGTGATCGCCCAGGCTCTTGCAGGTGCCGCAGTAGAAGCGCCGGTGTGTCAGGCGCGCTTCGTCGTCCAGGCCGCACGATTGTGGGCTCAGTGTGCCAAACATGATCCCTCCGGCGTTGGTGCGGTGCCGTTGTAGAGGGCGACGCTGTGGACGTAAGCGCGCCAGTCGGCGCGGTGGGTGGTATGGCGAGCAAAGCGGGGGTCGTCGCTAGCGCGTTGGCACAGCGGGTGGCGCAGGTAGCGCCACGTCAGGAAGCCGTGGATCCAGCGCAGCAGCGTGGGGATCTCTCCGAGCCCTTGGACGCGCCGCTGGAGGGCATCGAGCTGCGCGGACGATGGCATGAACGCCGCGTCGATCTCGTGTTTGGCCAGCAGGGCGTAAAGCGCGCGTGGGTCTGAGGCGGCGCAGAGGTTGGGTTCGAGTTCAGACAGGGCGTGTCCAGGCAGGCTGCTGATGAGGCCGTCCTGGAGGTCTTTGTCGAGGTCTGCCCGCGCGTCGGCGCGTTGGATCCAGGCGCCCCAGTCGGTAAAGGCGCGCTCTTCGTCGGGTGTGAGCGTGCGGTGTGCGTCGGGCGGCAGCGTGCCGATCATGGTGATCATCAGGAGCCACAGACCGCTGATGGAGGCGGTGATGCGCTCGATGTCCTGGCGCTCGACGTCATTGGGATGTCTGCTGAAGGCCGCCACGGCTTGAACCTGGATCTCCCAGCCCTCAGAGATGACGTTCAGCAGGTGGTCAAGGCGACCGTGGTTGCCTGCGGCCAGACGCCGCAACGTCTGACCCAGCGCGGCGGCCAGCGCTGTGCGTGGGTGGCTGTCGGTGGGTTGGGCGCGCCAGATGGCGTCGAGCGTAGGGGCCAGATGGGCCCGCACACGTCGTTCGACGGTGGCGCGCGGGGTGTCGGCGCCGCCGTGAAAGGCCAGGGCGTCGATGACTTGATCGTCGACCTTGGTCAGCAGCGAGAGCGCGGCGCCTGCGTGTCGAACCTCAAGGGGTCGGCTGTGCCCGCCGAGCGCCCGGTGACAAGATTGGCTCAGGGCGCCCAGTGCGGCGCACAGAAAGGCGCTGCGGTCGCTGACCAGCCCCTGGGGGTCGGCGCGGCGCACCGATGGGCCCCATGCCTTCATGCTGGTCAGCCCAGCCTCACGCAGTCGATCAGACCATGCCTCTTGATGCACATTGTCCTCGTTGGGTGATCCATGTCCATTTGGGTCGTGGGTGAGGCTATGGGCAGTACGGCGAGGCTGTCAACAGGCTGCGTCGGTGCGCTCTATGAGGACTTCGACGGCTCCGGTGTCCAAAAAACGGGCGCGGCTCTGCATGGGTCTGTCGGCGACCCACCAGGGGTGTTGCGGGGTGAGATCGAGCCGAGGGCCGTCGGCGTGCCACCAGGCGGTCAGTGTGCCGGTGGCGTGGCTCTTCTGGGTGCCAATGTCGATGACAAAGGCGCTGGTGTGTCGGCCTTCAAAGGGGCGGCGCAGGTCGGGCAGGGCGCGGTCCAGGGTCAAGGCCATGGTCGGTGCCTGCGTCTGGGGCCACTGTTTGACCTCGACGCGGTGAAGCTCAAGCTGGTCGGGTTGTGGGGTCAGGAAGTGCGCATGGATGGAGCGCAGCGGGTGGGAAGTGGTGACTTCCGTGCCGTTTGGACCGGTGTTGGAGGTCCATGACAGGGTTGCGTCCGGGGCGTCCGGGCGGTGGTGTGTGGTGGTCCAGCGCTGGGGCCCATCGGGGGCGATGGTGAAGTGGCCGGTGGCCAGCCCGCCCTGGGTTTGTTTCAGAGCGACAGCGAAGGGCAGCAGCCCTGCCAGGCGCTTTAAAGGTGTGGGGCGGCCGTTGTAGGCGATGGCGGCGCGTCTGGCAAAGGATTTGTGGGAGACGTCCAGCGCGGCCATCAACTGGCGCCGAGAGTGTCCCATGGTGGAGCCATTGCGCTTGCGTTGGGGTCCTGCTGGCCAGGGGCCCTGGTAGGAGAGCCGGGTGTGTTGGCCTTTGGGGTTGGTGTAGCTGGCGGTCAGATCGATGTGGGCGTCGGTGCTGCGGTCTTCGATTTCCAGCGGGTGGTGGTGGCGCGCGACGGGCAGCTCGGGCAGGAAGGTGTCCAGGCCGGGCAGATCCGCCACGATGCTTTGGTCCAGCGTGCCCCGGTGGGCGTCTTTGGCCAGCCAGATGGGGCCGTCGGATGTTTGGATTGCGGCCAGTTCATGCATGTCCCAGTCGGGGTGGCGCGAGACGAGGACCAGATCGAGGTCGTAGGTGACCCCAAAAGGCAGCAAGGGCAACACAGGGCAGGCTGAGCGCGGGGGGCCGGTGTAGCGGGCGGCGCTCGGCGCAGGGGCGCCCCAGCTCGCCGTGCGCTGCTGCGCGGTCAGCACCGGGCCTGTGGGCAAGAGCTTTTTGAGGCCAAACCAGGCCCGCATGGGATTCATCAGCCCTGCCCGGTTCTGCGGCGCGTGGGGCGTTTGGGCGGCGCTTCTCCCGGTCGGCGCCAAAGCAGATCGGGGGGCATGTAGCGGTCGAGGCATCGGGGGGCGGGGCGAGCGTCTCGGTGCTGGGTGGGGGCATCGGTGCGGTGGTGTGTGCTGTGACGGGACATCGTGTCCTCCTGCTGGTGCCAGCGGCCGCAAAGACGCGGCGTCTCACAGTGGTGCGCGGCCATGCGCAGCACATGTAGGTGAAAGTAGGTTGGAGTATGCCATTGTTCGAACACTGCAAAAGTTTTTGGGCTTCTATAGAGCGTTTTCAGCCTGTCTGTGCTTTGGGGTGGGTTGAGGATATTGATGGACCGTTTGGTCGGTTTTTTTGAAAAAGTGGTGTGGGAGAACTTGATTCGCTGCAAAGGCAGCCCCAATAGTTTTGATATTGGTTCGATGCTTTTGGATTGTCTGTCGTCTTTGATGAGGACGTGTTGTGCAAGAGGCAGAAGTCAGAGGGAGAGCCCCCGGCGGGGTTCGCCGTGTGTTGTCGTGGTTTGTTCCGGCCAGCGCCAGGTTGCAAAGCGAGTCCTATCTTAGAGCCGAGGCCTTTGTGTTCATCGTGTTGATGGCGATGGTGCTCAGCGCATTGTTGGGTCTTTGGGAGGTTATCAGCGGCAACCTGGGCTCGGCGTTGAATCTGACCGTGCTGATGGCGCTTGGCGGGCTGACGATGTGGCTTTTTAGGAGCGATTGGCGCACAAAAGGCGTCCAGCACTTCTTTTTGGCGGCGTTGGTCTTGGGGATGTCGTCGGACGCCCTCTTCAGGGCCGGGCTCTATACCGGCGACCTGATATGGTTGTCGATGATCCCGTTGGTGGGCGGTCTGCTGTGGGGCGTGCGCGGCGTGCTCTTTTGGGGGGCGGTCTGCGCTGGGGTGTGTTTGGGGTTTGTGGGTCTGCACGCGGCAGGTTTCTTTGAGCCGCTCTCAAGCGAGCTGCTGCGCGAGCACAACACCATCACGGCCTTTGGGCTCATTGGGCTCAGCACTTGTTTTGCGGGGATTGCTCAGAGTTGGTTTGGTCAGGCGCAACGGCACAAGCACGAGATGATGACGGTCATGGCCCGCAATGAGGCGCTCATCGAGCAGGTGGAGCGCCTTGAAGCCCTTCAAAACACATCATCGTCGCCCACCCCACTGCCGCGTCTTGCCAAAGCACCTGACGCCCTCCACGGGTTCCTCTTTGGGGATGTGTCGGAGGCGTCCAGGCTTGAGGCGCTCCTTGGAGAATCCGCGGCCAACATCCCCGAGGACGGGCTTTTGTTGATCATTGATGATGAGGCCGTGGTGCGTCAGAGCGTCTCCAGGCTCTTGGGGCGTTTGGGAATCGAGACGCGCAGCGCCGCTTGCGATCAGCATGGGGTGGCGCTGCTCGATGAGTTTGAGGGGCGGCTGTGTGGCGTGTTGGTGGAGATGAAGTCCCCCGACATCCGCGACAATGTCGTTTTGCGCCAGATTCGCCAGCGCAGACAGCACCTGCCTGTGGTCTTGATGGGCCATCAAACGCTGCAGAGCGTGCCGCCTTGTCTCTGCGAGGATGCCCACACCCGATACCTCTCCAAACCCTTTGGCTTGACGGAGGTGCGCGGGCTGCTGGAGTGGCTTTGGGGAGAGCCTGCGCAGCATCCACACCACGCCCAAGGCGCGTTGCCTTGAGCATTGCCGTGCTCAAACGCCCTTGCCGGGTCTCTCATCGAATCGATTCAGAGGCTTTTGGCGATGGTGTCGGCCACTTTGATGCCGCCGATGGCGGTGGCCAGCGTGCTTTGGCCTGGGAAGACGCTGTCGCCGACCATGAAGACGCCGTTGGCGGGCTCAAAAGGGGTCAGTTGGCGGTAGTGGGCCAGCCCGTATTGCCTGGGGATCCCGCCGACGCAGCCCAGGTGGCGCCGCGTAAAGCGCGCGAAGGTGCGCGGTGAGGCGGTCATTTCGGACTGAATGTGCCCAGTGATCCACTCGGGAGCCATCGCCTGGAGGCCCTGGCGCATGCTTTGGTGGATGCGGTCGATGTACTGGCTCTGCGCGTCGTCGTCCATGGCGTAGAGCTTTTGGATGGGCACGTGCGTGGAGACGGTGGCGGTGCGCATGCCCTGGTCGGTGCGCTCTTCGTGGGCGCCGCTGACTGAGCAGAAGAGGTGGTTGCCCTCAATGAAGGGCGCTTTGGGGTCGATGACCATCTCCAGGTGGCAGGCGGCGTCGGGGGCGTGTGCCGAGGGCGCGATGGTGAGGTAGAGCATGGCCGCGCCCCAGCCGCCTTCAACGCGCTCAGAGAGCTTGTCCAGCGCTGCAAAGCGCTCTTCGCTGTGGGTTTGAAGCAGCGCGCGCAGGTCCTGGGGCAAGAGGTTGGCCACGACCTTGCGGGCTTTGATGGGTCCCCGGCGCGTGTCGAGGGCCCAGCCTTCTGCGGTGCGCTTCATGCCGCGGACGCGGTTGGGCATGTAGACGTGGCCGCCGCAATCTTTGATGGCTTTGACCATGGCGGTGGCCAGTTGGCCGATGCCGCCTCGCACGTGCCCCGTGCCTCGGAAGAAGTAGTCTGTGGCGGCCAGTGCGAAGGGCGCCTCAGCTTGGGCGGCGCTGGCTTGAACGGTGATCTGACACAGCGCGTCCAGATAAATCCGCAGCGGCTCAAAGTCGGTCAGGCCGTGCCGCTCCAGGACCTTGCCCAGCGGTCTGCCCACCAGGCTCAGCAGAGGCAGATAGCGGGGGCTGCGCCGGACGTGTTCAAAAAATGCGCCCATCTTGAAGGGTGGCAGCAGTGCGGGATCGGCAAAAAGCTCCCAAAGGGCATCGGCGACGCGCCGTTGGTGGTCAAAGAAGGCGCGAAGCGCTTGTTGGGGCGCGCCCGGCATCTCGCAAAAGCGATCAATGAGGGTCTGGCGCTGGCGAGGGACGTCGAGGTGGAGTCCGGGGGCGCGCATCTCGACGATGGGGTCGATCCAGTCGATCTGCACGTCCATCTTGTGGCGCTCGATCCACTGGGCAAAGGGCTGGCCGGGGGCGAAGCCCGAAAAGAGCGTGGCGCCAGCTTCAAACCGCGCGCCCTGGCGCTCAAAGGTGCTGGCGCAGCCGCCGGGGTATTTGAGGTTTTCGCACAGCGCCACATCGACGCCCTGCTCGGCCAGCCGCAAGGCAGTGGCCAGCCCCCCAAAGCCTGCGCCAATGACGACCACATCGTGTTGGTCGCGGGGCAGGGGCTTTGCAGAGGCGCGCAGGGGTTTGTTGGGGGCGGGCGAAGAGGGGGCAGGGGAGGTGCTCATGGGGCTTAACCGGAGCTGGCCATCTGGCTGGCCCATTGGTAGAGGCTGTCAAAGCCGTCCAAGGTGACCACGCCGTCCATGTCTCTGGGGGCGCCGGTGCCGCCAGCCAGGAGCGAGACGCCCTTGGGCAGAGACTGACGCAGCTCCCCAAGTTGCTCCTGGGTGTGGCGCGTGTCCGAGGACGAGGCGATGCTGATGGCCACCGCGGGGCTCTTGAAGATGTTGGCCGCCTCGGCGATCTCTTCGGTGGGCATGTCGGCGCCCAGGAAGATGACCCGCAGGTTGGCCATGGAGAGCGTCAGCGCGACCATGTGCAGGCCCAGGTCGTGTCGCTCCTGGGGCAGGGTGGCGCAGATGACCGCAGGGCCCTGGGCCTCGTCGCTCATGGGCCGCCAGCGTCCGGCGAGGAACTCCCGCAGGTGCTCGCTGGCAAAGTGCTCATGCATGACGTGCAGGCGCCCCGTGGCCCACCACTCGCCGATGGCCTTCAGGAACGGCCCCAGGCGCTCTTCGATGAAGCGAAAGGCGCCCAGCTCGTTCCAGTCGCGGCGCATGGAGCGCCCGAGGGCATCGCCGTTGAACTTCTGCACCGCTTCGAGCCACCGCAGGACCTCGGGCTCAAGGCCTGGGGCGTCGGGTGCAGGTGGCATGGGCGCAGGCGTCTCGGCCTGGGCGACGGTTGCTGAGAGCAACGCTGCGAGCGTATCGACATCGGCGCCGACCACGGATGAGGGCTTGTGGCCCTGGTCCAGCGCACGCTTGGTCAGCTTCAGGTGCTCGACTGCACTGAGCGGGTAACGCCGGTGGCCCGAGTCCAGTCTGACTGGAACCGGAAACCCATACCGCCGCTCCCATGTCCGGATGGTCTCTGTGGGGACCCCCGTGGCTCTGGACAGCGCCCCAATGCTGATCATTGAGATGTTCTGCTTGGTTTCTGACATGGTGACCATTTCAAGCGCGGGTGGTGGATGGACCGCGCTCACTTTCCCCTCGAACCTTCTGACACTCAAACCGCTGTTGTGGGACAACAGGTGCGAACCCACACATTTTGGATGATGCGTGTAGGTCCACGTTTGTTGTATTTTTTCGCTCGCGATATTGCCATCGGGGCATGACGCCGGTGGCAAAGAGCCTCACATGGTCTTCCTTCTTCTCGGGACGCAACCCCATCTTTTGCGCGGCGCGAGGGTGTCGTGGGCGCGGCGCAAGCACAGTCACGCTGTGATCGGGGTTTGTGTTGATGAAGTTGTGCAGCGTGGATCTGTCACACGGATCCAACTGCTTCGGGTCCACATGTATCTTTTATACATATCGAGTTTTGCACAGGATCTTCAAGGGTTAAATCGCGCCAGAACACCGTCAGTTCCTGTTCAGCCCTGGCCCTTGCCTCGCGGCCGCTTGCAGGGCTACCATCGCCCGATTTAATAATGGCAGCCAGGCGCTGCGACGACACAAACCACACCCAAAGGGCCTCGCATGGCGCCTGCGGCGCGGTTTGTGCGCCGTTTTGGCCCTGCCATTGCCCACAAACCAAGAGCACCCCATGGAAGGAGCCCCCGATGGCGTTGAGCCCCGAAGAGATCGCCCGTTGCGCGCAGATTGTTGATGAGGCCGCAGACACTGCTGAGCTGATCCCCATGTTGACCATCGAGCGCCCCGAGATGACCCTTGAGGAGGCCTACGCCATCCAGCGGGCCTCGATGGTGCGGCGCTTTGAGCGCGGCGAGCGGCTGCTGGGCATGAAAATGGGGCTGACCAGCGAAGCCAAGATGAAGCAGGTGGGGGTCCATGAGCCCATCTACGGCCACCTGACCGACGAGATGAAGATCGAGGACGGCGGCGTGCTCTCGCGCGCCCGCTGCTGCCACCCCCGGTCCGAGCCCGAGCTGTGCTTCATACTGGCCCGAGATCTCAAAGGCCCCGTCACCCCCGAGGAGGCCATGGAGGCCGTCAGCGGCGTGTGTCCCGCGCTGGAGATCATCGACAGCCGCTATAAGAACTTCAAGTTCACCCTCGAAGATGTGGTGGCCGACAACGCCTCATCGCGCGGCTTTGTCCTTGGCCCCGTCACCCCCATCGACGGCGTCGACATCAGCGCCTTGCCCATGAAGCTGGTGGTCAATGGCCAGACCGTCCAGGAGGGCTCCAGCGCCGCCATCTACGGCCACCCCGCCAAGTCCCTGGCGGCCCAGGCCAACATGCTGGCCCGTCTTGGCCAGCACCTCGAAGCCGGGCAGGTGGTCATGTCGGGCGGCGCCACCGCCGCCGTCGCCGTCAACGTCGGCGATGAAGTCCAGGTCGTCGTCGAAGGGCTGGGAACGGCCAGCTTCCGCGTGGAAGCGTAGAATCCCAACGTTTTTAGGCGGGAAGCCATCGACCCAGCGCCGGGAGCGAGTGTCTTCCCAACATCCCCAACCCCGTCAGGAGGCTGCACCGATGGCCATTTTGCCCCCCATCAATTTTAAAAAATGGATCGACGACCACCGCGCTGAACTCAAGCCCCCCGTCGGCGCCGTGCGCGTCTACAAAGAGGCCAACTTCATCGTCATGGTCGTCGGCGGCCCCAACGCCCGCAAAGACTACCACCTCGACCCCGGCGAAGAGTTCTTCTACCAACTCGAAGGGGACATGGTCCTGAAGATCGTCGAAGACGGCCAGTTCAAAGATGTCCACATCCGCGAAGGCGAGATCTTTTTGCTTCCCCCCATGATCCCCCACTCGCCGCAGCGTCTGGCGGGGACCGTCGGACTGGTCATCGAGCGGCCCAGGCTCGACACCGAGCAGGATGGCCTGCGCTGGTACTGCGACGAGTGCGGCCACACCCTCCACGAGGCCTTCTTCGCCGTCGAAAACCTGCCCAAGCAGATCAAAGAGGCCGTGGACGTCTTTTTGGCCAGCGATGAACTGCGCACCTGCGACAAATGCGGCCACCTCAACACCGGCCTGCCCGACTGACGCCCCCCCTGGCCTTGCTTGGCCGCGTTTGGCGCCTCTTTTGGCCCAGTCTCCCCCTCTTTGCCCTTCCATCTTACTCGGTGGCCCTTTGGTCCCCCTCGCTGTGGTGACCCATCGGCGGTCAACCTGAGGTTGTGGTCCGCTTGCGACGTTTGCAGGTGTTCATTTTGAAATGGACACCTTTTGGGCGGCGTGGGCCATGGTCCAAATGTCGCTTCTGTGGCCCTGTACAGAATGTGTTTTTGCCTTTGAAGGCCGTGATGACCGTGTTTTTAAGGTCTGGCACGGTCCTGGCTATGGCTTGAGGGTGTCGCACGGTTGCTGCGGCGATGATGAACTTCAAGCACGGGGTCAGGTCAATGGGCAGTCTCTCTAAATATATGGTTCGCGTGGTGTTGTTGGGCGGTTTGATTGTGGCGGCGGGGTGCGCACAGGAAGAAGACGGTGCGGGCATCTTGCTTGGCGACGACGCCAACAACGAGGCCTACTACGACGAATACGACGATGCCAACAACGATTTCGGGGATGACGATTCCGACGGCAACAACGACTCTGGCGTCGATCCCGACGGCGAAGCGCCCGAGCCTGGGACGCAGGTCAACCCCTTTGTGGATGCGTCTGAGGACAACCTGGCGACCTTCTCCATCGACGTGGACACGGCGTCCTACACGCAGATGCGCCGCGACGTGATGGCCGGCAGGCTGACGTCCCACTTTGGTGTGCGCCCCGAGGAGTACGTCAACTTCTTCAAGTATGACTACGAGGCGCCCGGGCCGGACTCGCTGGAGCCGTTCTCGATCCACCTTGAGTCGGCGCCGTCGCGTTTTGGTGAGAACCTGCAGTTGCTGCGCGTGGGCATCAAAGGCATGGAAATCCCCGAAGAAGAGCGCGCGCCGACCAACCTGGTCTTTCTGGTCGATGTGTCGGGCTCGATGGCCTACAACATGGGCCTGCTGAAGTACTCGTTGCAGACCTTGACCAACGCGCTTCGGCCCCAGGACACACTCTCGATTGTGACCTACGCCGGTGCAGACCGAGTGGTGCTGGAGCCGACCCCGGTGGGCGACCGGGCGACGGTGCTGGAGGCCATCGAGCAGCTTCGCAGCGGCGGCGGCACCAACGGCGCGGCGGGCATCACCACCGCCTACGAGTTGGCCCAGGGGGCCTTTGTGGAGGGCGGCGTCAACCGCGTGGTGCTGTGCACCGATGGGGATTTCAATGTGGGGGTGACCGGCGAGGCGCTGATTCAAACGGTGGAGTCGTGGCGCGACCGGGACATCACGCTCTCGGTGCTGGGTTTTGGTCACAGCAGCTTCAACGACAGCTTTCTGGAGGAGTTGACCAACCGTGGCAACGGCAACTACGCCTTCATCGACAACCGCAATGAGGCGCTGCGCGTCTTGAGCCAGAACCTGGTGGGGACGCTTCAGGTCATCGCCAAGGACGTCAAGATCCAGGTCCAGCTCAACCCCGAGGTCGTGGCCCGCTACCGCCTGATTGGTTACGACAACCGCGTCCTCAACGACGAGGACTTTGAGGACGACAGTGTGGACGCCGGTGAGATTGGTTCGGGCCACTCGGTGACGGCTTACCTGGAGGTGGAGTTGCTGGAGGGTGTGACGCCCGGCATGCAGGCGGGTCGGCTGGCCGACGTGCACATCCGCTACAAAAAGCCCGACCAGGACATCAGCGCCGAGGTGACCCGTGGTCTGGACCTGTCGGCCGCCCACGCCGACCTCGCGGCTGCCAGCGCCGACTTCCGCTTTGGCGCCGCCGTGACCGAGTTCGCTGAGATCCTGCGCCAGAGCCCCCACAGCGAAGGCCGCCGCTTTGACGACGTGCACGACATGGCCCTGGAGGCGCTGGGTTCGGAGCCCGACTCGGATCGCGGCGAGCTGTTGGAGTTGGTGGTGATGGCCCGCGACCTGATGGGCGCCGAGTGATGGTTTTGTGTCCTGGCCCCTGGTGGTTGGGGCAGGGCGAGCGTTTTGTGGGCTGTGCGCGGGCTGGAAAGTGGTGATGCAGCTTGTGACAGTCCTGATGAAATGATGGCAATGGTCTGGACCCGCGTTGCGCCCTTTGAGGCGCGGCGCGGGTCCAGGCGTTTCTTGGGGGTGGGGGGGCGTGGGATCGGGGGGGGTTGTGCTATGTTGTGGCCGCAACAGGTGCTCGCCGGCGAGCGTGCGCCAAAGGGGGGAGAGCATGAAGAGTTGCCACGTTCCGTCCAAGGAGCGGCCTGAGCCCAGCGCAGATCGGCGCCGGGGTGTCCTGTGAAGGCGCGGGTTGAAGTGGGAGGTCAGTGGTGGTTTGCGGATTTGGGCCAGGGGGTGCCGTTGTGGATCCCGCTGCGCTTTGATGGTCCCCAGCCCAACGCCTTTGGCCTGCCCGAAGCCACCGCCGCCGCCTTTGCGGTCCCCGGCTTTTTTGTGGGCGACACCCGGCAGGGCGGCAGCGCCAATTGCGTCACTGTGACGCTCAACCCCCACGGAAACGGCACCCACACCGAATGTGTCGGCCACATTGTGGATGAGCGCGTGTCGGTGGAGTCGGCGCTGGGCACGGGTCTTGTGCCGGCGGCGTTGGTCAGCGTGGACCTTTGCGCCAGGGCAGACTGCCCCGATGTCTACAACGTGCCGGGGACCGAGGCCGATCGGGTCATCAGCGCCGCCGCGTTGGAGCAAGCCCTTCGGGGCGTCCCTGAACCCTGGCGGCGCGCCCTGGTCATCCGCACCCGGCCAAACGGCCCCGACAAGCGCCAGCGGCGCCACAGTGGTCAGGATCCTGCCTATTTTACCCTGGACGCGATGGAGGTGGTGCGCCGCAGCGGTGTGGAGCATTTGCTGGTGGATCTGCCTTCTGTGGATCGCGAAGAGGACCAGGGAGGGCTCCGTGCGCATCGTATCTTCTGGCAGGTTGTTGCCGGGGAGCGAGTGGTGGCGCCCGATGCGGTCTCGCGCCGTTGGACGATCACCGAGATGATTTACGTGCCCGACGATGTTGCTGACGGGCTTTATGTACTCAACCTGCAGGCAGCGCCCTTTGTGCTCGACGCCGCGCCGTCGCGCCCAGTGCTCTACCCGGTCAACGACAAGGAGGACCAGGCCCCATGAGGACCGACACTTTGGAGGCGGCGCGCGCCATGGACGCGGCCGACCCGCTCAGCGCCATGCGCCAGTCGTTTCTCTTCCCCCCACACCCCAGCGGCAACCCGCCGGTCTACCTGTGCGGCAACTCGCTGGGTCTGCAGCCCAAAGGCGTGCGCCAGCGCGTCAACGACGAGCTGGATCACTGGGCCAAGCACGGGGTGGAGGGTCACTTTGAGGGCGACAACCCCTGGTTTTCGTACCACGAGCCGCTCTCGGCGCCGATGGCGCACGTGGTGGGCGCGCAGCCCCACGAAGTGGTGGTGATGAACGCCCTGACGGTCAACCTCCACCTCATGATGGTGTCGTTCTACCGGCCCACGCCCAAGCGCCATAAAATCTTGATTGAGGCCTCGGCCTTTCCCTCGGACCTCTACGCGGTGGCCAGCCAGGCGCGGATGCACGGCTACGACCCCAAAGAGGCGGTGGTGGAGATGCACCCCCGAGAGGGCGAGGAGACGATCCGGACCGAAGACATCGAGGCGCTGCTGGAGCGCGACGGCGAGCAGTTTGCGCTGGTGATGTTTGGCGGGGTCAACTACTACACGGGGCAGGCGTTTGAGATGGAGCGGATCACCGCCGCCGGGCACAAGGCTGGGGCGATGGTGGGCTTTGATCTGGCGCACGCGGCGGGGAATCTGCACCTGAAGCTCCACGACTGGGGCGTGGATTTTGGGGTGTGGTGCTCCTACAAGTACCTCAACTCGGGGCCGGGCGGCGTGGCGGGGTGTTTTGTGCACGATCGCCACGGCATGAACCCGGATCTGGTGCGGATGGCGGGGTGGTGGGGCAATGATCCGACCACGCGCTTTGAGATGCCCAGGGAGTTTGTGCCTCAGCGCGGCGCGGGCGGCTGGCAGTTGTCCAACGCGCCGGTCTTGCCGATGGCCTCTTTGAGCGCGTCGCTCGAACTCTTCACGCAGGCGACGATGCCCGCGCTGCGCGAGCGCAGCGAGCGGATGACGGCGTACCTGGTGGCGTTGATCGACGGCATGGGCGCCGATCGTTTCCGTCTGATCACGCCCAGAGACCCGTCACAGCGAGGTTGTCAGGTGTCGATCCAGACCCTTGTGGATGGTCGGGCGCTCTTTGAGGCGCTGGGTCAGCAGGGGGTGACGTGCGATTTCCGTCGCCCGGACGTGATCCGCGTGGCGCCGGTGCCGCTCTACAACAGCTTTGAAGACATCTGGCGTTTTGCGCAGATCCTGCGCGAAGCGGTGGGGTGATGGTTTTGGCCGCGCGGTGTGGGCGCAGCGCGGCAGATTTAAGGGGCGGCCTGGGTTGGCGTCGCGTGCGGCGCGCAGGTGGTCCTTTGAGCAAGGAGTGAGGAGTGCAGATGAACGAGGCAGCGATGGTCCGCTCGGATCTGCCGGTGATCATTGTCGGTGCGGGGTTGGCGGGGTCTTTGTTGGCCCTCTTCCTGGCGCGGCGAGGATACAAGGTGGAGGTGTTTGAGCGTCGTCCGGACATGCGCGTCACCGAGATTCCGGCGGGGCGTTCGATCAACCTGGCGTTGTCGACGCGGGGTTTGACGGCGTTGGCGGCGGTGGGCCTGGATGAGGCGATCGCGTCGTTGGCCATCCCGATGGAAGGGCGGATGGTGCACGGGCTCGATGGGGGGCTGAGCTTTCAGCCCTACGGCAAGCCGGGGCAGGCGATTTTGTCGATCTCGCGTCAGGCCATCAACGAGATCCTGATGGATGTCTCGGAGCACGAGCGCAACACCCGCTTTCACTTCAACCACAAGTGCGTGGACGTGGATCTGGACGGCGCGGCGGTGGTGGTGCGCGACATGGCCACCGACGAGACCCGCACCGTGCAGGGCCAGGTGGTCATCGGCGCCGACGGGGCTTTCTCCAAGGTGCGCCGCCGGATGCAGCGCGTGGGGGGCTTCAACTACGAGCAAGACTTCCTGCCCCACTCCTACAAAGAGTTGACCATTCCGCCCAACCACCGGGGCGAGTTTGCGCTGCCGCCTGGGGCGCTGCACATCTGGGCGCGGCGCGACTTTATGCTCATCGCGCTGCCCAACCTGGACCGGTCGTTCACCTGCACGCTCTTTATGTCCAACGAGGGGGCGATCAGCTTTGAGCAGCTCCAGAGCCCCTACGACGTGCGGCGCTTCTTCCAGAATTGGTTCCCCGACACGTTGGGGCTGATGCCCACGCTTGAAGAGGACTTCTTTGACAACCCCACCGGCAAGCTGGTCACCATCCGCTGTCAGCCCTACCACCACGGCGACACCACGTGCCTGGTGGGGGACGCGGCGCACGCCGTGGTGCCGTTCTTTGGCCAGGGGATGAACGCCAGCTTTGAAGACTGCCGGGTCTTTGCGGAGTTGGTGGACATTTTTGGCGGGGATTGGGCCAAGGTCTTGCCGGCCTTCAGCACCGTGCGCAAGCCCAACGCCGACGCGCTGGCGCAGTTGTCGCTGCACAACTACATCGAGATGCGCTCGGACGTGGTCGATCCGCTCTACAAGGCGCGCAAGAAGATGGACCTCTTCTTGTACGAGCACCTGCCAGACGAGCTTTACATGCCGCTCTACGACATGGTGACCTTCTCCAACATCCCCTACGCGCAGAGCATCGCGCGGGCCGAGCGCCAAGATCGGGCGCTGAAGATCGGCGCGGTGACGGCGCTGGCGCTGGCGGGTGCGGGCGCGGCCTACTGGGTCAACAAGCGCCGCCAGTGAATGCGTTCTGGACCCCACCTGTCAGAGGGTGTATGTTCCGGGCTGCAAGTGTGGATGGACACGGGGCGCTGCAATGGTCGGCGTCAGCGGAATCAGACAGCGACCACAATGATGACCGGGCGATTGCGGATGGGCCGCAGCGCGCCTTGTCTGTGGGCTCCTGGTTCCGAGACTGGAAGGTTTGAGAGCAATGGCGGACCTGTCACCTTATACACCCGCGTCAGTCAATGACGATGAGAAGCTCTGGGCGCTCTTGATGTACCTCTTTACGATCATGGCGCCGATCACGCTCTTTGCCCTCAAAGACAAGCTTGAGAGCCCCTACATCCACTACCACGCCCGTCAGGCGACCGCGTGGCTGTGTGTGGCGGCGGTCTTCATCATCTTGAGCCCCTGCACGCTGGGGCTGCTGGCGTTGGCCACCGGCTGCGGCACCATCTTCTTTGCTTACAAGGCCTACACCGGTGAGGTCTTCGAGATCCCCTTCCTGACCGACCAGCTCATCAGCCGCGGCGTCTTCGACCCGGTCAAGCAGCTGCCCCCGGGCGCCTGAGAGCGGACCCATGGTCACAGGCAGCGCCAAAGCGACCATTCTGGTGGTCGATGACGATCCGCACATTCGAGAGGTGGTTCGTTTTGCGCTGCGCAAGGCCGGCTTTGAGGTCATCGAAGCGCACGACGGCGCCCAGGCGCTGGAGCGCTTCGCGGCCGACAGCCCCGATCTGCTGGTGCTGGACATCATGATGCCCGAAATGGACGGCACCGATGTCTGCCGCGAGATCCGCAAGACCTCCCGCACCCCCATCATCTTCCTGTCCTCACGCGATGAGGAGATCGACCGCATCCTGGGTCTGGAGCTTGGCGGGGACGACTACATCACCAAGCCCTTTAGCCCCCGTGAGCTGGTGGCCCGCATCCGCGCGGTGCTGCGCCGCCTTGTGCCCGAGCCCAAACCAGAGGCCTCGGCGAAGGCCGCCAAGACCAACACCCTTGAGCACCACCAATTGAGGCTGGACATGGATCGCTTTGAGGCGTTCTGGGGCCAGCAACAGGTGGTGTTGACGGTGACCGAGTTTGGTTTGCTGCGCACCTTGATGGGCTATCCTGGCAAGGTCTTTTCGCGCGATGAGTTGATCGACGGAGCCTACGGCTACAACAACGTCGTCACCGATCGCACCGTCGACAGCCACATCCGGCGCCTGCGGCGCAAGTTCGCGGACGTCGGCGGCGAGCCCATCGAGACGGTCCATGGCGTCGGATACAAGCTCGGCGCGTGCCGCTGATCCCACCCCCAAGAAAGGCAGCGCCATCCGGGCCCCCAGGCTCCGCGCGGTGCTGCTGGTCATCAACCTGGTCATCCTGCTGCTGCCGCTTGGCGGCGCGGCCATGGTGCGCATCTACGAGACGCTCCTGCTGCGGCTGACCGAGACCGAGTTGATCGCCCAGGCCGCCTTTGTCCGTGCCCTCTACCGCGACGCCCTGGCGCGTGAGTTAAACCACGACCCCGACATCTCGCCGCAGTTCTATGGCCCCAAGGTGGACGTGCGTTTTCTGCCCGACGACGCACGCCTCCAACCGGTTCCGCCCACGCTCGACCGCGTCACCGACGACATCTTTCCGCCCGCCCCCGATCCCATCGACGCCGCCGAGCCCGCCCACCGCGCTGCCATCAAGGCCGGCCAGCAGATCTCGCCGGTCCTCAAAGACGCCCAGCGCACCACGTTGGCGGGCATCCGAGTGCTTGATCCCCAGGGCGTGGTGGTGGGTTCCACTGGCGGCCACATGGGCCTGTCGCTGGCCAACCTTGAAGAAGTCCGCCAAGCCCTCCAGGGCCAATCCATCAAGGTCATGCGCCAAAGGGTCTCTGAAAATGACTCGCCGCCGCTCGAATCCATCAGCCGAGGCACCCGAGTCCGCGTTTATGTGGTCTTGCCACTGATCGAAGGCGGGCGCTGTTGGGGGGCGGTCTTGCTCTCTCGCACGCCGATGGACGTGGGCAAGGCGCTCTACCACATCCGTTTTCACATTTTGGGGGTGGGGGCGGCGCTCTTGTTGGTGGTGGCGCTGCTGACGGTGCTCTCGTCGGTGGCGATCGTGCGGCCGGTGCACGCGCTGGTGAAGCAAGCCAGGCGCGTCACCCACGGCGAGCGCGGGGCTGCGCAGCCGCTGGAGCGGCCCGTGACCTACGAGGTGGCGCTGCTCTCGCAGGCCATCGCCGACATGGCCAACACCCTCGAAGAGCGCGCCGACTACATCCAGACCTTCGCCGCCAACGTCTCTCACGAGTTCAAGACCCCGCTGACCTCCATTCGGGGGACGGTGGAGCTGCTGCGCGATCATCTTGACGACATGACGCCCGAAGAGCGCGACCGGTTTTTGTCCAACCTGGAGAAAGACGCCGAACGGTTGGGGCGTCTGGTGACGCGCTTGCTGGAGTTGGCCCGCGCCGAAGTGCTCAAGCCCGGCGATCATCACACCCTCGTGGTGCCCGTTGTGGAGGCGTTGGTGGGGGCGGCCAAAGCGCGCGGCGCTGCGATTGAGGCCCAGGTGGAAGCGGATCCGGCCCTGTCTGTGGTCATGGCGCCCGAGACCTTCGAGTCGATCCTGAGCAACCTCATTGAAAACGCGCGTCAGCACGGCGGCCCCAACCTGGTGGTGCGCCTTGGTGTTCAGGACAATAAGGCGGTCATTGAGGTGCAGGATGATGGTCCGGGGATCTCCGAGGCCAATCTGTCGCGGGTTTTCAACCGTTTCTTCACGACCGCCCGTTCGAGCGGCGGCAGCGGTTTGGGGCTTTCGATCGTCAAGGTGCTCGTCGAGGCTCACCGTGGCCAGATTGAAGTTGATTCACAGGCAGGAAAGACTGTTTTCAGGATCAAGGTTCCTGTCGATGCCCAATAGAATTGATCTCTGATTTTTCTGCTTGTACTCTTCCTGCCTGAGGTTTTGCAGCAGCCGCAGCGAGCGACCAGACGCAAACTGGCCTTTTCCGATGCCGTTTTGGCGGTGGGTGGGTCTGTGGTGTTGTCGGCGAGGTTGTCTGTGAACCCGTGGAGGCAGGCATCTGGGATAGGGATCCGGTCGCCATTTGGGCGACAGTTTGGATCCGGGGCCGCTGCGATTTGAGATGAAGGTCCTTTTGAGGGATCGGGAGTTTGGAGCACATGGATATGACGAATTTGGCTCTTCGAGCGCGCGCTTTGCCGGTCAAGGCCTGGGCGATGTGCCTTCTGGGGGCCGTTGTGTTGACGTTGAGCGCTTGTGGTGGCGACACCCAGGCCGGGTGTCAGGCCGACACCGACTGCCGCGGCGATCGGATTTGCGTGGCAGGGACTTGTCAGGATCCCAACGATCCCAACAACGACACCAACAACGACGACAACAACGACGTCAACAACGACGAAAACAACGAGCCCAACAACGACGTCAACAACGATGAAAACAACGACGTCAACAACGACGACCGTTGCATCGTTGATACGGACTGCCCCGGCGACACCTTCTGCGAGCCGCAGTCTGGTCAGTGCGAGCCGGGCTGCCGTCCTGGGACCTGCCCCGATGGTGAGACCTGCGACTTTGTGACGCGCCAGTGCGTGGACGACGGCGTCTGCCAGGAAGACAACGACTGCGACGCCGACCAATTCTGCGACGAAGGCGTCTGCCTGGACGGCTGCCGCGAGGGCGGCTGCGATGAGGGCGAAGTTTGCGATCTGGACAGCCGCGAGTGCGTCGAAGTTCCCTGTGACGGCGATGGCGACTGCGAAGACAACCAGTACTGCGACGAAGGGCTGTGCACCGCTGGTTGCCGCGAAGGCGGCTGCGATGAAGGCCAGTTCTGCGACACCGACACCCGCGAATGCGTCGATGAGCCCTGCGAAGAGGACAGCCAGTGCGGCGACGATGAGTTCTGTGACGAAGGCGAGTGCCTGCCGGGCTGCCGCGAGGGCGGTTGCCCCGACGGTGAGGTCTGCGACCTGGACAGCCGCACCTGTGTTGAGGCGCCTTGCGAAGGCGACGACCAGTGCGACGACAACCAGTACTGCGATGAAGGGCTGTGCACCGCCGGTTGCCGCGAGGGCGGCTGCGATGAGGGTCAGTTCTGTGACCTGGACACCCGCGAGTGTCAGGACAACCCCTGTGAAGAGGACAGCCAGTGCCCCGACGACGCGTTCTGCGACGTGGGCGACGGCGTGTGCCTGTCGGGTTGCCGTGAGGGCGGCTGCGAGGCCGGTGAGGTCTGCGACCTGGACACCCGTCAGTGCGTGTTGGACCTCGATGAGGGCCCGTCGATCGTGATCGAGCCCGGGGAGATTGATTTTGGTGAGGTGCCCCAGAACGTGTCGTCCTTCCTGGATGTGGTGATCACCAACGTGGGTGATGAGGATCTGGAGCTGGACTTTGTGGGCCTGCAGCAGAACCCCAGCACCGGTTTCCAGGTCATCGCGCCCAGCCAGGATGATCCGGTCATTGTGCCTTCGACCGAGTCGATCACCTACCGCGTGCGTTTTGAGCCGGTCTTCCTCCAGCAAAACCAGCCCACCCGCTACGGCAACACCCTGGTGGTCATCAACAACACCCCCGACAGCGAGCGCGTCGAGGTGCCGATCACCGGCGTGGGCGTCCCCGGCGCCGAGCAGTGCATCCGCTTCAACGACCGCCAGGTGGACTTTGGCTTTGTGCCTCCCGGCGACATCGCCATCGAGCAGGTCGAGTTGACCAACTGCGGCGAAGAAGCCATCGACGTCACTGAAGTGGCGTTTGGCAACGACGATGTGCCCTTCCAGTTGACCATCGGCGGCCAGTTCCCCCGCACGCTTGAGCCCGGCGAGTCCTTCAACGTGGGCGTGACCTACCTGCCCGAAGGGTTTGAGGCCCAGCAGGTGTCGTTGGTGGCCAGCACCGACGGCGACCTGAGCGCCGAGACCATCGTGGTGGCCGAAGGCGCCGACTGCCCCGAGAGCGACATCCGCGGCCGCGTGCTGCTCGAAGACAACGAAGACAACAACTTTGTGCGCGGCGGCCTGGCGCCCGGCATCGGTCAGGCCGTGCAGCTCAACGGCCTCCAGAGTGAAGACCCCGCCGGTGGCGACCTGATCTTCGACTGGACCATCGACGCCCCCGAAGGCAGCCAGGATCTGGGCGTGGAGCCCGGCCTCGACAGCGGTGAGTTGACCTTTGTGCCCGACGTGGAAGGCACCTACATCGTCACGCTCAACGTCACCAGCGAGTTGACCGAGCTGCCCAACTGCGAGCCGTCCACCTTCCGCATCGTGGTCTCCAACGTCTCCATCGTCATCACCTGGGACGACAACTCCGATCTGGACCTGCACGTCATCCGCTCGGTCGACGGCGAGTTCAGCGAGGCGGGCACCCGCAACAACGTCAACCCCGAAGACTGCTACTTTGCCAACGACAACCCCGACTGGGGCGAAGAGGGCAACCCCAACGATGACCCGACCTACCTGGTCGATGACACCGACGGCTTTGGCCCCGAGACGGTCCTGCTGCCCGTGCCCGAAGAGGATCGCTCCTACCAGATCTTCGTCCGCCGCTCACAGGCCCGCACCCGCGACACCGAGGTCACCGTCACCATCACCGTCGGCGACCAGGACCCGGTCGTCTTCACCGGCGAACTGAACTTCTTCAACGCCGAATTCATCCCCGCTGTCATCGAAGGCTCTGGGACCATTGTCCCCGTTGGCGAAGAACCCTAGTTTGGGGCGGCCCTGATGGCGTCAGACACCACACGAGTCGCTCGCAATAGCGCTGCTATGGCTTCGCTCCCCGTGA